>JANYDG010000075.1 GCA_025359885.1 Acidobacteriota bacterium
GTGACGACCCGAGAAACTGTGCACCTCCGATGCCAGAGGGAATCCGGCGCTCAGGCGGGGTTAGTCATCATTAACGTATTTTGTTTCGCTTGCGGAGAAGAGCAAGGGCGCTCGGAGCCGTCGAGGCTCCTCGTTGTGGGGTGGTGGGCTTGGGTTGTGGCCCGGCTGAAGCCGTGCCCTTTCACAGAACTATGGGGCGACGCTGTTTCGCGATTGCGCGGCTCGCATTCCGCTTTCACGTCTCATCAAAGAGACCGACGCATGGGAACTTATGCTTTGCGTCTTGCCGGCAGCTTTGTTACCTCTGCCTGCATTGAGGATTTTTGCAGAGCTTCCAGGACCGCGGTTGGATTGTGTTGAATAACGGTGAGATAGGCTCTGGCGGGGATCTCGGGGGTTCTGCGACCGCCTTCCCAATGCTTCACGGTGTCCAGACTGAAGCCAAAGTTCGCGGAAAATGCAGCCTGGGTCATGTGCAGTTCTTTGCGGATGCCTTTGACATCGATCGACGGCGGCAGGGTGACCTTAAAGCCTTCCCGCTTGCCGTCTGTGTACGCCTTGGCCTCTTCCAGACCACGCATGATTTTGCTAAATGCTGTGCCGCTCATTGGTTTTCTCCGAGGGGTTTGAAGTAAGTCTTGACGAACTTCGCCAGTTCGTTTCGTTCCGCTTTGCTGAGATTGGCCTTATCGTTTTTGGCAAAGGCGGCAAGAAGAAAAATCGGATGTTCGGCATCACGGTGAATATAGATCACCCGACCTCCGCCACTTTTGCCTCGACCACCGCGTCCAACGCGCACCTTGCGAACGCCGCCGGTACCCTGCATGATCTCGCCGCACTCAGGATCGCGCGCGACCATGATGACGATCTCTTCTCGTTCCTGAGGGGTAAAGATTGCCTCAGCATCTTTGAGATAACCGGGGGTTTCGACTACGCCATGCATTGCGTCTATAGTACTCCATTGGACACCAATGGTCGATCAGATGATCACCGTGAATTGAAAAAAAAGAAAATGCGGATTTGCTTTTGTTTTCCGATTTGACGTGGGACGAAGTTTGAATTGCCAATCTCTGAATTTGCTTTCACGTATCATGAAGGTTGGCGGGTGGATTGTTTCGCCTGCCTACGCACGATGATCCTCTTTGACCCAGACCAACCGGAGTCAGCCGAGGGATTTCCGCAGTTTTCCAAATCTGACGGGACCCGACGAGCTGCGCTGCCGACCTTGCCCACGCTTCGACGATCCCTGCGTCAGGCGCAGGAGGCTGCGGGTGTGCGCGGCGAGGTGACAGTGCTGCTGACAACCGACGACGGCATTCGCCGGCTGAACCGGCTCTTTCGCAAAAAGAACAAGGCGACCGATGTGCTGTCATTTCCCAGCGTAAACATGATGGATGCTCCTGACTTTGAGGCGGGCGGGGATCTGGCGATTTCAGTCGAGACGGCCGCGCGACAAGCGGCGGAGCAGGGGCATCCGCTGGCGGTCGAGCTTCGCGTGTTGATGCTGCATGGGTTGCTGCATTTGTCAGGAATGGATCATGAGACGGATCGGGGAGAGATGGCGGCGTTGGAGTTGAAGTTGCGAGAGCAGTTTGGATTGCCGGCGGGGCTGATTGAGCGGGCTGAGGTCGTCAGCGAGAAGCAGCTTCCCCTGGGGAATGACAGCAGGAAAGGCAAGGGCAAAATCAAGGGCGAAGGCAAAAGCAGGTTCAAAGGCGTGACTGCGGGTGAGGCGCGATGAGCGCCTATTTGGTATGTGTCATTGCGCTGCTGGCGGGTGTTGTCACTCTCGCAGCGTACATGACGCGCGTGTACTCGGAGTTTGGCAAGATCCTTTCGCGTGAAGTGCAGGACAACCTGGATGCGTGGGAGCAGCATGTGGAGCCGCATCTTTGGATGAGCCGCGCGCAGGCGACGCTCGCGGCCTCGGTCCTGATGCATGTGGCGATGGGGCTGCTCTCGCTGGAGTTGGGGGCGACGGTATTTGATCGCGCTCCGCTGCTGGCTCGGCCGTCACTTCAGGAAATTTTTCAGGCGGTGCTGGCGGTGGTGCTGGTTGCCGTTTTCTGCACCCAGGTGGTCCCGTTTCTGCTCTTTCAACGGACGCGCGGGCTGTGGGTGGTCCGGCTGCTGTGGCCGGTGCGGGTGCTCCTGTACCTGGTGTTTCCCGCAACTCTGCTGATCAGCTTTCTGGTTTCGATTGCCACCCTGGCCGAGGAGCCGGCAACCGCCGAGGAAGAAGCGGCAGGCGACGTCGAAGCGCTGCTGGAGGCGGGCGAAGAAGAAGGAATCATCGAGGAGAGCGACAAGGACCTGGTGCGCTCGGCCGTCGAGTTTGGCGACAAACTGGTGCGGGATGTGATGACGCCGCGGCCACAGATTTTTGCAGTACCAGAGACGATGCTCCTGGTCGACTTTCTGGAGGAGTTGAAAGAGCACAATTATTCGCGCGTGCCAGTGCATGCTGGAACTCTGGATGAGATTGAGGGCATTGCGTTTGCGCACGACCTGCTGCAGATTTCTGACACAGAGGCGGCCACGCGCACGGTAGGAAGCATTGTGCGCCCCGCGGCCGAGGTTCCAGAGACGAAAAAGGGCTACGAACTGCTGCGCGAAATGCAGCGGGAAAAGCAGCACATGCGCATCGTGATTGACGAATACGGCGAAGTGGCCGGACTGGTCACGATTGAGGATCTGCTGGAGCAGATTGTCGGCAACATCGCCGACGAGCATGAGGATGAAGAAGATGCGCGCGTGGAAGATCCGCAGGCTGAAGGCGACGGTGTCTGGCTGGTGCCAGGCGGCTTTGCGGTGGACCGTTTGGGGGAATTGGTCGGCGCGCCGTGGGAGCCGGATGAGGAGTTTGAGGCGCAGACGGTCGGTGGGCTGGTGAGCGAGGCGGAGGGACGGATTCCGCATGCGGGCGAGGTGCTGGAAGTAGGCGCGCTCAGGATTGAGGTCGTGGCTTCATCAGACCGGCGGGTGGAGCAGGTGCGGCTCGGTTTGATGCTGCCTGTGACGGTGGCGGCGGAAGCGGTGGCTGAGGAGCGGAATGGCCAAAATGGATTGGCGCGCAAAACGAATGGCAGCCATGGGAATTCAACTGGAATAGAAGTGGAGTAGTGCATTGAAGTCTGGATTTGTATCGATATTGGGGCGGCCGAACGCCGGAAAAAGCACGCTTTTGAATTCGCTGGTGGGCGAGAAGGTGGCCATTGTCACGAGCAAGCCGCAGACGACGCGCAACCGGATTACGGGCGTGCTCGAGGTTCCTGCGAAGAAGAAGCAACCGGCTGCTCAGATTGTGTTTGTCGATACGCCGGGAGTGCACAAGCCGGGGACGCAGCTGGACCGGCGGATGATGCAGGAGGTGTATGAGGCGCTGGAAACGCGGGATATCGTGATTCTGCTGGTGGATGCGAGCCGCGAAATGAAAGTCGCGGAGCTTGCCGAGCCAGCGGAGTTGGCTGATCCCCAGGTCCCGGAGGCGGAGCCGGGGGCACCGATCGACCCGCCCACTCCGGATGGGCGGCCGCGGGGCGGTAGCTGGCGGAGTGAGGATGAGTTTGTGCTGGGGTTGGTGCAGAAGCTTGATTGCCCGGTGTTTCTTGTGATCAACAAGATTGACCTGATCCGGCGGGAGCAGCTTTTGCCGCTGATTGACGGGTTGATGAAGCAGTACAAGTTTGCCGAGGTGGTACCGATTTCCGCGCGGAAGCGGGACGGGCTGGATTTGCTGGTGGAGAAGCTGGTGGAGTATTTGCCGGTGGGCGAGCGGTATTTTCCGCCGGAGCAGTTTACCGATCAGCCGGAGCGGTTTTTGGTGGCGGAACTGATTCGCGAGCGGATTTTGATGGAGACGGGAGAAGAGGTTCCTTACGCGGCGGCGGTGGTGATTGAGAAGTTTGAAGAGCCGCCGGCAGCGCCAGAAAAGGCGAAGAAGCCGAGGCCGCTGAAGGGCGGCGGATTTGCGGAGGTGAAGCAGCCGGTGACCAGTATTTCAGCGGTGATCTACTGCGAGCGGGATGGGCAGAAGGCGATTCTGATTGGCAAGCAGGGTGCGAAGCTGAAGCAGATTGGCACGAGCGCGCGCAAGGAGATTGAGAGCCTGCTGGGGACGCGGGTTTACCTGGAGCTGCATGTGATTGTGGAGCCGGGCTGGCGGGAGTCGCGGGGATTCATTGACACGCTGGACTGGCGGCGGCAATTGGAGGATATGGCGGTGCGGCAGGCTGGGGAAGTGGCTGAGGAGTAGGGATTGTTCCACGTGTAACATTTCTGGGCGGCGGCTGAGGGGCCTGATTTGTCAAGGAAATTTGGTGGATGTTGTTTGGAATGTGCGAGATGGGTTTGCGTGGAATTTGGGGTGGTTGTGCATTGGGTTGAGGATGGTCTGGGGGTATAGCCAAATTGCTATGTTCCACGGGCTGTGCGGGGCAGTTGAGAAGCCCGGCTCGGGGCCATCGAGGCCCCTCGTGTGGAGATATGTTGGGGATTTAACCCAGGGCTTTGCCCTGGGCTATTGTCTTGGTGCGCCTATGGCGCTTGGAGTTGTGGCGTGTGGATGGTGAGGGTGAGCCTCGGTCCCCGAATGCGAGGGACCGGGGGCACCCGCAGAGTGGTATTCAACCGTCTGAGGGACCCGGGGGCACCCGGCGATGGGCTGTCGAGCCTTTGCGGACGGGGCTCGGGGCCATCGAGGCCCCTCGTGTGGAGACATGTTGGGGATTTAACCCAGGGCTTTGCCCTGGGCTAGTGTCTTGGTGCGCCTACGGCGCTTGGGGTTGTGGCGTCGCGCCTGTCGTTGTTGATTCCGGGGGACGGGTCAGGCTTCTACGCGGCCGCGGCCTGAGCTTTTTACGGAGTACATGCGTTTGTCTGCTGCGCCGAGGATGGCGTGCACGGTGCGGCCGTCGCCGGGGTAGGTGGCGATGCCGGCGCTGGCGCTGATGCTGATTTCGAGGCCTTTGCCGATGTGGAAGACGGTGGTGGCGAGGTTGGCGTGGATGGAGTGGGCCATGCGGAGGGCCGCTTCGCGAGAGGTTGAGGGCATGAGGATGACGAATTCGTCGCCGCCGTAGCGGAAGCAGAGGTCGGTGGCGCGGCAGAGGGAGTGGATGCGCTTGCCGATTTGGCCGAGGAGTTCGCTGCCGATGAGGTGGCCGTGGACGTCGTTGACGCGTTTGAATCGGTCGAGGTCGAGGAAGACGAGGCTGAGGGGCCTGGTTTCGGAGCGGGAGAGTTCGAGTTCGCGTTCGAGTTCAGCGTACAGGTGGCGGCTGTTGAAGAGTCCGGTGACGTCGTCGGTGATGGTGAGTTGCTGGGCGCGGGCGACGTCCTGTGCGTTTTCAATGGCGATGGCGGCGTAGTCGGCAAGGATGTGGAGGAATGCGATGGAGTATTCCGACTGGCTGTCGAGCTGGGGGTTGAAGATTTCAATGACGCCGTGGGTGCCTTTGCGACCGCGGATGGGGAGCCCGATCGCGGAATGGATGTTGAGGGGCTTCTCCAGGCTTTCCTGGGCAAGTCCGGCGAGACGAGAGTCCCGGGCAACCTCAGGGATGATGAGGGTTTCGCCGTGCTGAGCGACCCAGCCGCCGAGTCCCTCGCCGATTTTGACGCGGAAATCATTGAGTCTGGGGTCGGGGCCGCCGTCGGGGGAGGCGTAGTAGAGTTCCTGGCGCTCGGGGTCGAGGACCATCAAGGCCCAGAGTTCGGCATCGATGAACTGGTCCATGTATTCCATGATGATTTTGAGGATTGATTTGAGTTCGAGATTGGACGTGAGGGAGCGCGCCAACTGGTGAAAGACCAGCAGGTCATCGAGCGGGCCCCGGGTTTCGACATTTTTGGTCATGCACCTACCGCAAAGTGGCAAACAAAATGTTGACAGCCTGGAGGAGAAGTCTACCCATAGCTTTACACGTGTGGGAAGTCAAAATTGCTGAAGGCCATCGAAATTGTGTTCCCTGGATTGCACCCCGCCTTATTTTATCCGCCGATATGCACCATGGAGCGGGAGGGTTTGAGGAATCCAGGTTCACCGATGTGGTGGCGGGCTTCCTTTTTTTCGACGGCGCTCAGGATGAAGGTTCGGAGGTCCTGGTCAGTAGCGCCGAGGCGGAGCTGGGCGTAGATGTCGTGTTCGCGATGGGAGAAGAGGCAGGTGCGGATTTTGCCGTCGGAGGTGAGCCGGATGCGGCTACATGCACCGCAGAAGGCCTGGGTGACTGGGGCGATGATGCCGATTTCGCCGATTCCGTCGGTGAAGCCGTAGCGGCGTGCGGTTTCACTGGCGGCGTTGGGCGCCAGGGGTTTGAGGGGAAAGACGGTGGAGAGGCGGTCGACGATTTCCTTGACGGGAACGACCATGTCGAGGTTCCAGAGGCGGCCTTCTTCGAGGGGCATGAATTCGATGAATCGGACGATGAGTCCTTCGCGCCGGGCGAGGTGGCCGAAGCCCTCGATCTGGTCGTCGTTGAAGCCGCGGAGGAGGACACAGTTGACTTTGACGGGGCCGAGGCCGGCTTGCTGTGCTGCGCGGATGCCTTGAACGACGGCGGGGAAGCTGCCGGGGACGCGGGTGACGCGCTCAAAGGTCTCCTGTTCGACGGCGTCCATGCTGACGGTGACGCGGCTGAGGCCGGCGTCTTTGAGAGGCTGTGCGAGGTCTTCGAGGAGATGTCCGTTGGTGGTGATGGCGATGTCGAGCTTCTGGCCCAGGGGTGTGCGCCAGGAAGCGAGTTCGCGAACCATTTCGGTAAGGTCGCGGCGGAGGAGTGGTTCGCCGCCGGTGAGGCGGACTTTTTCGATGCCGAGGTCGACGAAGTTGCGGATGAGGCGGAGGTATTGTTCTGTGGTCAGCTCGTCGTATTGCGCGCCAACCTGGCCGGTGCGGCAATAGACGCACTTGTAGTTGCAGCGGTCAGTGACGGATACGCGCAGGTCAGTAATCGCGCGCCCGTGGCTGTCGATGAGACCCTGGGCGAGTGCTTGCTTAGCGAAACCCTGTTGCGTGGGTTCGTGGACGATCTCGGGGAAGTTCGCCATCAAACTAGGCTAATGCATTGACGGCGCTATGCGCCAACGGAATGAAGGGATTCCGTGAGAAACGAGCGCGTGAAGCAAGTTTGTGGACTGAAGCAGGGGATGGGGCCAGGGGACGGGGCTAGTCGATGGGGCGGGTGCCACGGCGCATGTAGGTGCCGACTGAGCCGCAGGTGAAGACGATGATGAGGGCGAGGGCCATGTAATAGGCCATGGGGTGAGCCCATCCCGGGGAGTAGGTGAGGTCCTGGCCGACCCAGAGCGAGAGCAGGATGCAGATGACGGAGAACTGTCCGGCGATGACCTGGAGGGTGAGGCCCCATTCGCGGCGTTTGTCGAGTGCGGCGACCTGGTCGGGGGTCAGGTTGCGTTCGGCGATGGGGAGCAGGGTATTGGCCATGGGTATGTCTCCGGAGTGGTGCAATTTCAGAACCGTCCCTGTGATTGTAAACGCGGGGTGGGATGGAAATGCAAGTGAATCGCGCCCAATATTGATCCGGCATGCGCAAGGGACAGTTCTGGGCCGACGATACGAAACGGGAAACGGTCTGACCGGAGCTAAATGAAGGCCAGTGTTTGCAACTGCGTGATTTCGAAGCGCTTGCGGCAGCGGATATTGCCGCAGGCGACCATGTCATCGCGGCGGACCATGTAGGGCTGTGCTTTGGCGAACCGGGCGCGATCGCGTTCGTCGGCATTGCGCGGCAGTTGGGCTCGCTTGCGGCGAACGACCCAGTTGATCTGTTGGTCGCTTGGCTGCCCACAGTGGGGGCAGACCAGGGTATGGGTCCGCGTTTCGCTGGTTTCGGTAAAAAATTCGCGTTCTTCCATCATGGTGAGTCAACTCCGACTTTCTTCCCAGCAAAAAGTATTCCATACTCTTGAGTGCCATGACGAAACGAAAAGTAGAGAAGTTCTCAGTAACCAAGGCGGTGAAGTCGAATGCGCGGGACCAGGTGGGCCAGCCAAAGGCGAGCCGCGTGCTGGATGACAAGCCAAAACCCGAGGGGCGGGAGAGTAAACACAAGCCGAGCCTGG
Organism: Acidobacteriota bacterium; assembly: GCA_025359885.1. GTDB lineage: Bacteria > Acidobacteriota > Terriglobia > Terriglobales > Acidobacteriaceae > Acidicapsa. The sequence goes on from JANYDG010000075.1 coordinate 8,086, forward strand.
AAGAGATGATCGACTCGGCAGAAAAGGGAGAGTAGCGATGGGTAAGGTCGTTGGTGTTGGAGGGGTCTTTCTCCGTGCGAAGGATCCGAAGGGACTGCAAAGCTGGTATGTGCAACACCTGGGGATCCCGGCCGAAATGTACGGCGCGTCGACCTTTGAAGGGCCGGAGTCTTTTGGGCAAACGGTGTTTGCGTTTTTTCCTGTGGAATCGGAGCAGGCGATGATCAATTTTCGCGTGGATTCTCTGGACGAGGTGTTGGAGCGGCTGGTGGCTGCAGGAGCGTGGATCGATCCCAAACGGGAAGATGCCTCTTACGGCCGGTTTGCATGGTTCCGGGACCCGGAGGGAAACCGGGTGGAGCTTTGGGAGCCGGCTGAGGAGTAGGGCAGGGTTACGTGGCAGGCTTACGTGGGCAGGTGATCAAGTTAGGCGGGCAGGTTCAAGCCAGTCGGGCAGGTTCAAGCCAGTCGGCCAGTTCGGTGTGTTTGCGGTCGCGGGCGCAGGCGGCAGCGGTCTGGCCGAAGTCGTTGGTCAGGCTGGGGTCGGCTCCGTGCGCGATGAGGAGTTCGGCGAGGTCGCGGCGGTTGGCGGCGGCTGCAGAGAAGAGCGGGGTGAAGTTGGCGACCTGGCGGGCGTTGGGATCTGCCCCGGCCTGGAGCAAGAGCTGGATTGATTCGGGATTGCGACCAAGGGCGAGGGCGGCGTGCAGAGGCTGATTTTTCTGTGCGTTCTGGCTGACAGCGTGCACAGAGGCTCCTTTTTCAAGGAGCAGGCGGACTGCCTCAGGGGTGCCGAAGGCTGCGGCGAGATGGAGGGCGGTCCATCCATCGGCAGAAAAGCTTTGAATCGGGCCGTTTGGGTGGAGCTGGAGCAGTTGGCCGGGAGCAGGCTCGAGGGCTGCGGCGATCTCTGCCGGGTCGCCGACGGCTGCGGCTTCAAAGACATCGAGCGGGATGCCCTGGTTGGCGATCTGGACGAGGATGAAGTTGCGGATGGTTGTTTGGCCGCTGTAGATGGAGGCCATCAGGGCCGAGACGCCCTGGGAGTCGCGCCACGTGACCAGGGACGGGTCGGCATCGACGGCGTCTGCGACCTCGGCGGCTAAACCGCGCTGGATGAGTTTGAGGAATTGCTGGCTCATTGGGGTTTTGGGGCCGGATTTGCTGGAGCTGCCGGAGGGGCGGCTGGCGTTGTGTCGATGACGATGGGCGGATTTTCGGCGTCGGTGGATGGCTGGCTGGCGGGTTGATCGGCTGATTTTGGCGCTTCCTGGGGCGGAGCGTCTTTAGGCGCGCGGCTGGTGTAGGGGCCGGGAAGGATCTGCTTTTCAGATGGAGCCGCTTTGGCCTCAGCGGCAGCAGCGGAGACTGAGGTGCGCTTGGAGTAGATGCGGAAGAGGACGGCGAGATCGAGGGTTTCGGCGACGGGCTGGCCACTTTTAGCGGCAGGGATGAACGATGCTTTGCGGATAGCGGCGACGGCGTTTTCGTCAAGGCCGAAGCCGATGGGACGGACGACCGCGATTTCGTCTGGTTTGCCGTCTGGGCCGATGACGGCGCGGTAGAGGGCACGGCCGGCGATGCCGCTGGCCTGGGCGTATTCATTGGAGTCAGGAGCGATGGAGGTGACGACCCTGGCCTGCTGATCGACGGCGTTGGAGCGGAGGACCTTGGGATCTTTGGGGCGGTAGTCAACGCCGGCTGCCTGGGCCTGGTAGTAAAGCCGCCAGAAATCGGGCATCTGCTCCATCATGCGAGCGTCGAGACCTGGGGCGAAGATGCGATCAAGAGCCTCGCGGAGCAGTTGGTTGGCGTGTGCCTGGGATGTGGTGCTGGTGGCGTTGATTTCCTCTTCGGGCTTGTATCCGGGCGAGGAGGGCATGGCGGGCGGAGCGGCAACGGCGGTGGCTGGAGGTTCTGTGGCGGTCTTTGCGGGGGCTGCTTCTGGTTTGGCGGCTGGCGAGGCGACGTCAGTTTCAGAGGAGGCGACGGCGAGGCCGGGCACGGGTTTTGGACCGGGGACGGGCGGGGCCTGCTTTTTGCCTTTCTTGTCTTCCTTCTCTTTTTTGGGTTTGATGACGAGTTCGCGGTCGATTGAAATTTTCAGGATCTTCTTTTTAGGAGTGATTTTGACGCGATCAACGGCTTTGGAGGGGTCTTCAGAGGGCAGGGCACCGAGGAAATGGAGGCCAAAGCGCAGGCCTTCGAGTTCAACCTTGCGCTTGGAGACATGCACTCTGGTGATTTCGACGGCGCTGAGGGTGTAGGAGCCGGAGGCGGGATGGCCGGTGGGATCGCCGTGTTCGTTGAAGCTGATCGCATCGCCGAGGAATCCGCCGCGAAGGAAGAGTTGCTTGCCGACAAGCTGCTGCCTGAGTTCGTCTTCGGTGATCTGGGCGGCTGAAGTGTCGCTGGGGCTGTCAGCGCTGGTTGGCGCGGCGGCGGGGGCTGGGGTTTCAGGAGCGGTTGCGGGTGCTGGACTGGGTGCGGGACTGGGAGCGGGGGCTGGCTGAGGCGATTGGGCTTCTGGAGTGGCCGGGGTCTGGTTTGCCGGGGCTTGGGTTGCCGGAGCCGGGGCCGCATCTGGTTGTTGGCTGCGGGCGGAGATTGCCAGCAGTGGTAGGGCACAAATAGCCAGAACCAGGGGATTCGCCAGCTTGCGGCAGCGGTTGGAAGCTGCCGGGGCAGCAGCAAGAATTGCAATAAATTGCATAGAAGGCCTCGCCGGAAACTTTATCAGGATTGGGGGAAGGTTCTGACAAAGAAGTTTAAGGTTTGTGTTTGGACCGCCCAAGTTGCCATAGGATGCGTCGAAAAAGTCCCATCATGCGGCGGAGGTCAGCTTCGTTGGGCATGAGGCGGCGGAGCAGGACGCGGAGGGCTTCGCCGTTGGCGGCGCGGACGCCTCGGGTGGAGTAGTTGACGTGGTCCATGGTCTCTTCGATGAGGCTGGCGAGGCGCTCGAGTTGCTGTGAATCCGGGTGCTCGGCACCTTTGATCTTTTGGAGTGGTGTATCGGGCTCGGGGTTGCGGGCGATTTCGTAGAGGCAGACGGCGACGGCCTGGCCGAGGTTGATGGAGGGCTGGGCGTCGGCGGTTTCGATGACGATGAGTGCATGGCACCAGGAGAGGTCTTCGGTGGTGAGGCCGTGTTTTTCTGAACCGAAGAGGAGGGCAGTTCTGGCGGGTCGGGCGGGGTTTTCGGCCTGCGAGGCGAGGGAATGGCGCAACTGAGCGGCGGCATCGGGAAGAGAGAGGATGGTGAGGTCGGGGCGACGGCGGTCGAGCGAACCGGTGCCGAGGACGAGGGTACAGGGGGCGAGTGCTTCGGCGAGCGTTTCGTAGACGCGGGCGTCGCGAAGCAGGTCGGGTGCGCCGACGGCGGATTTTGCTTCCATCCAATTGACGGCAAAGGGGGCGACGATGGAGAGACGCTGGAAGCCAAAGTTGGCCATGGCGCGGGCGGCGGCGCCGATGTTGAGAGGGTTGCGGGGGGAGACGAGGATGACGTCGAGGCGGTCGGATTGGGCGGGGGTGAGCAAGAAATGATTTTAATTCTGCTCAACGCGGCAAGGGGAAGGCTTCGGCATTCTGAGAAAATAGAGAGACGGGATTTGAGGGTTGGAATGCAGGCAGTGGAGTGGAATGACGGGCTGTTGGGGCAGGCTGAGGAGCTTTGCCGGGTGGCGCACTGGTGCGCTGGGCGAGGGTGGGTGCCGGCGACGGCGGGAAATTTCAGCTTTCGCGATGGGGAGTCGGGACGCATCTTTATTACCGCGAGTGGTCTGGACAAGGGCGGGATTACGCCGCAGGACTTGCTGGAGATTGATTTGGAGTGCCGGGTCGTTGCCGGGCCTGGTTCTCTAAAATTGGGCAAGCCTTCGGCGGAGACTGCTTTGCATGGGGTGATTTATCGGGACAGGCCGGAGGCGCGGGCGATCGTGCATGTGCATACGGTCTGGAATACGCTGCTTTCGGATCGGTTTGCCGAGGCCGGCGGCGGTCTGGGTGCGGTGCCGCTGGAAAATTACGAGCTGCTGAAAGCGCTTTCGGGTGTGGAGTCGCATGTGCATCGGGAGCTGGTGCCGGTGCTTGAGAATTCGCAGGAGTATGGGGGGTTGTCGTTAGAGCTGGAGGAGACGCTGCGGCGGTTTCCGAGCTGTCACGGGGTTTTGTTGCGGCGACATGGGCTGTATACCTGGGGGGAATCTGTGGCCGGGGCCCGGCGGCACCTGGAGGCGCTGGAGTTTTTGTTTGAGGTGGAAGCACGGCGGCTGATGGGGGCGTGAGGATTGTTCGTTCCATCCTGAGAAACCACCAGGTGGCGAGGATGGGGCACTGTGATTGACGAAGGACGGAGGGAAGCGATGGCGGTATTGACGATTTCGGATGAGGGTTTGCGGCTGGAGAGCGCGGCGGAGATTGGGGCGCGGCTGGCGGAACTTGGGATTGGGTATGAGCGGTGGGATCT
>JANYDG010000085.1 GCA_025359885.1 Acidobacteriota bacterium
TTCAGCTCTTCGATGACCTTGGCCATGGTAAACGTCTTGCCCGACCCGGTGACGCCCAGCAACACCTGGTGCTGCTCCCCGGCAGCCAACCCCTGCACCAATTCCTCAATGGCCCGAGGCTGATCTCCCTTGGGCTGATACGGCGTTACAAGCTGAAAGTCCATAGCCTTGAGTATACCTTAAAGGCGAAACAAAGGCGAAGCAGGCCGGCGTACCACTTCCGGCATCTTCTTCAGGATTGTCGGACCAATTGCCTGTTCGATGCAGTTTTGATCGAGTCCAGGTACTATTGTTGTAGGCCAGATGGCCAGGTTTAGATAGAAAGGAACGGATAATGACATTCAACTGCCTTAGGTGTGGAAAAGACGGCGAATATCACAAAGGGAAAATCACAGGCGGAACGACTGGAAAGTTCTACGCCCTTAAGCAGAAAGTGAACAATTCTAAAGTCGTCACCTTGAATCGATTGCCTGGGAACCAACTCTGTATTGAATGCCTCGAAGAGCTACTAGCGTGGCTTACGGATAAAAAGCCAGGGGTGCAAGTGAAGTAGAAAAACAGCTCTCATTTAACGGGAAATTATCCTCATTACGCGACTATTAAGACATAAATTTGTTGCTGATCAGATTGTGTTGTACAACTCCGCTCTGTAGCAGAGGTGGCACAGGGCGGAGTACATATATTGCTCCTGGATTTGACTATTTCTTTTTACTTTGTGTCGTGTTTTTCTTGCTGAGGTGAACGCAGGTTAAGCCTCCTGTCAGCAGCAATACGCCCAGTATCACTTTCCAAGGTGCATCGTTGTAGTAAATCATTCTTCTGGAACTGTGAGGCATTAGGCTGGAAAGCAAAAGATAACCACCGAACAATAGGGAGGCGTACATGATGACAATTAGTATCGAAGGACTCGCCAAGACTGATTTGAGCCGATTTGTTAGGTCTCCCACTCCTTGCTTTTGTAGCCTCTCGGTCAAGCTACCAATCGTGACGCAGATAACGAACACGATAAGAAATTTAACCCAGCCCGGAGCCGGAATCATTGCTGCGAATACCGGTAGGACCATGAGGGCAAAAAGTCCTAATGCGCACACTAGGAGCAGTGCGCCATATCCGATGGTATTTATGATCCTTCTAAACATAGATATTCGTTTGACCCCAAAGGCTAATTCGCTAAACTTTAGCGTGAAAAGAACTCCACAGATTGTATACCCGGGAAGTGGTCACGAGTGGACCGGGTCCGTCTAAGGTTTAGTAGGTTTGTGACAGTTGATCCGTAGCCTCCGCACGCACATTGCGCACCTTGGCCAGAACCTGCTTGAACTTCTCAACAGAGCCGCGGGCGCACGCTCCTGCAACCTGGACCATCCGCCAACATGCTCATTCACCACGGCCGTCACGATGCGGTCGACAGAGACGTTGTCTCAGGCCGCCAACTCCGCAGCGCGTTCATAAACTTCATCTGGAATCTGGACGCTCTTCATGGCCACCTCCACCATAAAATAAGTCGTTCTGGCACTCGTAGAGCAAACTCAACAAAGGTCTTGTGCGCTCGCACCATATGGTCTAAAATACCATCATGGATGCGCAATGAAAGCCGAACTCCTCTTTCACCAGCGCATCGGCTACGACGACGGTGCCATCGTTGAGATGAAGCTTTGGCGAGTCCCGGCACCGGTCCCGCCGTCGGTCCACAATTTGAAATACTCGCTCTTTTACGGTCGTGCTGGCATCCGGCAGGTCGGCTACGACAACGAACGCGGCAAGGGCGACCACAAGCATCTGCTCGATGTGGAACTGCCGTATCGCTTCTCAACTGTGTAGCAACCCATCGCTGACTTCTGGACGGATGTCAGAGAAATTCGAGGCAAACTATGGCGCAGATAAAAGTTACCGTCGGCGGCGCACGGGAAGAAGAGGCATCCAGTCGATTCGTCAGCGCCTGGCATCGCGCTGAGCTTGGAGAAACCTTCGCCGAGCGTCACCTGGCCTTTGAAAGCTGGGATGCACTGGCGCGCGTTTTGACCGCCAAGCGGATGGAGGTATTGAGCCATGTCCGCCGCCACAATGTCACCAGCATTCGAGCGCTGGCCCAGGCCCTCAAGCGCGACTACAGCAACGTGCACGCCGACGTTCAGGCGCTCGCGGCCGCAGGGCTGTTGGACGTGACCTCCGGCAGGCTCCGCGCGGATTACGACACCATCGACACCAGAATTGCCATCTGAGCGCAGAAACAGGCTTTGCGCCGAGCGGCAGGCGACACCTGGGCAGGGAAGTTCACTTGGCCGGGCCCATCATTTCGCCGGATCAATGAGCTTGATTCCGCTGGCCTCATCGGGGCGTTTTTCAAGCGGTGTGGTGTTCGCCGTCAAAAACACCTCCACTGTAGGATTGGCCGTCAGTTCCCACACATGGCCGCCCACCGTGCTGCCATCGCGCCGCCCCAGCACCGCGTGCATGTGCACCACTGGCTTGCCCTGAAAGGCCGCGACATCCCCGATCAGCGAAAGCACCTCCACCTGATCGCGCGTGTGGGTGGGCCGGTACAGTTTATGCGCCAGGTCGAGCCACGCTGTTGTCGCCCCGCTTACCGCGCCAATGCCGGTAAAGTGCGCGTCGAGCACTTTGTGGGCGATGGCAAAGTCGGTTAGGCCGCTCAGTACCTCATCGCCCTTGAGAAAGACCACCACGTACACCTTCTCCTCGGGAGTGTCCTTGAGCAGCTTCACCTGCATCAGCGGAGCCTTGCCTACCGGCACGGGTCGCGTCGGCAGGATCGCCTCTTGCTCCTGCGTCGCCGCCTGCGGAATGCCGTTCAGCGCCGCCGCACCCAGCACGGCTGCCGCCAGCACCCAACCCACTCTTAAAAAGCGCATGCCAACCCTCCGCCCTCCAGCTTATCGCGGATTGTGCTTTGCCTTGTCGCGCATCTCCTGCTGCCGCATTGGCATGGAGTCAATGACCGCGCTCAGCCGTTCATAGCCAAGCACCGCCGGCGAACGCAGCTTTTCCCCGCCGTCCTTGCCCACGAGCACGACGAGAAACTCCTCATCCTTAACTTGAAACCGCCGCCGCAACGCCTGCGCTTCACTTGCACACAGTTGCTGGTCTTTCTCCAAAGCCCCGCGCGGAACCACCGGAATGACAACCAGTTGCCGCTCCGTCACTCCATCCCGATGCGCCATCAACTCCGCCGATTGCTGCTGTAATCGAGCATCATGAGCCTCTGGCGCAAAGACAAGCAGCACGCGGGCATGATCCCTGTATCGCTTCAGCGTTTCCGGAGCATCGATCAGCAGGGAACCTGGCCCACGAGTTACTCCTCCGTGAGCCAACACTGCAGCCAGAGCCAGGATCAACCAGGGCATTTTAATTAGCCTTGATCCCATAAACATCCAATTCACCCGGAACTGTGGTCGAACTTTCATCGTCCCCCACGTTGTTACCACGCGTGCCAACGTAGACGCGCCCATTTGCCACGGTAGGAACAGTAAATTTCACTGCATATCCGGCTGCATCTGACGCCACCTTCGAGCTATTCCAGAGGTCTGCTCCCAGCGATGCAGCGTTGTATGCATGCAAAACTGCGGGACCGCATCCCGGCGACTGGGGCGTGCAGTAACTGCCGTTGTCCAGCGCCCAGACGATGCCATTCGTTGTTCCCGCGGCTGATACCGAGGGCGTCGCCCCTGGGAAGCCATAACTCCCCAGGGACTGAGATTGGGCTCCAGTCGCGAAGAGATTCGTCGCAGGATCAAACTTGTAGGCAACCATCGGCCCGCCGACCGGGGCAATATAGAACGAGTTATTCCAGAAAGCACCAGTTGCAAAGATACTATTCCCTATATTGAATGCCTGCCGCGCATTCGAGTCTCCCGCACCACCCAGGTTATCGCCGTTCAGCACGTAGAGGGTGCCATCCTTGCCCCCGCCAATCAACAAGTGCTTCACTGTCCCGGTCGGCAGATTCAAAACGACGGATGAACCACCTGAACCAAAATCTGCGTCGTTAACCGCATCACTCTGCTGATCTGAGGGGGTAAAGTACGATGAAACCGCGAGCTCGCTCGATAGCTTTAAAAACGAATCACCGTAGTCATTGTCAGGTGCCGCCGAGTTAGATGCATCAAACGTGGCATTCCCGGTAATGACATACAGGTTGTTCTCAGAATCCACTGACGGTGCGCCGCCGCCCATCCATATCCCGCCATACTGCACGTTAGGCGAAACGTTTACGACGCTCTTTACCGTCATATCTGATGCCTTGAAGCCCACGACCCACCCGTAGTACGGCGCCGTGTCTTCATGTGAGGCCCAAGCCACATAGACCACCCCATTGACCAGGGCCAACCCGGCGCGCTGATGCTGCTGTTGCGCATTAAAGCTGACCGTTGCACCGCCATCGCCAGTTCCTGGAAACGTAATCCCGGCGTCAATGTTAGCTGGCCCGGCAAACTTTTCGCCCCCCGTCGCAATATCAATCGCATGCAGTCGCTGGTAAATGGTACTTCCCGTTGAATCAATTGACTTTGAAACGACATACAGCGTGCCCGTCCCGGCGTCGATTACCGGAGTGCCCGTTACGCCCACTTCCGGGGCAATATCACCGTAGCCGCTCCCGACGCGCCGATTTGCCCCAGCCGAAGCTACCGGAGTTTCCCCGGCGCCTGCCCCGTGGTCTGTCGCAATCAGGCTGACCTTCCATAGTTGCAGACAGGGAATGGCTTCCGCATCAAAGGCGTACAAGCTATCATGCTGGGTGGCAACGAAGACCATGTTATGTTTGGCCGTAACTCCCCCCACTTTCACTGGTACCTGCGCCATCCAGAGAGGCTGCGCATAGATCACTCCATCGACCGGGCATGAAAACAGCTTGCCAAAGCTCGAAGTGTTCACCGTCGCAGGCGCCAAAGCATATTCCTTGTTATTCGCTCCATCCCGCGCAAGATCATTGTGGTAAGTAGACACACTTGCCAGATCCGTCACATAGACGGTAATCGCCGCATTTTTTGTGGAGTCAGATACGCTCGTTGCGGTCAGAGTATAACTTCCACCAACCGACGGTGCAGTATAAGTGATTCCTGCGCCAGAGCTGCTGTTCTTTGCGGAGAAACTCCCGCCCGTCGCCGTCCAGGTCACGCCTGCGCTGTCATTCGTTGTCGCACTCACTGATTGGGTCTGCTGGGCAGCCAGGGCGAGGCGCTTCATCGCGACTGAAACGCTGATTGTGACGGGAGGGGGCACGGTGCTTTTACCTGAACCACAACCAAGAATTGACACGGCAACAAACAAAACACAAAAGAGTTTCAGGGCAAACATTTTCAAGTGAACTTTCCTCTGCGAGTCAGGATTTCACAGTTGCGCAGTCTTGTGCCGATTTTCAGAAATCAGTGTGCATCTGGCAGCAAAACGTTCCAACCACTCCCGCAAGTCAGGCTTCCGTTCCCATTCAGGATTAGTTGAAACGGGATAATCCGCAATCGAGGGGGAGGGTTTAGAATCGCTTCGAGCAAGCTCAAGGAGTCTTCATGCGCCGCATCTTCTTCGCCTTCATCGCTTTCTTTTTCGCCGCCACATTCATCCCGCGGGCTTGGTCCCAGGGTGCCCCCCAGCAGCCCGCAGCTAACGCTCCGTACACCATCGAGTACTACTACAAGGTGCAGTGGGGCCATCAGCAGGAGTTCCTACAGCTCTTCCTCAAAAACCACTATCCGCTCCTGAAAAAAATCGTCGAGTCTGGCCGCATGACCGCCGTGAAGATCGAATCCCCCGCCTATCACTCCATCGAAGACGGCCGTTGGGATTATCGCGTCACCATCACCTTTAAAAACTCAACCGCTGCCACCACCGCCAACCCCGACGAAGAAGCCCTTACTCGCCAGCTCTATCCCGACCAGGAAACCTACAAGAAAGAAGAGCAGCGCCGCTTCGAAATCCTCATCGCTCACTGGGATCTGCCGCTTACCGACATCACCCCGGCAAAGTAGCTCAACGCGCCCTCAGTAACCCCGCAGCATCCGCCTGCGACGCTGCGAGCGGAACTCGCTCACGACAAAGCTCACACCCAGAACAATCACCAGCAGAGGCCCCCAGAAGATCCAGCCAGGGAAGACCAAGCGGTCCCCGCCATGGGTCGCTGACGAAGCCTCATGCAGCGAGCCAAACATCACCACCAGATCCTTGCCCACCGTGACGCGTTCTCCCAGCCGCACGCTCCCCAAAAAACTCAACAGGTTTTGCCCCACGTTTGCGTCATCGGCCGCTTGTACAGTACCAAAAAAATCGACGACGTCATGATTCGCATGCCCGTCAATCCGCACGTTTCCAAAGAAGACCAATACGTCTCCGTTGACCGTGCCCTCGACATTGACGCTACAAAAAAAGCAGACAACGTCGTGAAAAATGGCGTCGCGGCCAACTTCAATTTTGTTGGCAAACTGCACCGAATCCTCTTCAGCCCGTGCCTTGCCCACAAACAGCCCCACACATATCAGCAGCAACGCCAGGCCAATTCTCCAACCCGGTTTTTCGCTCAATCGACGCACAATTCCGAACATAGTCAGGCTCCTGTCTATCCATACGTAACGTAAGACTAAAGTGTTCCGAGAGCAGGTGCGCAGAGCACACGGATTTCGACGCATTTCTAAGGTTAGGTTTACCTAATGCACTTTTACCCTACATTGGTCCACGGCATGCACCTCAATCGAGTCAGGCGGTCGAAAGCAGGCTATTCGAGATCGGCAAATCAAAACCTGCGAATCAAAATCACCCAACCCGCAGAACTTATCCCAAAGGCGGCGCGGCATGCATATTCCCACAGGTCCTATCAACATTCGCGGCAGCGCCCTCTCCGGTGCTCTGGCCGCCGAAGAAACAGACTCCCTGCGCCGCGCCCGCGCACTCCGCTCCGTCGCCTCAAAACTCACTGCCCGCGAACTCGACATGACCCCTGACATCGCCACCGACCAGGAGACAGAAACCATCCTCAGCGCCTGGGGAAATCACGCCGACGCACACAACGCTGACCATCCCAGGCAATTACTCCCCGATGTCGCAAACCATGGGAACGCCCAGGACGCTGCAGAGCCAGAACCGGCTCCAATCTCAGACCGGGTAGTCAACTTCTGGGCCTGACCGTTAAAACTCAAACCGCATGGCAAGCTGAATTCGGCGCGGCGGGCCCACCGAAGTTACTTCGCCAAACGCCGGCGAACTTGCCACCGGATCCACCGATGTCCCATTCTCATGATTCAGGACGTTAAATGCCCCAGCCGAGAATCCGAGCTTCGGCGACTCCTCGTCCTTGCTGCCGGTCAGGTGAAAATCATGGCCCCAGCGCAAATCCAAATCCACATAGGATTGGTTGGTCTCTGAATTGCGCCCCACTCCCTCAGGCCGCGCGTTAAAGAAGTTATCTCCATACGGGTCTGCTCCCGTCAGCACGGTCCACGGTGTTCCGCTATTGGCAAAAATCCCCAAGGAAAGGTTGGCTACGCTTTCCTTGTTGAAAACGGCATACATCCCAACACGGTGACGCCGGTCAAAGCCCGCATTTGACCACTCATCATTTGGAGCATACTGGTTCTGCGGAAACCAACCAATCCCGCCCGTGTTTGACTCGAAATGCGACCAGGTATATCTACCAAAGCCCGTGAAATAATGATTCAACTCGCCGCGAAATGAAACATCCACTCCACTGCCCCGAAACATTCCTTCCGGTTGCATCTCGCGGATGCGTCCATACCGTGTATCCGGCCTCTCCGTGTAACCCGATTCCCGTGTCGGCGCGTTCACATCGACTGACCTGAAGCTATCCACTCCGCGAATCGAGTAAGTGCTCACGGATCCAACCGCGCTCTTGCCAAACGCCCGTTCCAATGACAGCCCGAATTGCAGTTGATAGGGCACCTTTGCACCCGCCTTGAGCCGCGTCAGGGATGCCGGTTCCTTGCTCAGAGTCACGCACGCTGTTACCGGCACACATCCAGTTTCCGGTTGGCTTGCCGGGTTCAGGCGAACGCTCACCGACCTTCGCGCGCCATGCTCAAAACGCGCCAGATCCGCCAGTGGGCCGCCTCCAAAGCGGTCAAAATAAACGCCTCCGCCACCGCGGACCACCATCTTCGATTCCGGGCTCAGCACCCATGCAAACGAGACGCGCGGCGAAAACGTCAGCCGGTCCTCGGCGAGGAAATTCTGCCAGTCATACCGCAGCCCCGGAGTAATCGAAAACCGGTCTGTGACCTTGTACTGGTCCTGGGCAAACACCCCCGCTTCCTGCTGATGATAGACAAACCGTACTTTGCCTGAGTTCTGCGAATAGGCTGAAGGATGATGAGTCGCATAGTTGTCAAGCGCTGAAGCGACAACCGTCTTGCCGTCTGCCGCAATCGTCGGCGCAAAGGTATAAGTCCCCAGCGCATTGCCGTTATCATCCAGCACTCTTCGACTCAGATGAGGTACATTCGCGCCTAACTTGACCGTGTGCCGGCCATAAGTCCAGCTAACCGTTTCATTGAGGCGGAAGTTATACTCGGTCGAAGCTGAATCAGCCTGCGCCGACCCGCCGCTGAAATAGCCCGCCACGTTCACCTTCGGCGCTTCGATTGCGTTTCGGTTCTGGTTCCGCCAATGCTCCAGAACCACAGAGAGCTGATTGAGCATATTGGGTGAGAGCGTCGAATCCGCATGCAGAATGACATCATCTTCGTGATAACTGTTTGTAAATCCGGCCTCTGCCAGCGCCTGCCCGCCGACGCCCTGATTCCTGGCACTCCAATCCTGGTAGGCATATTGCGCATACACTGAGTGGCGCTGACCAAACTGATGCGAAGCCCGCGCGCTCCACTCCATATTCCGCGTCGGCGTCGCTACATTCGCCTGCAAGCGTCCGCTCGGATTGGTTGCCGTCGGCGCTCCAGTCGCCACAATCACTGCGTTTTGATCTTCTTCTGCGCGGTTAAACGACACCAGAAACCCGCTCGCCTTTGCCCGCCAGATCGGCCCCGTCACATTTCCCTCGTATACGCGACGCTGTTCAAAGGGCTTCATCGCCGCCAGGGCATTCTTCGCATTCAGCGCTGCGTCTCGAAACATGAAGTTGAACTGACCGTGATACCGGTCTGCTGCCGACTTGGTGATAATCTCCATCTGACCGCGGCCCGGCCAGTAATACTGCGCCGAGTAAGGGTCCTGATTGATGCGCACTTCCTGGATAGCGCTCGCCGAAACGGATGCGTGATTTGCCTCGACCCCATCCACGAGCAGTCCTGACCCACCTGTCGCCGAAGCCCCATCATCGAGAAACGAGCTCATCGCCGAACCGTAGTCATTGTCAAATATTGGCAGCGCCTTGAGGTCGCTTGCGCTCAACACGGAGGTGTCCGCGTTGTTGTCCGGGGATGTCAGGTCCACATTGCTGCTGCCATTTACATTGATGGTCGTCGCCATCGTCGAAATTGGCAGCACAATATGCAGCATGCCACTGGGCATCGCCAGGCCGGTGCCTGCGGCGCCTCCCAGTTTGACCACGGTCCGCACGGTTTCAAATCCGGCCTCTGACACCACCAGCATGTAGTCGCCAATCGCCGGTGCCTTCAGTTGAAAATTTCCCTCGCCATCGGAGTGCAGTGTCGCGGCCACCGCGCCGCTCGCATCCAGTAAATCCACCTCCGCGTTGGGCACAATCGCCCCACTCGGGTCTGCGACGACGCCCCGCACGACGGGTACTGGAGTACTCCCCGGGGTGGTCTCGGCGTGCACCATGCTCGAGCTATGTTGATTCAATGCAGGTGCCGCGGGAAATACAGCGGCCTGGGAGGGAAGAGAAATGGGCACTGAAACCGCAAGGAGCAGGGCAACAAGGGAAGCAGATGGCGGAAAAAGATGGCGATTCAAAGACATCTCCTGCAGAAATCATATACGAGGGCTAAATTGGTTTACCAGGATTTCTGAAACAATTTCATCGCAGAAACATTCCTGTGCCGATGCCTATGCCTGCACCTCAGCCCCGCTCACCGCCAGCGTCCATGCCGAGGCGTGCGCCACCACCACATCGGGATCAACTTCCTCAAGCGTCTCCGGAGCAAGCCCAAAGCTGCACCCCAGCGCCCAGGTTCCCGCATTCCGCGCCGTGCGTATATCCACATCGGAGTCGCCCACCATCAGCGTCTCCTCCGGGGTCGCGCCAGCCTCAGCCATCAGAGTCAGCAGGCCCAGCGGATCGGGCTTTTTAGTCTCAAAACTGTCTCCGCCGTAGACGCTAAAGAAGTAGGGCGACAGCCCCAGCCCCTCGCAGATCGCCCGCGCTGGACCGACGGGTTTGTTGGTAAGCACTGCCATCGGCCGTCGGCTTCCATCGGGCAGCGTCTTCAGAGCCTCAAGCGACTCGATGACGCCGGGATACACCGTCGTAAAGTCCAGCTTGTGTACCCGGTAATATGTCAGAAAATATTCAAAAGCCGCCTCAAACAGGCGCTCATCCAGAGTTTGCCCCGGCGGCAATTCGCCTGGCAGGGTCAAAGCTCTGCGAATCAGCATCGCCGCCCCATCGCCGATGTAGCTCGCGATCACCGCGTCAGGCAGCGGCTTCAATCCAAAATTGAGCAGGGTCGCGTTTACCGAATTGCACAAATCCTGGCGCGAGTCGATCAACGTCCCATCCAGGTCGAACACCAGCAGTTTCAGCGACTCCACAGGGAGAGAACGAAAAATACGAAGCATGCAACCAGTTTACGGGAAACTCAACTCACTGCGGCTGATACCGAGGCATCTGCCGCCAATCTCCCGTCGAACCAACATGAGGGTTCGCCGCTGCATCATTGCTCCCCACCACATTCCCCTGACGGTCTACCCAGAAGTATTTGTACGTCTGGGGCAACTCCAGCGGCACCCGGTCATCATAAGGATTGGTAAATGTATGCACCCCGCCCAGATTCTCGCGGACCGCAAAATTCTGGCGGCCCTGCGAAGCGGCCCTTGTATCCGTCACGCCCTGCCAGTTCTTTTGCGACCAATCCCGGTACTGCCGCGCCGCCTCTGCATACGCGGTCGAATTCTGCAGGTTTTGCGCCATCACGCCGCGCCGCATTGACCACTTCGTGGGATCACTTCACCCAGTTCGGCCCAATCATCGCCCGTAAAAACTCCGTTGTCGCCCAGGGCGCGCTTCCCGCAAACCGCTTCACCCAGGCCGCTCCCTCGCCAATCCGCACCCGGTCCGGCGTAAACTCCGGCGAAAGCGCATTTGCCATCAACGCGTATTTAGCGCCTTTGTGCAGTCGCAGCGCTTTCCAGCAACCGCCCGGCACCGCCACAATCGGCCGTTGGCCGTGAGCCACATCCATCCCCAGCGTCACCACTTCGGCCCGCCCATCCGGGTGAAAAATGTAGTAATCCACCGGCCCACCCTCGATCAGAATGTGCGTGTCATCTGGCACCAGCCAGTGCAGGTAGTTGATCGGCAACTCTTCGGTCAGCATGTAGTAGTTCTGGCTCTGCACCGCCAACGCACGCCCGTCGACTTCGGCGCGCTGCGCTGAAACGCCCACAATCCCCAGATACCCCGACTCCTTCGCCAGCACGCTCAAGTGCAGCGATTGAATCAACTCCCGCCCTCGCGCCTCTGATCCAATTTCGGCCATAGGCGCAGAAGTTTGCAGTTGTGCCATCAAGGGCAGGGAAGCCACTAAAATCACCGCGAATAACCTGAAATATCCGATGGAAGAATTCAGCATTTTCATGCAGCACAGACTAGCAGATCGCCAACCAGGGCAGCACAAGACAGCAGCTTTTCCCCCGAGCGCAGTCTGGCGCATACTCGTGTATCTGCCAGACGGGGGTGACCATGGCCAGGACAGCAAAAATCTTCTTGAACAACCGCAGCCAGGCCGTTCGGCTGCCAAAAGAGTTTCAATTCACCACCTCAGAGGTCTTCATCCGCAGCAAGGCGACGAAGTTATCCTTTCCGCCCGTCCCAAAGACTTCTCCGAGTACCTGGTGACCTGCGCCGATCGCTCCTGCCGGTTTCATGGATGATTATGAGGATCTTCCGATGCAGCAACGCGAGTTCTGTTGCTACAATACGTGCTCGAAAGGGATATCTCTTCCTAGATCATGAAGCGCTCAAACGTCGCTGTATTGAATCGCTTCAGAACAGTTTCTGTTAGCGAAATCTGTGTCTCAGCGATTACTCTGTCGGAACTCGCGTTCGGAGTCCAGTTATCGCCGCGCAAGCTCCATGATCAATCAGCGCTGGAAGCCTATCTGGAGTATGTCGCAGTCCTGGATTTCCCCGGTGTTACGGCCGCTGAATACGCAGAAATTCGCGCAGATTTTAAGGCACGCGGTTGTCTCATCGGGTCCAACGATTTGTTCATAGCCGCGCACGCCAGATTTTTAGACCTTACCCTGGTCACGAACAACACCCGAGAGTTCGAGCGAGTCAAAGGTCTGAAGCTCGAAAACTGGACAAAATAGACTCACAAACAAAAAGGCGAGGTCCAAAGAGGACCAATGGAATCAGTCACTCGTCATACCTCGCCGTAATTGCAAAGATTCTAGTGAATCCGAATATCCCCAGACCCGGTCTCGACGCGCACCATCGGCCCGCCCCCACGCACCTTTGCGCTGAGGCTGTGCTTGTCCTCGTGGGTCCGGTCGATTCCGTCCTCATCCACGTGAATTGACCCCGAGCCGGTCGAGGCCTCGATCGTCATCGCTCCATGTTCCGTCGAAAGATCAACCCCGCCAGACCCTGTGGTCAACCGCCAGCCAGTCTTCGGCTGCCCGTTGACCTTGATGTCACCCGAGCCTGTCTCTGCCCTGAGTCCGCCTGAGATGCTCTTCAGTTCAATATTCCCGGAGCCGGTGTTGGCCTTGACGTCGCCCGTACCAGTCTGCTCTGCGTAGATGTTGCCCGACCCCGTCTCAACCGTAAAGCTCTGCGCCAGCCCATGAGCGGTGATGTTGCCTGACCCGGTATTCAGACGCGCATTCACGCCGACTCCGTCATCGTCCACGTTTCCAGAGCCAGTTGTCGCCTCAAGAAATGCCTTTGCCGGTGCCTCAATCTCGTAGTCAATCGACACATGCTGGAACCCGTCCATGTGTGCGCCGACGCGAATAATACTGCCGGTTTGCTCGATTGGCGGATGGGCCGCAACCTCCTTTACCCGCTCTTCGCCCCCGCCGCCCCAGCCCGACTTCACCCGGCCAAAGATGTGCACCTTGTCGTCCGACCCCTGCCGGATATGAATGTTCCCCGAACCTGTCGAAACATGGAGTGTCACCGCGCCCGACACCGACAGTGTCCGTTCAAACGTCGCTTCAGCGGCCAGCGCTGGCAGCGCGGCGAGTGCCATTCCAAGTGCAATTGCAGAAATCAATCGTTTCATCTATTTCCTCACAGGCTCAGATCTTCATTACGAGTGTTGCCCATCAAATGTTCCAGCGCCCTGAAAAGCCCTCACTGGTCGCCCAACAAAACCAGGGCCGCGAATTGCGAGCGAGCTTAGCCTAGCACAAGCTCATATTCTGGGCCAGAGGCTTTTCAGGCGCGCTGGATGCGCGCAATACGGCCGACACCAGGGGGGATGTCGGCCGTGTTCAACTCGCTCAAACTTGCAGAAACTTACTGCAGCACCACCTGGTCGCCTTCCTTCAAACCGCTCAGCACCTCGGTGATTGACCCGTTCGAAAGCCCAATCGTTACCGGCACCTTCCGCTTGCCTTCCTTCTGCTTCTTGTCGGGAATCTCTACAGAGGCCTTCTTCTGCCCGTCATACATCACCGCATTCTCTGGCACCGTCAGCACACCCTTGTGCTCATCCAGCAGAATTTCAGCATTCGCCGTCATCTGCGCCCTCAAATCACCGCCGGGATTGTTGATCGAAACCCGCACCTCAAAGGTCGTTACGTTATCTTTCTCCACGCCCATCGGAGAGATCTTCGTCACCTTGCCCTGGAAGTAGCGGTCGCGGAAGCTCTCCACCTTGATCCGCGCCGGCTGCCCCATGTACACATGCGCAATATCCGCCTCATCCACCTTGCCCTTGACGTATACCTCGGTCGTATCCCCCACCGTCATCACCAGAGTTGCGGTCGAACCAAGCACCAGGATTGAGCTCACCGCGTCGCCAATTTCCACATCGCGGCTCAGCACCACACCATCCATCGGAGCCTGAATCGTCGTGTAGCCCAACTGCTCCTGCAACTGATTGAGCGTAGCCGTGCTCTGCGCCACCTGGGCTTTGGCCTGCTTCAGCCGCGCCCCATCCACGCCAATCTGCGCCCTCGCCGCGTCCCGCTTGTTCAGGGCGGCAAGGTAGTCGCGATTCGCATTGTCGAGCGACTGCTGCGGCACCAGACCCTGCTTCACCATTTCGGTGTTGCGGTCCAGCGTAACCTTGTACATTGGCAGGTCGGGGGCAGCTGCACTGACCTTGTCCTGCTCCAGATTCGCTTCGTAGGTCGAAACATTGGCTTCAGCCGCACTCAACTGCGCACGCTGCGCCGCCACCTGCGCGGCAATCTCCACCTGGTCCAACTGCGCCAGCGGCTCGCCCTTGCGCACTACCTTATTGATGTCTACATAGAGCTTTTCCACAATGCCGGAGGCCTTTGACTTCACCTCAACCTGCGTAATCGGCGTAATCTTGCCCGTCGCCACAACGCTCCGCGCCACGTCGCCGCGCGTAACCTTGCCCAGCTTGTTCGGATCGATACTTGTGCTCCCTACAAGCTTTGCCACCGCAAATCCACCCGCAGCCAACACCACCACGGCGCCCAAACCAATCCAAAGCCAAAGCCGACCCTTTTTCCGTGCCGCCACAACTGCCTCCACCCCGTCGCCAGGAATCGTACGTATGATTGCGCAGCCTCTCCGGTTACCCGGGCTTGCCACTGACAACCCTTACGCAAGCCGCTGTACTTTGGTTCCACGCGCGTCCGTCGAATTGATTTGCTCACCAGTCCTTCGCAATCTCCGGGCAGTTTGAAATCCCAAATCCACTCATGGATCACCTGGCCCCGCCCCCTGAATATCCGAAATGGTAGACTCACCCTTGCATTGCGAACGAAACGTCAGTCATGCACGGTCTACCCCTCCTCCAAATCGTTGCCGTCGCCATCCTCATCCTGGCCAACGCCTTCTTTGTGGCCGCCGAGTTCGCCCTCGTCTCCATCCGTGACACCCGCATTGACCAGATGATCGCCGCTGGGGTTCCCGGTGCTGCCGCCGTCCGCCGCCTCCAGCAGGACATTGACAGCTTCCTCCCCGCAGTGCAGCTCGGCGTCACCCTCTGCTCCCTCGCCCTCGGCTGGATCGGCGAACCCGTCGCTGCAGAAATCTTCGAGGGCTGGTTCCTGCTCCTCCCCCTCACCCTGCCCCACGCCCTCTTCTACGCGCACTTTGCAGCGGTCGCCCTTGGCTTTGCCTTCATCACCTACCTGCATGTACTTCTCGGCGAACTCGTCCCCAAATCCCTGGCCCTGCGCCGCGCCGAATATCTCGCCATCGCCGTCGCCGGCCCCATGCTCCTCTTCATGGCCCTCACCCGCCCCGCCGTCAAACTCCTCCAGCGCTCCGCACGACTCGTCCTCCACCTCTTCCAGGTCCCTATGGCCCACGAAGCCTCCGTCCACTCCCCCGAAGAATTGAAGCTCATCGCCACCGCCGCCCGCCGCATGGGCGTCCTCCCACCCTTTCAGGAACGCCTCATTCACCGCGCCCTCGAAATGGACGAGGTCCCCGTGCGCGAAATCATGACCCCGCGTCAGAAAATCATCGCCCTCCCCGGCGACACCCTCATCGAGGCCGCCAGCGCCAGCGTCATTGATCATCAGCATTCCCGCGTCCCCGTCTACGACGAAACCCGCGGCCCCGAGCACATCATCGGCGTCGTCTATGCCAAAGATCTCGCTCGGCTCATGCATTTCCGTCGCACCGCTGGCACCCGCTCAGCCGCCGCGCCCATCGCCGAACTCAAGCTCAGCCAGATCATGCGCGACGTCCTCATGGTCCCTGAAACCAAAACCGTCCTCGAACTGATTCGCGAATTTCAGCTCCG
>JANYDG010000088.1 GCA_025359885.1 Acidobacteriota bacterium
ACCACAGACTGGGTCGATCCCCGGCGTCCAATCGCAGTAGTTGGAGATGAATAGATCCAGCAGCCCGTCGTTGTCGTAGTCGATCCAGCACGCTGCAACACTCCAGGCAGGCCTGCCCAGTGACCCCGGCCCGGCCAGCCCTGCTTCGCGCGACACATCGCTAAACGTGCCGTCTCCTTTATTTCGATACAGACGATTTCCATGAACTCCGGCGACAAACAAGTCCTCGTGCCCGTCGTTGTTATAGTCCCCAACGGCCACACCCATCGAGTAGCCTCCGCCCTGTAGTCCCGCCTTAGCCGTCACATCGCTGAAGGTTCCATCGCGATTGTTGCGATAGAGCCGGTTCCAATACTCCGGCCCGCTCTTGGTCAGCTCAGGCAGTTGGGCGCCATTGGTGCAGAACAGATCTGGCCACCCATCCCCGTCGAAGTCGATTACGCCCAAGCCGCCGGGGAGTGTCTCCACCTGATACTTGCGCCCTGTCGAGCCGTTGCGAAGCACAAAGTCCAGCCCCGCTGCGCGAGCGCCGTTGACCATGCGAATCGGCGAAGTTGCTGCGTCTTCTTGAGCAAAGGCGGCACGCTGCCAACTGCTTGTGAGAGTCGCAGCGGTCAGTGTACTGACATTGCGCAACAGCTGCCGCCTACTGATTTGCATCGGAACTCCCGGGTGGGTCACCGGCCTGCTTAGCCTGAAAGGCGTCAGACAACCGCCGCGCTTCCGCATCCGCCTTCGTCGCTTGCGCTTCGCGTCCAAGCTTGCGCAGCGCTCGGGCCAGCAACCCGTGGAGCGCACCCTTTTCATCGGGATAACCCGCTGCAAGCACCGGGCCTAGAAGACTGACCGCCTCTTTGTCCGCACCCGTCTGCGCAAGAGCTCTCGAAAGCTCAACCTGCACCCCTCGGTCGCCAGGGCTCTCTTGAGCCAGTTGCCGAAGCCATGGCAGTGCCTGTTCGTAGTCGCGGTTATTCATGGCCAGCGAAGCCAGCGTTCGCAGCGCCTCTCGCCGGTGCGGATCGACGGCCAGCGAAGCCTGCGCCGACGCCCGTGCACCCTCAGGATCGTCCGCCGTCAGCTGAGCCTCTGCGAGCCGTTCCAGCAGCGCCGGATCGTTGCTCCTTATCGTCAGTGCCTTCCGGTATTCTGCCTCGGCGCCAGCCGCGTCGCCCTTGAGGCGCAACAGCGCATCCCCGCGCAGCTTGTGGACTGCGGCGACGTCTTCAGTGGCGGCCTGCAACTGCGCGGCGGCTTTTCCAGCCTCCTCCGCATAGCAGATTGAGAGTTTGAATGCGGTTTCTACAGAGGTGTTTGCGCGATCGGCGGACAAGGCTCGCAACGCCATATACCGCTCAAGGGAGGAGATGGAGGCATCACAGGGAGGTGCGGAGGACGGGTTCGCAGTTTTCCCGGCTAGTCGTGTAGCCGCCGCAGTACCTGCCTGCGTTGTGCGCAATTGCTCCCCAAGCGCACGAAAACGTTCCAGAGCAAAACCGGCCCAGGCTTCAAGGGACTGCTCGGAGCTGTGCCCACGCTTGATGGCCTGCACGTAAGCCTCGACTGCAAGGGCGTAGTTTCCCAGTCCTGCTTCGGCTTCGCCCAGATAGTCCTCAGGAAACTCCTCCCCTGGCCGGGCGCGCGCAGCCAATTGCAGGTCGGGCACGGCTTCCTTGGCTTTGCCGGTTCGCAGCAGATCGATGCCCAGCAGAAGATTCACGAAGTAGTCTTCGGGCTGTAGCCGGCGTGCGCGTTCAAGCACCGGAATCGCCCCGGCAAAGTCCGCTTGTTGGTGGAGTTCGAATCCCTGCTGGAGCAGAGCCTTGAAGTTGTCCCCCGCGGCGGATTGTGCTGCGCTCCGAGAGTCCCAGGAACACGCGAGCATGACCGCGATCCACAACACTGCGCTGATTTGGTTTCGCCGTTGCACCACGGAGTCACGATAGAGCCTAAGTGTGTTGGCCTGCAAATGACATCCTGCCTTTTTCAAGGCTTGAACTCCACGGAGACGCGGACTCGACGGTAATATCCAGACGGAGATTTCTCACTATTGGCTGGAATTGCGAGGTTGAAAACTCCGTCTCCAGCAGTCTTCAGTTCAGCGCCTTCCACCTTTGCAATCCCCCACTCCGTTTTCACCTGAATCCGAGATTCGCGGTCGGAGCGCACATCGGCCTCAACGGTCAGCACATGGTCTGCAAGACTGGTCCAAACCACCCTGACGCCGGAACTTGCCTCTCCGAGCCTGGGCTGGGCCATCTCCGGAATTACCGAGACACCTCCCTGAATCTCCAGATTCAACTCGCTCTTCCCGTGCACAACGGTCAACACCACGCGAGCGTCCGTCTCTTGCGGATGCTGCTCCAGTTTCGCGTCAGTCGGTTGCCCTCGGAAGCTAGCCGCCGCAAGTTGCGATCCAAGCGGAAGCTCCGGCGAAAAGAGAAGGTTGAAGACCTGCCCAGGATTGTCGATCCGCAGCACCAGTCCTGTTGACTTGCGCTCAATAACCAGACCCAGCGAGGCATTCGACAAATGGACATTTTCAACTGAAATGCCGCGCCAGTCTGCCGGCAGATGCGGCGCAAACGTGATCCGGTTGGCAAGGCCATCCACGTCAAGTCCAAGCAAACCGTGAACCGTCGCATCCAGAAACCCGGCTGAAGACCATGTTTGCTCCGGCACCGACTCACCCTGTGCACGGAACACATCCCCAGCCAGCACTTCGTGCATATGTCCGGGCGAATCGAGCGAGGTCCAAGGCATCATGGCCTGCCACATTCCCATCGCACTAACTGGGCGATGTTGAGACCAGAAGGTCTCGGCAAGCGAAGCTGTTCCCATGGCCCACACGCTGCCCTTCGCGTAGGAGCTGGGATCGTAGCCGCCTGATCCGGAACTCACACTTCGCGCGCCCCAGTCCGTCTGAAACGAAGACGACGCAAGTTGGTCGAGCAGTGCCCGATTCTGTTCCGGACTGAACAACTCGAGGCTGATCGCTTCAGCAGGCGAACTTCGCCGCTCCAGCGCATTCTGACCCGCAGGCGTATGTCCACTCACCCAGAAATTCTGCTCCGCATTCCAATATTGACCGGGAATTGCGGCAGCTGCCAAGCGGCTGGCTTCTGTAGCTTGCTTCGCCAAGTCTCTTCGCTCGGCGAGCATGGCCAGATGCGCGAATTGAGATGCTGCCTGCACCCACCCCGTAGATAGACCCAGGTCGTCCGAGATACGATCCTGCTCGTCACCGCCTTCTTTATCTGAAGGGATGCGCGGCAATCCAGTTGCTGGATCGATCAACGAACTGCAGTATTCATAGGCCAATTCAATCGACTTCCAATGCTCGCGGAGAAAGCCGGTGTCTCCGCTAGCCACAACGTAGCGCTCGACTGCGGAAAGAAACTGAAAGCTGATATCGACGTGGACAAACATGTATGGAAACTTGCCGGCCCAGTCGATCAACCCCGCGCTCTGGGATAGTTCATGCCAGATCATTCCTGTCTTCCGGTTCTGGTAGCGAAGAATGAATTCCAGCTCCTTACGTGCATGCTCGAAGTCTCCCACAGCAATCGCCGCCTGTGTGGCAACTAATCCATCTCCTGCGAAAAACCAGTTGTACTGTGGCCGCCGTTCGCCTCTCGACGGACCATAACCCGCAACAAACCCGCAGCCGAGATCGGGGTTGCATACCCAAGCCTGATCAAGCGCGATTTCAGACCACGCAATCGCCTGATTGACCCCTGGATCGGGGGTTTCAACCTTCACCTGACTTCGCAACACTTCCCCCGTATGAGCGATGGCCGCTGCTTCCAGCGCTATCCGATCACGGACAAGTTGCCGAAACAGCACACCCGGATCGACAGTGCGGGGTGGATTCAACGCGATGTAGACTTGGGCGTTCCCCGCCTGATCCGGCTGAAGCGTAAAACCAAGGCTGGCGGAACTCCCGTCCCGAACAGTCCGGTTATCCATCTCGTCGTGGGCAACTATTTGCGGCGAGCCAACCACAGCACTATAACCATCCGCCGGCTCAGTGAGCACAAAAGCGGAAAGCGAAGGGTTCCATGCTGTGCTTTGACCTCCCAATGCCCCCGGCCACATCAGGTTAAGCACCGGCGTTGCATGCACTTCAATCTCGACAGAGTGACTGCTTGAGATCTCGTAAGTCAAGATTGCTCCGGGATGATCCAGAGGAATAAAGAGCTTCTCGTGAACAACAAAATCAGGCCCCAGGTAAATGCGCGTTACGACATTCGGCTCATAAATAACGCGGCTTAAGATGTCCTGGCCTTCCAGGGCAGTCGTCGTCCCCGGATTGCGAAATGCAACCCGGTACCCGCTGAGAATCTGGAATGGATAGGCCCACACTTCCAAGCCTCCCGTGGAATAGCCGTCGATCAAAGCTTGGCGGCCATGGACCGCGATGAAGCGACGGAGCGTGAAGTTCTCTGTGTCAAACGCCGGCACTGTTTGCACTTCGGCGCCTGTATCAGTTGTCTGTCCACTGCACGGTCTATTGAAGGAAACCAGGCAGACTGCGCCTCCTGTCAGCATGAGGATCATTCTTGCAGCGGCAATCCAAGAACTCGCCAAGACTTTCGTCCTCCTCAAACCAATTCTCAGTGCTACCACAGTTCGAGGTCATTGAAACACAAAGTGGAGTTGGACCGCTTCGCGATCATCCCATAAACGCCACTCAAGCTAAGGTAATACTCCTCGATGAGTTTGAAGAATACTCCATTCCCCCTTTTCTCAATCCACTCCAACCCCATCTTGGTCAGTGAACCCTCCCGCGCATTCCATCCGTTCGACCTCCTTGTCACAGGATTAGAAGGAGGAAGACACCTCTTCTAAATTCTCCGGGCGAGGCAGAATCGACCGTACCTGCAATCTAATCGACAGGTTCGGCGAAGTGTCGATCCTACATACGAAGGACGGACCCGCGTCTTTGTTTGACGCGGGTGAGTATTTTCTCGTGTTCGAGCTCGAGTTCGGTATTGTTTTGTGCGTGTCTGCCAACACGTCGACGGCAGGTGTTGTTCTCCCCGGAATAGCGAGAAACATCTGCCACTATGACCCACTACACACATAACGTAGATGACGACGACAGAAAAGCCGCAGAAACGATCGGGGCGATGCTGTCACCAGGAGCTGAAATGGTAAATTGATTGAATTTTGGACCCTACAGCCTGGGCGTGAGAAATTGTATTCTGTAAGCTATTGATTATATTGACTTTGATTGGTTGCGGGGGCTGGATTTGAACCAGCGACCTTTGGGTTATGAGTGATGCAAATAACGTATTTTCAACGAGTTGGAGAACGCGGTTGGTTGTTTCAAAGAGTGGTAAGGCGCTGTAAAGAGCATTGACGAACTGGTATTTGGAGTTGGTTTGGGGTTGGTTTGGGGTTGGAAGGCGAATGGCGAGGCGCGGAGCGCTCATTATCGCGAGCCTACCATCTGGTAGGCCCATGATTTCTCCCACCCAGTGGACCTTCGGGCTGCCTGTCGTTGAACCCCTGGCGCATATCGGTCGCGCCAACTGCAACATAGAAGCGCGTTGGCGAGTCCAATCCCCAGGGGCCCACCATCTGGATGCGATACCGCGATCAACTCGACAGGCAGCACGCAGGCCCCACAGCCGGCCGCTGCCCGCGCAGACGGCAACGATAGCTTTCAAGCGTATGAACCGAAATACCCCGCTCGCGTGAGAACTCCTGCCGCGAGATCCCCCCTCTGCTCATACTCCAATGCAAGCCGATCTGCTTCAACCCGGCTCCGCCGACGGCTCGCAACAACACCCGATTCATTCATGGACCGAGTTCAACACATCCCGCTCCACAACGCGAAGATGCGGTTGCTCGGATGCATACGGTAGTCGCTCCTGAATTTCTTGCAACCTATTGTTTAATCAACAACATACGCTCTGGATTCGTGATAAAATATACCCAGAAGTAGTTTTGAATTCAACGATTTCCGGGGAAAATCGATGCGACCCAAAAGCGAGCCGAAGCAGCCACAGCGGGAGTTGTTTCAGATCGATCTTGAGCAGTTGATTGACATGAACCATTCGCTGGTTCGTCTTGGCCAGTACATCGATTGGAATTCATTCGAGGCCACGCTCGGCGGCAGTTATCATCCGACTCTTGGCGCGCCCGGGATATCGACGCGCCTCATGGTGGCGCTTCACTATCTGAAGTACCAGGCCGATCTGAGTGATGAGGACGTGGTCTCGGGCTGGGTCGAGAACCCTTATTGGCAGCACTTCAGCGGCGAACGCTACTTCCAGCACAGCATGCCGATTGATCCATCGAGCATGACGCGCTGGCGCAATCGTCTTGGCGAAGCCGGAGCCGAGCAGATGCTGCGCGCCACCATCGAAGCCGGCATGAAGATGAGAGCGATCCGTCCCGCCCAGTTGCAGCGGGTCAACGTGGATACGACAGTGCAGACCAAGGCGGTTCGCTATCCCACCGATGCGCGGTTGTATCACCGCTGTCGCGAACGGTTGGTGAAAGCCGCACGAGCCGTGGGGTTGAACATCAAGCAGAGCTATGAGCATGTTGGCCGCAGGCTGCTGATGCAGTCCAGCAGATATGCGCATGCCCGGCAGATGAAACGCGCCAGAGCCTGCACTCGCACGCTGCGCACCCAGTTGGGACGTGTGCTGCGCGAGATTGAGCGGCAAGTTATCGAGCCATCGGATAAGTTATCGAAGTTACTAACTACGGCTCATCGCATCCATGCGCAGCAGCGGCATGACAAGAACAAGATCTACAGCATTCATGAGCCTGAAATAGAGTGCATCGCCAAGGGCAAGGCGGATAAGAAGTACGAGTTCGGTAACAAGGTCAGCGTCGCGGTGAGCAGTCGTGGTGGATGGTTCGTCGGCTCGAAAAGCTTTATGGGGAATCCCTATGACGGACACACGCTGGCCACAGAGATGAAGCAGGTCGAGAAGTTACTGGGCAAGCAGATCAAAGAAGTGCATGTCGACATGGGATACCGTGGCCACGATTACTAGGGCGATGCCGCGATCCATGTGGACAAGCGACGCCGCAGACGAACGCCGCAATCGCTGTGGCGAAGGATGAAGCACCGAGCCGCAGTGGAACCGAGCATCGGACACTTGAAGACGGAACACCGGTTGGAGCGCAATCGGCTCAAAGGTATTGCGGGAAACTCGGTCAATGCCGTGCTGGCGGCAGCGGCGATGAACTTCCAGAAGCTGCTGAGGGCTGTTCCCCGCCTTGGTGCGCGCGAAATCTACGCCGTCCTGAGCCGACTTCTGCACCAATGGGGCTTCACCGGCTCACGGATGACCATGCAATCCGCTTGAAATCGGCTTTTTCAGGATCAACAAATTAGCCTCTGTCAGCATGGGCAATGTCTTGAGCAGAGAGAAGCGGGAACAGGTGATAGCGCTGGGGCGTTTGGGCTGGCGCTTGCGGAGGATCGAGCAGGCGACGGGTGTTCGTCGCGAGACGGCGGGCGATTACCTTCGGTCGGCAGGGATCGTGGTGCGTTCTCCGGGAACGTGGGGGCCGAAGTCCCTTTCCAAGGCGGCCACTTCGGTGACCACCGGCTCGGGCAGTTCAAAACCGGCCATAGAAGTGATCACCGGCTCCCTGGGGTCAAAACCGGCCACTTTGGTGACCACCGGCTTTTTGCCGATAAGAGCTGCGCCGGGACAGGCTGGGAAGCGCTTTGCGGGTGTCAGTGACGCATACCGCGAGATGATCGAGTTGGAACTATCGCGGGGCCGCAACGCGATGGGGATCTTTCAGGATCTGGTGGACGGGCACGGATTCACGGGCGGTTACCAGAGCGTCAAACGCCTGGTGCGCAAGCTGCGCGGAGCGGTATCGCCTGAAGCGCGAGTGATCATCGAGACCAAACTCGGTGAGGAGGCCCAAGTTGATTACGGCACGGGCCCGATGGTGCGTGATGCTGACAGCGGCAAATACCGGCGCACGCGCCTGTTCGTTCTGACGCTGGGCTGTAGTCGCAAATGTGTTCGGCTTCTGGTGTTCCGATCCAGTGCGCGGGTGTGGGCCGAGTTGCACGAAAAGGCCTTTCGCAGGTTGGGCGGTTCGCTGCGGATCGTGGTCCTGGACAACCTTCGCGAGGGCGTGTTGTCTCCGGACATCTATGATCCGGGGTTGAATCCCTTGTATCGCGACGTTCTGGCGCACTACGGTGTGACGGCGCTGCCGTGCAAAGTGCGAGATCCGGATCGAAAGGGAAAAGTCGAGAGTGGCGTCAAACATGCGCAGATGACGCCGTTGAAGGGCAAGAAGTTCGAGAGTCTGGAAGAGGCGCAGGCGTATCTGGACCACTGGGAAGAGCGCTGGGCC
Organism: Acidobacteriota bacterium; assembly: GCA_025359885.1. GTDB lineage: Bacteria > Acidobacteriota > Terriglobia > Terriglobales > Acidobacteriaceae > Acidicapsa. Next base: position 8,350 of record JANYDG010000088.1, read on the forward strand.
GACAAGCGCATCCACGGCCGGACCAAGCGGCAGGTGGCGGCGATGTTCGCCGAAGAGAAGCCCCACCTGCAGATACTGCCGCTGGAGCCGTTCCGCTACTACCAGTATGGCGAGCGCACGGTTCATCTGGATGGCTGTGTCGAGGTTGAAGCTGCTTATTACGGCGCGCCGCCGGGCTGGATCGGGCGGAAGGTCAACGTGCAATGGGACTCGATGTATGTGCGACTGATCGATCCTCGCACCGGCGAGCTGCTGCGCGAGCATCTGGGGCAGAAGCGTGGCGGACACCGCATCCGCGATGAGGACCGCCCGAAGCGCATGCCACAACATACGCACCAGTTGTTGGCGCGGGCTCACAAGGCCGGAGACAATATCGGCGCTGTCTGCGATGCGATCCACCATCGTCAGGCAGAGGCCGGCGTCCGCCGCATTATGGGCATGCTCACGCTTGCCAAGAAGTACGGCTGTGCGGCTTGCGACCAGGCCAGCGCAGCAGCGCTGGAACTGGGCGTGAGCGAGTACCAATTCGTGCGCCGCTATCTGGAGCGCAGCCAGCAAGCGCCTCTGAGCCTGCGGCAAGTCGACCCCCTGATCCGCGAACTGACCCAGTATCGCGCCCTGATCCAACAACGAATCCAATTCGAGGAACCCAATCCATGAACCTGATTGAACTGAATCGCTCCCTGGTGCAGCTACGCCTGAGCGGCATGGCCGCAGTGCTG
>JANYDG010000019.1 GCA_025359885.1 Acidobacteriota bacterium
GGGGCACTGTTGACGACATTATTCTGGGATGTGCAAATCAGGCTGGCGAAGACAACCGCAATGTAGCGCGCATGGCGCTGCTGCTTGCAGGCCTCCCCGTAGAGATTCCGGGTACAACGATAAATCGACTGTGCGGCTCCAGTCTTGATGCCATTGCGTTTGCTGCAAGGGCAATTCGCAGCGGGGAGAACGACCTGATCATTGCCGGCGGCGTAGAAAATATGTCTCGCGCGCCCTTTGTCCTAGGCAAGTCGGACGCGCCCTTTTCTCGCTCGGCAAAACTTGAAGACACCACGATGGGATGGCGCTTCATCAACCCCAGGATGAAAGCGGCATTCGGCGTGGACACCATGCCAGAGACCGCAGAAAACGTTGCGGCTGCATACGACATCGCGCGCGAAGATCAGGATTGCTTTGCTTTTCGCAGCCAGCAAAGATACGCTGCGGCGGCCGCAGTTGGCTTCTTTGAAAAGGAGATAACTCCCGTCTCTGTCATGCAAAAGAGAGGAGCTCCCCTGCTGGTTTCCACGGATGAGCATCCTCGACCCGACACCACCGTCGAAGCTCTGGCAAAGCTGCAGCCCGTCGTCCGCTCCGATGGCACCGTCACTGCCGGCAATGCTTCGGGCATCAACGATGGCGCGGCAGTTCTCTTGATCGCATCTTCCGCCGCCGCAGCCAGGCATCATCTACCCATCCGGGCCAGAATCATCGCCTCTGCGGCTGCCGGCGTGGCACCACGCCTTATGGGCATCGGACCAGTTCCGGCGGTTCAAAAAGTGCTCCGGCTCGCCAACCTGGCCGTGACGCAGATGGACGTCATTGAACTGAACGAGGCCTTCGCCGCGCAGGCCCTCGCAGTTCTGCGCGGCCTGGGCCTACCTGACGACGCGGCCCACGTCAACCCCAATGGAGGAGCAATTGCCATCGGCCATCCCCTTGGCGCTAGCGGCGCACGCCTGGTGACCACCGCCCTGAACCAACTGGAGAAAATCGGCGGTCGATACGCTCTTTGCACCATGTGCATCGGGGTCGGCCAGGGCATTGCAATGGTCATTGAAAGAGTCTGAGGTCGCCGGACGTATCCCTGTTCCCTCTGCTTCGAGAGAAACAGCCGCGACCTACCAGCTTAATCGTCCAGGAAATCGGAGAATGAAATTGTGACTAACTCGGGAGGAATCAAGCTCGCTTTCGCTTTCAGTGTCATCGGAGAGCTCGCTCCGACTGTTGTGCTTGGCACCGGCCCGCACGGCATACGCAGAATGGTGCCGATTCTCTCTGGCACATTTACGGGCCCGCAGATCCGGGGCACTCTCATGCCTGGCGGCATCGACTGGCAAATCGTCCGCCCCGACGGCATCACCGAGATTGAAGCACACTATTCACTTCAAACTGACGATGGCGCACTGATTCGGGTCATCAATCGCGGGTACCGCCACGGACCTGCCGAAGTGATGCAGAGACTCACCGTTGGCGAAGCTGTTGACCCTGCGGAATACTACTTTCGCGCCGCCCCCAGCTTCGAAGCTCCCGAAGGCCGCTATGACTGGCTCAATCGCTACCTTTTCATTTCTACCGGGGAAAGGCGCAGCAAAGCTGTGACCTTGAATTTCTACCAGGTTCTCTGAAAGCTTTCGATTACTTCTTGTTTGACGCGGCTGCAACCGGTGGTGCCGAAACATGCAGCACGATCCGCCGATACGAGGTAAGACGAGGCGAACCCTCGTCAGTGACCTCAAGAATCACATGCGCCTCCCCATCACCCCGGCACGGTATCAGCCCTGGAATCCACGTTTCCCGGCACGGGGAAATAACCGAAAGCTGCGCCTGCTGACTTGTAGCTTTGGCAATTGAAACACTGGCACCATGTGTGCCTGATAATCCTGCCTCTTCATACACCCACCACTTGTAGTGCAGCGGCTGTCCGTCCGGGTCTTTGCTCCCGGCGCTATCGAGCGTCACAGTTTGCCCGGCCTCTGTTTTCATTTCCACCGGGTCCGTTCCCGCCTGTCCATTCACCACCACAATTGGAGCATGGTTTGCATGGGCAAAATCCTTGATCGTCCAGTCCATACGCGCTGCAAAGTCATTCTGGTATGCCTCGCGCCACCGCCAAATCGTCGCCTGGTCTGAAACATGCTCCACTCCATCGATTCCGACGACGCGGTCCTGCGAAGTGGCGCGGGTAAACTCGTCCCCACCCTGAGTCCAGATCGTGTGAGGCTCGCCATACGGCTGGCGATAGACGTAGCGGCCACCCCACCCGCCCCAGTCCGGGCGGCGATAGGCGTTGAGTCCGTTATCAATCAGCCCCAGGTACGAGGGCGTGTCCCCCTCCATAATGAATAAAAAGCGGGGATACATCTTCCCCAGCGGCCCCTTGTCGCGAATGTTCGTCTGAAGCCACTCATTGGTTACCAGGCTCGTATCGGCACCAGCACCATTGCGGTAGTAGAGATCTCCACTGATTCCAGTCCATGTCGCGGAATAGTATTCCTCTCCGTTCGGAGGGCTTGGCTTCACAACGTAAAACAAGGTCGGAAACTCGCGCCTAATCCAGGGCCCCGCATCGTCCTGATCAGAGATTGAGGAAACTCGCAGCCGCGCAACCAATCTCTCGGTTTCGGTCGCAGAATGTCCCGCACGCACATCCATCAGCGCCTGGGCCAGCGTATTCACGCCGCCCCAGAGGCAGATCCACAACGGGCGAGGGTCTTCGCGCTCAATTGCCTTCGCCAAAGCCGTCGACCCCGCGGACGCCTTCCCTTCACCGATTGCGGCCATACCATACGCAGGCTGACCGGCAAACACTCGCTTGTCCAACTCCTCCGCCTCAGGCCACCCCGCGGCGTGCAACATCAAGTTAGACCGCACCTGCCCAAAGACCTTCACAATTGAATGCATCGTCTCGGGATGCGTCGCCGTGCGTTGCCATGTGGAAGTCGAAGCAATCATCGCCTCCAGATCCAACTGATTTGAATAAAGCAGCAGCCGCACAAACGACATCTGGTCGTCCGGCTCATTGCCGATATCACTGATAATCACTACCCGCGGATGCCCGTTGAAGGTCTCTGCGGCTGGAGGCGAGATCATAGTCTGCCCACCTGCAAAAGCGGCCCCAAGCAGCAGAACCATCAAACCAACCCACAAACGAGAGCCTCTCCTCATCCACTCTTCCATACCCAGTCCATCCTCCAACCAATTGCAAGGCGCTCAACCACTTTACCTGAGCTGGCCTGCTCCCAAGTTCAGGTTCAGCTTTGCAAATCCGATACAGATCAAGACCTGCTTCAACGGCAACTGGATCAACTTCCTCGTAACCGGTCGCTGGTCCGTAGAGCGCCTCGCCATGAACGGCCTCTCTAGCCAGGGTTTTTCAAAGCCGTTAAGCTAATTTCGCTAGAAAAATTCGTATAGCCGAAACGCCAAGTTCTTTCGCCTTCCAGGCAATCACGAATGGGGTCTACACAATGGGTCAACTTTACCTCAGCCTTCGCCTCGCAGCGGCATTTATCTGCGGCCTCTCCATGGCTGCTACAGCCCAGCTTGAACCAGCCACTGCCCTCCGCGCACCGGCAACCCCACTGATTGCCCACGACCCCTACTTCAGCATCTGGTCTAACTCTGATCGCCTCACCGACGGCCCTACCCGCCACTGGACCGGCACCGCGCAACAGCTGAACGGAATCGTCCGCGTTGACCAGAAAAATTACCGCTACCTCGGCGACTCTGACCGCTCCATCCCCGCCCTCGACGAAACCCACCGCGAAATCACCCCCACCCGCACCATCGTCACCCTGCAAAGCCCTGAAATCGAGTTGCGCGTCACCTTTCTCACCCCCGCCTTCCCTGACGATCTCCGCGTCATGGCCCGCCCCATCACCTACCTTACCTGGGATGTAAAATCCCGCGACGGTCAGCCCCACCAGGTCGAAATCTATCTCGACGCTGACGGCGCCATCGCCACCAACACTTCCGGCGAATCGGTCGCCTGGTCCCGCGCCGAAATCGAAGGGCTCCACCTCCTCCGCGTTGGCACCACAGCCCAGCCCATCCTCCAGCAATACGGCGACAACGTCCGGATCAACTGGGGCTACTTCTACATGGCCGTCCCCCAATCCCCCGCTTCAACGGAACTCGCCGCCGGCAACCAGTCATACCGAAGCCACTTCACCGCCTCCGGCCACCTCCCCGCCGACGATGACCTGGCCCAGCCCCGCCCTCCGCAGAGCCGCTATCCCGCCGCTCCGTCGCTCAACATCGTCCTGCCCCTCGGCCAGGTCGGCCCCACCGCCGTCTCCCGGCACATCCTGCTCGGCTACGACGACCTCTACTCCGTCGAATACATGCAGCAGCGCCTCCTCCCCTACTGGCGCAAAGAGTTTCCCTCCTTCACCGCCCTTCTCAAAGGCGCCGAAGCCGACTACCTCGCCCTGAACAAGCGCGCCGAAGCCTACGACGCAGAACTCCAGCAAGACCTCGCCCGGACCGGCGGCCCTGAATACGCTGCCATCGCCACCCTCGCCTTCCGCCAGGCCATCGCCGCCCACAAGCTCGTCAAAGACGCCAACGACGTACCCTTCTTCATGCCCAAAGAGAACTTCAGCAACGGCTCAATCTCCACCGTCGATGTCCTCTATCCCTCCGCGCCCATGTTCCTCTTCCTCAACCCAAAGCTCGTTGAAGCCCAGCTCGAACCCGTCATGCGCTATGCCCAGGCCGGCCATTGGAAATTCCCCTTTGCCCCCCACGACCTCGGCGTCTACCCCCTCGCCAACGGCCAGCTTTACGGCGGCGGCGAAACCAGCGAAGAAGACCAGATGCCCGTCGAAGAATCCGGCGACATGATCCTCATGGTCGCCGCCATGACCCACGCTCAGGGAAATACTGACTTCGCCGCCCGCTACTGGCCTCTGCTCACCCAATGGGCTGAATACCTCCTCGACAAAGGCTTCGACCCAGAAAACCAGCTCAGCACCGACGACTTCGCCGGACACCTCGCCCACAACACCAACCTCTCCATCAAGGCTATCGAAGCACTCGCCGCCTACTCCCAGCTCGCCGCCAAATTAGGCGACTCCAAAGCCGCCGCAAAGTACGATGCCGCCGCCAAATCCATGGCTGCCAAATGGGGTCCGCTCGCCGCTGACAGCAGCCACTACCGCCTCGCCTTTGACAAAGCCAATACCTGGAGCCAGAAATACAACCTCGTCTGGGACAACATTCTCAGCCTCAAGATGTTCCCCGCCGCAATCGCCGAGCAGGAAGTCGCCTTCTACAAGACGCATATAAATACCTACGGCCTTCCGCTCGACAACCGCGCCACCTACACCAAACTGGACTGGACAATCTGGTCCGCCACCCTCGCCCGCAACCCGGCGGACTTTGAAGCCCTCGTCCACCCCATCTTCCAGTTCCTCAACAAAACCACCGACCGCGTTCCCATGACCGATTGGTACGACACCGTCTCCGCCCGCGAAGTAGGTTTCCAGGCTCGCTCCGTCGTAGGCGGCGTCTACATCAAAGCCCTCGCCGACCCCGCCCTATGGAAAAAATGGGCTAACCGCGGCAAATAAGATACTTCCAAATAACTCTCGAAGCACCATGGGCGCGCACCATCCCGGCCAAGGCCATCGGCCTGGATCCGGTGGCGCTTACAACGTCGGGGGGTCTGACGAAGATTGCACCATACGTGCACGCTGGAGCGGTTTGCGAAGGCTGGCGGGACGCAGTTGCGGATTCCGTTTAAGCGGGCGGTGCGGAGGGACCAGGGAATAGGGTTCGTGCTGGGCACGAATTTGGTTGCACATCTCAGCAGCGAAAAGTGGAGCGCGCCGCTGCGGTCCACTCTGTTTTGGACCGATGAATACGAAGTTTGACGACCGTTGCAGGCGCAGGTGTATGATTTGCGGCCTTGGGGGAAGTGCGTCGTTTTTGGGGCGCTGTGAATTTCCCGAGGTGAGGTGCTTTGTGGCTACGTTGACTTCTTTGCAGCCTGGGATCCTGGGCGGTGGGCGGCACGGGTTTCGTGCGCGGTATGGCAACTACATTGGTGGGGAGTGGGTTACGCCCTCATCTGGACAGTATTTTGAGAACGTGACGCCGGTGACGGGGAAGGCTTTTTGCGAGATTCCGCGGTCGAATTCGGCGGATATCGAGCTGGCGCTGGATGCGGCACACCGGGCGAAGGAGAGCTGGGGACGGTCGAGTGTGGCGGAGCGGGGCAACATTCTGAACCAAATTGCCCAGCGGATGGAAGACAACCTGAGCCTGCTGGCTGAGGCCGAGACGTGGGATAACGGCAAGCCGATTCGCGAGACGATGGCGGCCGACCTGCCCCTGGCGATTGACCACTGGCGCTACTTTGCTGGTTGCATACGGGCGCAGGAGGGGGCGCTGTCGCAGATTGACAACGACACGGTGGCGTACCACTTCAAGGAGCCGCTGGGGGTGGTGGGGCAGATTATTCCGTGGAATTTTCCTCTCCTGATGGCGACGTGGAAGCTGGCCCCGGCGATTGCGGCGGGCAACTGCGTGGTGCTGAAACCGGCGGAGCAGACGCCGGCGAGCATTCTGGTGTGGGCAGAGCTGATTGGCGACCTGCTGCCGCCGGGGGTGCTGAATATCGTCAACGGCTTTGGGCTGGAGGCGGGCAAGCCGCTGGCCTCTTCGTCGCGGATCTCGAAGATTGCGTTTACGGGGGAGACGACGACGGGGCGGCTGATCATGCAGTATGCCAGCCAGAACCTGATCCCGGTAACTCTGGAGTTGGGTGGCAAGAGCCCGAATATCTTCTTTGCGGATGTGCTGCAGGAGGATGATGACTTCTTTGACAAGGCGCTTGAGGGGTTTACGATGTTTGCGCTGAACCAGGGCGAGGTTTGTACGTGCCCGAGCCGGGCACTGATTCAGGAGAGCATCTACGAGCGGTTTATGGAGCGGGCGCTGAAGCGGGTGGCTGCGGTGAAGCAGGGGAATCCGCTGGATAACTCGACGATGATTGGCGCGCAGGCTTCGAGCGAGCAGTTGGAGAAGATTCTGAGCTATATCGACATCGGCAAGCAGGAGGGCGCCAAGTTACTGTGCGGCGGCGAGCGGGCTAAGCTCGAGGGCGACCTGGCGGGTGGCTATTATGTGCAGCCGACAGTGTTTGAAGGCAATAACAAGATGCGTATCTTCCAGGAGGAGATTTTTGGGCCGGTGGTTTCGGTGACGACCTTCAAGGACGAGGATGAGGCGCTGCACATTGCCAATGACACGCTGTATGGGCTGGGTGCGGGTGTGTGGAGCAGGGATGCCAACCGCTGCTACCGTTTTGGAAGGCACATCCAGGCAGGTCGCGTGTGGACGAACTGTTATCACGCGTATCCGGCGCATGCGGCCTTTGGCGGATACAAGCAGTCAGGCATTGGACGCGAAACGCACTCGATGATGCTGGATCACTATCAGCAGACGAAGAATATGCTGGTTAGTTATTCGCCGAAGAAGCTTGGCTTTTTTTAACCGAACTGGGACGACAGCCGAACCTAAAGCGAAAGAAAATCGCCTCCGCATTGGCCTTTGGGCTGGTGCGGGGGCGGTTTTTTGCTTCAGGGCTGGAGTTAGTTCTGCTGCACTAACTGTGCATGAGTCTGGAGGCTTGTTGCGATTTCTGCCACGAGGCTGCAGGAGTCGAGGCGATCCTGGTGGTCCCACGTGTCGGTGACGACAATGATTTCGTCGGCCTGAGTTTGCTGGATGAGCTTTTCGAGGCCGGCCTGGACGGTGGCCCGTGAGCCGACGATGGCTGCGCTGAGACGGGTGGTGACGGCTTCTTTTTCGCCGGGATGCCAGAGGGGTTCCATGGAATCGACGGGTGGGAGGAGTTCCACGGGCTGATTGCGGATGAGGCGGAGGAAGCGCTGCTGGGCGGTGGTGAAAAGGTGGCGGGCCTCTGCGTCGGTTGCTGCTGCGATGACCTGGACGGCGATGATGAGATGCGGCTGCTGGAGGACGCCGGGTCGGAACTGGCGGCGGTACTGCGCGGAGGCGTAGTGCAAGTATTCAGGGGCGAAGTGGGCGGCGAAGGCGAAGGGCAGGCCGAGAGATGCCGCCAGCTGGGCACTGAAGTTGCTGGAGCCGAGGAGGGTGATGGGGACGTTCGAGCCCTGACCGGGATAGGCGAAGACGGCCTGGCCGGGTTGTTCGGG
>JANYDG010000031.1 GCA_025359885.1 Acidobacteriota bacterium
CCTTGATGAAGTTGATCGGCATACGGATCGAGGCACCGCGGTCGGACAGACCGTAGCTGAACTTGTCGATCGCCTGCGTCTCGTGCAGCCCGGTCAACCGCAGATGGTTGTCCGGTCCGTACACCGCAATGTGCGCGGCAACGTTATCTGAGAACGCCTTCATCAGCGACTCGAAGTACTCTTTGCCGCCTGTCTCGCGCAGGTACTTCGTCGAGAAGTTGCAATGCATGCCCGAGCCGTTCCAGTCGCCCTTGATCGGCTTGCAATGTAACTCAACGTCCACTTCGTACTTTTCGCAGAGCCGCATCAGCAGGTAGCGTGCCGTCCAGACATCATCAGCCGCCTTGGCAGAGCCCTTGGCGAAAATCTGGAATTCCCACTGGCCCTTGGCCACTTCGGCGTTGATGCCTTCGTGGTTGATGCCGGCCGCGTGGCAAAGATCCAGATGCTCTTCTACAATCTGCCGGGCAATGCTGCCCATGTGCTTGTATCCCACGCCGCAGTAATAAGGGAACTGCGGAATATTCGGGTGACCATCCTTGGGGAAGCCGAGCGGACGTCCATCCTTGAATAGGAAGTACTCCTGCTCCAGACCCACCCAGAGGTCAGGATCGTCCTCAATCGTCGCACGGGCATTGGTCGAGTGCGGCGTGAGGTCAGCATGCAGCACTTCGCTCAGAACGATATAGCCGTTCTGGCGAGTCGCATCCGGATACAGAGCAACAGCCTTAAGCACGCAATCGGAACTTTTGCCCTCAGCCTGCATCGTCGAACTGCCGTCAAATCCCCAATTGGGGATGTCGGCCAGCGTCGGCGGATTCTCAAAATCCTTGATCAGTGTTTTACCGCGAAGGCCGGGAACCGGCTTCTTGCCATCAAGCCAAATGTATTCCAATTTGTATTTCGCCATGAATCTCCTTTTTTGAATGAGAAGGGAAACGACACTCTCTAAGCCTAGGCGTCAACGTGTAAAGAACGCGTAAAGATTTATGGAACGTTTCCGGGGAGCCTTTCCCGGCTACTTGTGGTGCGCCAGCAGGTACATCATCAGCAGCAAAACCACCGGAATCATAGCCAGCCCGCCGTAGTACAAGATCTTCTGCGAGAGTTGCGACTTGCGCTTGTCCCACTCGCGTAACTCGGTCCGATCTTCAACGCCCACCTGGCTCAGGTTCTCCAGATCTTTTGCAAAATCATGAGCCTTTGAATAGCGATTCTTCGGGTCGCGTTCCATTGCCCGATAAATCACTTCCTGCAACTGCGCAGAAATCGTCGGGTCAGCGACGCTTGGCGGCATTGGATGATTCAACAAACGGTCGTTCATTACTACAAGGGGCGAAGGCCCGGTAAATGGAAGCTTCCCTGACAGCATTTCGTAGAGAATGATGCCAACCGCGTAGATATCCGATCGGCCATCGCCGCGCTTGCCCTTCACCTGCTCTGGAGAAATATAGTCCGGCGTACCCAGGGCGGCCGTGAAATTCGCATACGTAAGTCGCTTCGCTGCCGAATCTCCCGCAATGCCAAAATCAATCAGCTTGATGTTGTCTGCGGCATCCACCATAATGTTCTCCGGCTTCAGGTCCCGATGCACTACGCCCTGCGCGTGGATGTACTCCAAGGCATTGAGGATCCCGATCGTGATGTGGATAGCCCGTTGATGCGATATGCGCCCTTCGTGCAGGATATTGCGCAGCAATCGCCCGTCGCACCACTCCATCACCATGTAGATGCGCGACCGCTTCTCCCCCCCATAGACCCGCATCACCTGCGGATGATCCAGCTTTTCGCCGATATCAGATTCCCGCTTGAAACGGTCAAACAGGATCGGGTCAGACTCCAGATCGGGGTGAGGAATCTTCAGTGCAACCACCTTGTCATTACGCAGGTCGGTCGCTCGAAAAATCGTTGCCATACCGCTCCGCGCAACCTGCGATTCAATGCGGTAGGAATCAATCTGTGACCCGGTTTCAATGCTATCGTGAAGACCCATCTGTCGGCTTGCTCCGTGATTATTCTCAGTTCCTACTCTATCGGGAATTGAACAAGGAACTGTAAGGTTTTCATAAAGATAAAGGTTGCAGCCGACGGTAAATCATCGTTCACACCTCAGGAAGGCAGTCGGTACAATCGGCCTCGGTACATCCCAACCCGCTCGACCCCTCGTACCCGAATAACCTGCGCGGTCGTGTTGTCTTCACCGTCCACGTCCACCGCATGCGCCACCAGCTCCTGTGCCACCGCGTCCATGTCCTTGTCCTGAGATACGATCTCGGCAATCTCATCATCTCCCAGCGCCCCATGCAACCCATCGGAACAAAGCACCAGCACATCCCCGGCCTGCACGGTAAACGCAACCGTGTCAGCAGAAACAAAAAGCTCCGGTCCAAGTGAGCGAATCAGCACATGGCGTGACTCTGATTCGGCCATTTCCTGCGCAGAAATCAGGCGTAACTTCCGCTGTTCATTCACCCATGTGTGGTCTTTGGTGATTGCCTTCGCCTGGCCATTCCGCACCAGGTAACACCGCGAATCGCCCACATGCGACACCACCGCCTGGTCGTTGCGCAGAGCGCACAACACCACCGTCGAAGCCAGCTTCTTGCCACGTCGTTCTGGTGTGAGCGTTGCATCGTGAACTGCTGCATTTGCATGCTGAATCAGTCGAGGGAGCAAGCTGATCAGCATCGTACCTTCCTGTGCCCGCGCAAACCCTTCGGTCACTTCCGACACTGCAATTGCCGACGCTACCTCGCCCAGGTCAAGGCCGCCAACGCCATCCGCGACGGCAAACAGAAAGCCGTGGGAACGTGCCTGTTGTCGGGAAGAAGGAATAAACGCCCTCATCGCGTCTTCATTATTGGTTCGAACTTTGCCTGGGTCAGTTGCCTGGCCGAAAACTACATCCAACATGGGTTTCGATCCCTGAAGCTCGCCCGTTTACCAGCAAAGAAGCTTGCGCGGTTCATACTGTGAGGACGGCTTCGATCATTTGATGCACATCTTGCTTGAAAAAGCCTCTGGGTGGAACCACTTTCCTCGTCTCTTGTCAGAAGCAAAGAAGTGATTCCACCCAGCAGTCATGGTCGGGTTAGGTCCCGCATTCCAGCAGGACTACTTGGTTGCCAGCAGGACTGACTTGCCCTTGGACTTCGACGAGCGCAGGAAGTAGATGCCGCCGTAGATGCCCCAGGCTGCTGCAATGCCCAGCGCCAACAGTGGCTCCTTCGCCGTTCCGTAACCCATCGAAGGTCCGATGACGTAAAAGGCCATGCACACCAGGTTCGCAACCAAACCAAATGCCGGAATCAGCAGATGCTTGACGAAGTTGAAATCCGGTCGTTTGTGGAAGGCCACAATGCACAGGAAGCAGCTCAGCGCATACAGGATGAACGTGCCGAAGTTGGAGGTTAGTGTGATAGTCAGCAGCGAATTCGGCAAGCCAGCGAGCTGGTCATGTGTGGTGTAGCCGAAGTTCGAGAAGATGTTGTGCGGCAGGGCAGCGATCGTCGCATCCGTCGGCGCTGAACCGTCCGCGAAAACCAGGCAGACTGCCAGAGTTCCCAGAACTGCGGAAATCACAGCGAGGGTCCAGATTGCGCTGCGTGGAGTGAGCGATTCTGCGTGCAGCAGGCCAAAGTGCTCAGGTGCTTCGTCGTCCTTGCCCATTGCATAGGTAACGCGTGCGCCTGTGTTCATGCACGAGAGTGTCGTGCCGATCAGTGCAAGAAATACCGTCAGCGCTTCACCCAGCATGAAGTACTTGCCGTGACCCTGGCCGAGCAGCGCATCGCCGACAATAATCATCATGTCGCCAACCGGCGCCGCCGATCCCGCCGCGCTCTGCATTGTGTAACCCGAGTTGAGGAAGTAGTTCGCCGCAAAGTATTCGATCAGATAGCACACCAGTCCCTGAATCAGAAGTGATGCGATGACCGCGATCGGAATATGCTTTGTTGGGTTCTTTGCCTCAGCGCCCATTGAGGTCACCGACTCAAAGCCCACCAAAATCAGAATTGCAACCGTCGCCTGTACAAATACCCAGCTGATGTTATGCGGAGAGATGACCGAGCTGGCCTTGGTGTGGGTCAGGAAGAGACCGGTGCTGTCCTTTTCTGGATAGGTGATGACATACGGTACCGGCTTGCCGGCCGCATCCATCTGGCACTGCGGAACCCCGCCCGCATCGCGAATCGTTGCACCATCTTTCCCAGTCGCAAATACGCAGGTATAGGTCGAAAGTGACTGCGTGTCATACTGGAAGCCCGTCGAACCATCCGGATGACTCGAACGATAGCCAATGGCCAACACGCTGAACACGATCAGGGCCGAAATCTGCACAATATTGATGGCCAGGTTGACAGCCGTCGACGCGCCTGCGCCCTTTTGTGCAATCCACGCCACAAAGAACGAGAACACGATTGCAACCAACGCCATGAATACAGGACCAGGATTGCCGCCGCTGATGAAATTCGGATAGAGGAAGCCAACCACGTATCCGACGAAGATACCGGTAGTCGCTACCATGACACCGGGATAGACCCAGTAATAGAGATGCGAGCCCCAGCCGACGACGAACTTCGCCAGGCGGGCATATTTGAAGGCCTTATCCTTGGAGAGCAACGCCTGCTCAGCGTAGTAATAGCTCGAACCCGTACCGGGGTAAAGCTTCGAAATTTCAGCATAGGCAACCGCAGTTGCAAGACACAGCAGAAGTGCGGCAATGATGCCCCACCACATCGAGGGAGAAGTTGCTCCCTCCGTTGCCTGGATGAAAAACGTGAGCCACAGGAAGGCGCCGGGAGCGATGAGGGCCATCGCGTTGCTGGTCAGCCCGGTCAAACCGAGTGTGGCCTGCATTTGAGGTGCTTTTTCTTCTGCCATGAGCTTTCTCCTAAGGATTCAAAGTTGGTATGGCTGCTCCCGGATGGTATCCCCGGGATTACTTCTGTAGCGCCCGTTATTTGGCGTTCCTTACGGGCTGCGGCGGGGAAAGTTGTTGGTCGAGCTATCATCGCAGTGGCTGGATTGCCAGATGAAAGTTAGCTGGCTGGTCATAGCAAATTCGGGCAAAAAGGGTCGAAATCTCTCTGCCGGTGTGAGTGAAGATGCCGCAAGACAATGAAATTGGCATCGATGCCGGACCCACCCCCTTGGCAGGTCCGGCAGATTGATTACCGCTTCGGTCCAAAGAAGGCAACAAAGCCTGCGGTTACAGTGGTTTGAGCCTTCACACCGCCGACGACATAGCCACTCGGATGAATCGAGTAGTCAGGTGAATTACCCTTGTGGAAGAAGGGTTCATCTGACCAGTCCCGCCGAACTTCCAGGCGAGCAAGCAGGCCTTCCACCCACTTATACTCGTAGGTTCCAGTCACTTCGTTCAGATACTGGTGAGCGCCGGTCTGCGAACCCTGCGGGTCGTTGAAGTACTCATACCGCACTGCAACTGCCGCCTTCGCCGTGGCCTGATCCTTCACACCAAATGCAATACCCTGCCAGTGCTTTGACTGACTATCGCCCTGGGCTGCAACTGCATCGCGCTGCTGTCCCCAGTCATAGTTGACAAGGAAGTTGATTTTGCCAGGCAGGGTCGTCAGCACAGTAGTATCGATCAGGTTCCGATAGCCCTTTTGCGTGCCTGTATTCTCCGGTCCCGTGTAGATATTCGTGTTCCACGTGAACTTTGGCTTTACATAGGCGCTCGTAATACCCACCGTCACGCCACCATTCGACTTCGTCACATTGTTCCAGCCATTCACCAGTTGCAGGCCCAGGGTGAGTGTTTTGCTCACCGGCATCGAAGAGCGCAGGCCGAAGTGGAAGTAAGGGATTGCGTTGACAAACAGAAGGCCACGCGAGTAGTTCCAGTTGTCCTTCGATTCAATCACTTCCGCGCCTGCCGACGTGACAAACTTGCCGAAGTCAAGTTCCAGGCCCTTTGCCTTGGCCGGCTTGAAGCTAAGGAAAGCCTGCTCGATATAGTTACCTTCGCCACTGCCATTGATCAGTGTGTTGGTGCGACCGTAAAGCAGGTCAACGTGTGCGCCGACCGGGTCCGGATCATGGTTCATGCTGAACTTCGCTGCAGCAAGGCTGAACTGGTCAGTCTTGTCGTTGAAGTTATAGAGGTCGTTGACCTGACCATTGGCGGCATTGCTGGGACGATTGGCATTGTAGCTGTAGTACCCGTCAACAAAGCCGCTGAAGTCAACAAGTCCGACGCTCCAGGTGGGTGCCGCGGGTGCTGCGGGTGCGTCTGCCGCTGGTGCCGCAGCAGGCGCGGGTGCGGGTGCAGGAGTCGGTGCGGGTGCAGGTGCCTGCGCACCGGCCGCCAGCGTGAGCGTAAGTACTGCGCCAGCCATCAATTTCAGGAATGAATTCGTATTCGTCAAGACTGTTCCTCCCAAGAACATGGTTTTAGGATTTCAACGTCTGATATGAAGCAATGAGTCCATCAGCGGGGAACGCAACGTATCTGTTCCATACCTCACCTCGGCACATCACTTAAGGCGGCACACATCCACGCCCGACTGAGTCCTCGTAAACGGAAGGGCTTTCAATCTGTGCTGCTCTCTCGAGTGGTCCGATGCAGAGGGCCAGTTACAGTAATGCAAACAATTCATAAAGAACGCGTGAGGATTACTTCAAATAAGAGTTCTTTCAAACTCACTTCCATTCGATGACGATCCGCCGTCGTCATTTTTCGGTCGGCTTAGTGTGAAGCGTTACAATAACCAACATAAGGATTCCATCAGGAACCTGTTAAAATCCCTCTAGTCCCCTCGTCCATCTCAGGTTCCACGTATCGAATTCAGTTTCAAGTTCCTCTGCAATGGCGGATGTTGAATTTCACTTCCTCGCCCGCGAAGGCTTCGATTACAGAGCTTGAGGTTGAGCCAATGAAGTTCATCTCCACCGGGCATAGGGAAAGGCTGTCAAGGGATTGAGTGCTCCTTCTATCCTCGCGCGATTCTTCTCAATCCCCAGGCGCTCGCGCGGCTCGGGGATAAGGGCGCTCTTGTTTTCGCTTGAGACCGCGCTCGGCATCGTCATGGTCGTGCTCGTGGCCGCCGTTGCTCACTGGTCTGAATGGCTCATGCCCGTCGCCGTCCTGCTCTACCTGCTCATCGTCGTTCCAACAGCCCTTCTTTGCGGATTCTGGCAGGCCGTTCTCGTCTCTCTGTCAGCCGTCTTTGCCCAGAGCTACATCGCCGCCCGACGCGCAGAGCTCAACCCTGTCGAAGATCCAGCCAACTCCATCACACTCGTAGCATTCGTCCTGACCGCCCTGCTTGTCAGCCGGCTCTCATCACGCGTCACAGAGCACGCAAAGGAGGCCGAATCCTGGGGCGGTCAGATGCACGATCTCTACGAATTCACGCGCCGTACTCTTCAAATGAATCTTCACGTCGAGCCCGGCCCCCAACTCGCAGAGCTGGTCCATGAAATCTTCGAACTCGAAGCTGTCGTTGTCTTCGACGCAGACCTGCATCAGATTTACCAGGCTGGCCAATGGCTCACAGACCCTCACGAACTTGCCCAGAACGTCTACTACTTCGAAACTTCCGATGATGACCCTGAAACCGGCATCGGTCGTCGCGTCCTGCGCCTTGGCACGATTCCTATTGGGAGCGTGGTCGTCCGTGGCGATACCGGTCCTCTCACCAACAATGCCATTGCCTCCCTTATTTCCATTACCTTCGATCGGTATCGCGCCTTTGCCAACGAAAGCCATATCGAGGCTGAGCGCCGCACAGAGCAGTTGCGGGCCACCGTCCTCGATGGCCTCGCTCACGCATACAAGACTCCTTTAACCGCCATCCGTGCCGCCAGCACGGGGCTCGGAGAGATGGGCCGACTCTCACCCGCACAGGCCGAGCTGGTCGCGTTGATTGACGAGCAAACCGGCCTCCTCAACGATCTCACCACCCGCCTGCTCACCACCGCCCGCCTCGACAGTGGCGAAGTTACCACCCACCTCACTCCAGTCGGCGTCGGTCCCCTCGTCGAAGAAGTTGTCGCCAGCCTCCGCGACCGCCTCGCCAGCATGAAAGTCTCCGTCGAACTCAACGACGAAAACCTCATCCTCTGTTGCGACCGTCAGCTCATGGTCATGCTGCTCACTCAATATATTGATAACGCCTGCAAGTATTCCCTCTTCGGTTCAATCATCACCATCGGCGTCGTTGAAGATCACGCCGAGATGATTTTCTCCGTGCACAGCCACGGTCCCGTGATCCCCAGGCCAGATCGCGAGCGAATCTTCGATCGTTATTTCCGTTCATCCCTGTCTTCCAATCGCGCCGCAGGAACCGGCATTGGCTTGGCCGTTGCCAAACGCGCGGCACAAATTCATGGTGGTCACGTCTGGGTTACCAGTGATGAAAACCTCGGCACCACCTTTTTCGCTTCCATTCCCACACAGGTGCAACAGAGGTACTCCGCATGATGCCAGTCAGGCCCCAGGTTCTCCGCATTCTTCTCGTCGATGACGAATCCGCAATCCGTCGCGCCCTCCGCCCACCACTGCAGGAGCTGGGCTTTCAGGTCTCCGAAGCTTCCCGCGGCGAAGAGGCCCTCCAGTTGATTCGCGCTGGCTCTTTCGACGTCATCCTGCTCGACATCAATATGCCCGGCATCGGCGGCATTGAAACTCTCCGCCGCATCCGCGCTTTTGCCCCTCGCCTGCCCATCCTTATGGTGACCGTTCGCGATGGCGAAGAAGAAAAAGTCCAGGCCCTTGAACTCGGTGCCGACGATTACGTCACCAAACCCTTCAGCACCCGGGAGCTCATCGCCCGCGTCCGCGCCGCCGTTCGACGCACCCAGGCACCAGTCCGCGCCGAAGACGCCCCGATTCAGATCGGCGAAATCCGCATCTCTCCCACCCGCCGCAGTGTCACGCGTCGAGGCCAGCAGATTCGCCTCACCCGCAAGGAATTCGAAATCCTGCATTACCTCATGGCCCATGCAGGCCGCGTCGTCACATACGCCAAACTACTCACTTCTGTTTGGGGAGCCGATTGCCGCGAAGAAGTCGAATATCTCCGCACCTTCGTACGCCAGTTGCGTAAGAAAATCGAAGACGATCCCTCAAACCCGAAATACCTGCTTACCGATATGTATGTCGGATACCGCTTCGTCGATGCCCAGATGTTCGCTGAAATGAACCAGCAGACCGCCCCCGATGAGAGCCAACCGGCAGAGTTTGACGAGGAATTATCCGACGAAGTCGTCGAATCTTCCCCCAACGCTCTGCTCCACGGCCTTTCCTGAGCCGCAAACGAAGTCTAAAAAACTCCGGGAAGGCCAGCCATGGCGACCAGGCCTTCCCGGCAAACCGCGCTCCTAGCGCGAAATCCCTGCCCGGTCCAGCTCCAGATTCAGTTCAAGCACGTTGACTCGAGGCTCGCCCAATATTCCCAGCTGACGCCCGGTTACCTGCCTCGTCACCAGTTCATGGAGCCCGTCCTCACTCATTCCCCGGCTCTTCGCCACACGTGCCACCTGGTAGAACGCTGCATCTGGGGTAATATCCGGGTCCAGCCCTGATCCGGAGGTCGTTACCATGTCAATCGGAACCGCCTTCCCGGGATTCGCTGCCGCCAGCTTGTCAATATCGCCCTGAATCCGCGTCACCAGCGTCTTGTTTGATTGCGCCAGGTTCGACCCGCCTGAAGATGTGGGATCATAGCCGTTGCCTGCCGCAGACGGCCTCGGATGGAAATATTTGTCACTCGTGAAGCTCTGTGCCAGCAGCGATGAGCCAATCACCTTGCCATCTTTCAACACCAGGCTCCCGGCTGCCTGCCTCGGAAAAAGTGCCGTCGCCATGCCTGTAATCACCAGCGGGTAAGCCACGCCCAGCAGCAGCGCCGTCACCACCGTAAACCGTATCGAAGTCTTCCAGATTGAATGCATCACATTTCTCCTCATCTTCTTGCTGGGAATCACTAAATCGGGTGCCCCACCCTCGCCACGCCTTTGTCTGTGTGGCTCGGGTGGGAAATCACAAAGAACTAAGCCAGATGCAATGCCACCAGCACCAAATCAATCGCCTTGATCCCAAAGAACGGCACAATCAGCCCACCCACCCCATAAATCAGCAGGTTCTGCCGCAACAGGGCCGCCGCCGCCTTTGGCTGATACTTCACGCCCTTCAGCGCCAGCGGAATCAGCGCAATGATAATCAGCGCATTGAAGATCACCGCCGACAGAATTGCCGACTGCGGCGTCGCCAGGTGCATTACATTCAGTGCACCCAGTACCGGGAAGACCCCGGCAAACATCGCTGGAATAATTGCGAAATACTTCGCCACGTCATTGGCAATCGAAAAAGTCGTCAGCGCCCCGCGCGTCATCAGCAGTTGTTTGCCAATCTCGACAATTTCAATCAACTTGGTCGGGTTCGAATCCAGATCGACCATGTTGCCGGCTTCCTTCGCCGCCTGCGTGCCTGAGTTCATCGCCACGCCCACATCCGCCTGCGCCAGTGCCGGAGCGTCGTTGGTTCCGTCGCCCGTCATCGCCACCAGCTTGCCCTTGGCCTGCTCCCTCTTGATCAGGTCCATCTTGTCCTTGGGCTTGGCCTCCGCGAGAAAGTCGTCAACCCCCGCCTCGCGCGCAATCACTGCCGCCGTCAGCGGATTGTCTCCGGTAATCATGATTGTCCGGATACCCATCGCCCGTAGTCGTGCCAGGCGCTCCTTCAAGCCGCCTTTCACAATGTCCTTCAGGTAAATCACACCCAGGGCTGTGGAATTCTCGCTCACCACCAGCGGCGTTCCACCCTCCCGCGCGACCTCATCCACCTGCTCGCGCACTTTGCGCGGCAGGCTCGATCCCTGCTCCTCCAGGAACCGCGCAATCGCATCCACCGAGCCCTTGCGAATGATCGACCCCGGCATATTCACGCCCGACATCCGTGTCTGTGCTGAAAACGGTACAAATTCAGCGTGGATATGTTCCATTTCACGTCCCCGCAGACCGTACTTCTCCTTTGCCAGCACCACGATTGACCGGCCCTCCGGCGTCTCATCCGACAGCGAAGCCAATTGCGCTGCATTCGCCAAACGCTCCTGGCTCACATCCGGGGCAGGGTAGAACTCCGTCGCCTGTCGGTTGCCCAGCGTAATCGTGCCCGTCTTGTCCAGCAAAAGCGTGCTCACATCCCCCGCTGCCTCGACAGCGCGCCCGCTCATTGCAAGCACGTTATACTGCACCAGCCGGTCCATGCCCGCAATTCCAATGGCCGAAAGCAACCCGCCAATCGTTGTCGGAATCAGGCAAACCAGCAGGCTTACCAGCACAAACACCGTCTGCGGAGCTTTGGAGTACATCGCAAAGGGCTGCAACGTCACCACCGCCAGCAGAAAAATAATGGTCAGCCCTGAGAGCAGAATGCTCAGCGCAATCTCGTTCGGCGTCTTCTGCCGAGTCGCTCCCTCCACCAGCGCAATCATGCGGTCAAGAAAGGTTTCCCCGGGATTCGAAGTGATCTTCACCTTGACCCAGTCCGAGAGCACCCGCGTCCCGCCCGTAACCGCAGACCGGTCGCCGCCTGCCTCGCGAATCACCGGCGCGCTCTCGCCCGTAATCGCCGACTCGTCCACCGATGCCACACCCTCAATCACCTCGCCGTCGCCAGCAATGAACTGCCCCGCAACCACGTAGATCACGTCGCCTACCCGCAGCAAGCTGCTCGTAATCTCTTCAAGCGTTCCGTCCGCCGCATACTTCAGCGCAATCGTTTCGCCTTTGGCCTTGCGCAGCGTGTCCGCCTGCGCCTTGCCCCGGCCCTCAGCCATCGCCTCGGCAAAGTTTGCAAACAGCACCGTGAACCACAACCACAGCGTAATCTGCAGGTTAAATCCAAGTCCGCTGCGGTGATGGATGGCGTCGTCGATCAGCAGCGCCGTCGTCAGCACACTGCCCACCTCCACAACAAACATCACCGGATTCTTCACCATCCCGCGCGGGTCCAACTTGCGCACTGAGTCCAATAAAGCTTGACCCAGGATTTCCGTGTTCCAAAGACTCTTCTTCTCAGCCATGGCAATCCATCCAGTAGTACAAAAACGGTTCGTTGTTACAAATCCCCAGGGTGCCCCACCCTTCACACCTTCATCGTGAAGGATGGGAGACCACCAACTCCGCTAGCTCCGATAGAGCATTTTCAGGAAGGGTGTAGACCAAAGAAGCTTTGCTCGCTGGATTTTTCATCAAGAAAAATACAACCTCACCCAAGCGAGAGACTTCACAGAATTCCTGAAAATGCCTTAAGCCCGCTAAAACAATTGCCCCGATTTCAGCAGCAAATGCTCCAGAATCGGCCCAAGACTCAGCGCCGGAAAGAATGTCAGCGCCCCCAGGATCAGGATCGTCCCCGTCAGCAGCACCGTAAACATGGCCCCATTCACCGGGAACGTCCCCGGCGAAGGTGGCACGCTCTTCTTCATCGCTAGGTTGCCCGCGAGCGCCAGCACCGGCACAATCATCAGAAAGCGCCCCGCCAGCATCGCCCAGCCAAGCACCACGTTGTACCACCATGTGTTCGCGTTCAGCCCCGCAAATGCAGATCCGTTGTTGCCGACCGCCGACGTAAACGCATACAGAATCTCGCTTAACCCATGCGGCCCCGCGTTATTCAGACTCGGGAGTCCAATCGTCGGTGACAGCAAAAACACCGCCGTCAGAGTCAGAATAATCAGCGGAAAAATCAGCACATACAGCATCGACATCTTCACGTCGTATGCCTCGATCTTCTTCCCCAGGTACTCCGGCGTCCTACCCACCATCAGACCGGCAATAAACACCGCCTGCACCACAAAGATGAGAATGCCGTACATTCCCGCCCCGACCCCGCCAAACACCACCTCGCCGAGCATGATGTTGGTCAGCACCACCAATCCGCCCAGCGGCGTAAACGAGTCGTGCATGCCGTTCACCGCGCCGCAACTCGCGTCGGTCGTTGCCGTGGCAAACAGAGAAGTCGATGCGATGCCAAACCGCACCTCCTTGCCCTCCATATTGCCCGCCGGAGCGGTCAATGAACCGGTCTGCGCCGCCCCGTGAATCAGGTCATGCGGATGCGATTCCGCCCAGTACACCACCGAAAATCCCACGGTAAACAGCAGAAACATCGTTGCCAGCACCGCCCAGCCATGCCCCGGTGATCCCGTCATCCGCCCCAGCGTATAGGTCAGACCCGCCGGTATCAAAAAGATCGAGAGCATCTGGATCATGTTCGCCAGCGGCGTAGGATTCTCAAACGGATGTGCGCTGTTTGCATTGAAAAAGCCGCCTCCGTTGGTCCCAAGCATCTTGATTGCTTCCTGCGAAGCCACCGGCCCCTGCGCAATGCTCTGCGCCGTGCCCTCAAGCCCAGTCGCCGCCGTGTACGCGTGCAGATTCTGCGGCACTCCCTGCCACACCAGCACCAGCGCATACAAGATGCAAGCTGGCGCGAGAATGTACAGGAACGACCGCGTAACATCCACCCAGAAATTGCCAATCGTCTTCGACTCAGTCCGTTTGATGCCGCGAATCAGCGCAACCGCTACGGCCAGTCCCACCGCCGCAGAACCAAAATTGTGATACGCCAGGCCAACCATCTGAGTCAGGTAACTCATCGTCGATTCCGGCACATAGGATTGCCAATTCGTATTCGTGGTAAAGCTTGCTGCCGTGCTCCACGCCAGGTCCGGTCCCACCGCCGCCAGCTTCTGCGGATTCCACAACGGCAGCAGTAACTGCAGCCGCTCAATCGCATAAGTCATCAGCATGCTTACCGCTGAAAATCCTAGCAGTGCAAAGGAATACTCCCGCCAGTTCATCTCTTCGTCAGACTTCACGCCTGAAAGCCGGTAAATAAGCCGCTCAATCGGGCGAAGCACCGGATCCAGCCACGTTCCTTGTCCCTCAAGCACGCGCGCCATGTAGGCACCCACTGGACGGACACACGCGAGCAGAATCGCGGAAAAAAGGCCAAACTGCAACCAACCGTTGGTAGTCATGTTAAAACTTCTCCGGATACAACAGCGTAAGAGTTAAATAACCCATCAGCAGCACCGATAGCACCAGCGCAATGATTGTGATCGTGTCCATGCGTTACCTCAACTTATGGCAGGCCTTGACGTACAAAAACGCCAGGCCAAAAAATACTGCGGTGAAAAGCAACATCGACATATCCTGCATCGCATCTCCTGCAAGCCCTCCCGTGTTCAGGCTCCATGCCTCAAGTCACGGTCCAGCACAAAGGCTACAGACACAACTCTGCGCCCAGCACCGTAGCGACGGCCTTTGTAGTTCATAAGGGTTTCGTAAAGATGTCTTCCTGAATATCTATCGATTGACTTCGTTATAAGTAATGCCAGCTAAAATCATGCGCATACTCCCTACTCCCACGCGCCTGAGCTAACAAAACCAGCCCAGTACCACGGATGCGTACTCAGCCCCAGTGCCCGCCGCTGCGCCAGCAGCGACCGCGAAGCAGCCCACACCGCGTCTGCCGTCGTCGCGTCCCGTCCAAATCGCTGACCGTACAGTGCGTGCATGTACCGCCGGCTCATATCGTCATCCACCGGCCACAACGTCAGAATCACACTGCGCGCGCCTGCAATCCGAAAGGCCCTCTGCAACCCCAGCACCCCCTCACCGTCATGCAACTCACCGCCGCCCGTGTTGCACGCCGAAAGAACCGCCCAGTCCACTCCATTCAGGTCCATCGAAGCAATCTGCTGCGCCGTCAGCATTGCATTCTCACGCTGCCCATTCGCCCCTGCAAAAACCAGTCCCGAGTGCAGCAGAGGATTGCCATCCCCACACGATTGCGAAAGTACAAACGCATGCGTCGCCACATGCAGCACCTGCCCCCGCACCGCCTCGCGCATAAAGCTGTCACGCGTCGCCTCGTCCCCCAGCAACTCTTCTGCTTTGCCAGATGCATTCGCCGCCCGCCACTGCGCCGCAATATCGCGGACCTCGCCGGCAGAGGCTGGCAGAGCAGGGAACTGCACCCGCGTAAATTCATCACACGAAAGAAGCCCTCCCCGCGTTGCCGCGCCAAGTGCCATTCCTCCCTGCCGCTGAGCTACGCCAAAGGTAGGATTCCCCACTGCCAATAAACCCGATTTGTGCCCAACATGACTTTCGGGAATCAGGTCACGTTCGCTCGAAAGCGTCGCTACCACCGGTCCATGATCCAGCAGGTAACCAGCCCCATCGGGAAATGCCGCAAATGGAATCAAATTCAGCTCGCCATCCGGCACCACCAGCAGCAGCTTTGCCGCGCCAAACTCCCCTTGCAGCGGGTCCCAAATCTTGGCCCTCAGTGCCCCGGCAGCTTCCCGATAAGCCCGCTCATTGCGTTTGCCCCCAAGCCCACCCGCATGTGTTTCCGTCTCCACTGTCTTGCGGGCCGCCTCTACGAATGCATCAATCCCGTGTGCCTCCCCCAGGTCAAACAGCTTCAAACCACCCGTCTCCGGATGAAAAACAAACGCCACATACGAGGCCGTTTTATCCCCTTTCGGGTCAACCACCTCAATCTTTGACCGGCTAAAGCGAACGTAAGAAATCAGCACGGCCTCCCGGGGAATATTGCGCCGCACATCGTCCAGCGCCACGGCGGTCACCCGCTCTTCATCGCGAAACGTTGCACTCTGCTGCGCTACCGCCGCCTCAGCCTGTTCCATCGCTTCCGTCGCAGCTACGATCGCTTCTGGTGTCGCGGCCCTGCTCGTTACGGCTGCACCCGCTTCGCCCGGTCCGGTCCTGCCGGTGCCCGCCTGCTCCAGAGTGAGCAATGCAGACCGCGCCCCGTCCAGCTCCTTCAACAGGCGGGCCACCTCCGGGTCGCTTGTCCGGTTCAGGTTCTTCTGGCGCCGCGCCATCTCATCCGCCACCAGTGCCCGAGAGCGCACGACCTCCTGGAACACCTCCGCAGAAACCAACTCCGGGTGCTTCGCCACCACCGAAAGTGCGACATCCAGCCCCCGCGCCCGCACCCGGTTAAAAGCTAGCGCCTGCCGCTCCGGAAGCGTGCGGGCACTCAGCACAAAGTTCTCGCGCCCCAGCCGCGCACCCATCAAACCATGTTCAATCGCCGAAGTCAGCTTGCCACCCTGGGCCAGAGAAATCGCATAGTTCGAATGCGAATGCGCTGCGTCAAATCCCGCTGACCGCCGCCCCCCAAGCGTCTCCTCAAAGTACTTCCAGGAAAGAGCAAATTCTCCTCGCCGCCCATAGAGAGACGCAAGGTTACGTTTGAGATCAAACAGCAGCGCAGAGTTCTCTCCATATTGCTTCCGCGTCAGATCCAACGATTTCAGCAGGTGCGGTATCGCCTTCTCCAACTCCCCGTGCTGCGAATACGTCGACCCCAGGTTGTTTTCAATGACCGCCATGTGCGGGTCATCGGGAGCATTCTTGTAAGCAAAGGCGAGGGCCTCTTCAAGAGTCGAAATCGCGCCGTCCCAGTCCCCCAG
This sequence comes from Acidobacteriota bacterium, assembly GCA_025359885.1. Classification (GTDB taxonomy): domain Bacteria; phylum Acidobacteriota; class Terriglobia; order Terriglobales; family Acidobacteriaceae; genus Acidicapsa. Next base: position 16,491 of record JANYDG010000031.1, read on the forward strand.
TTGGCGCAACGTATCCGCCATGTTTGACATCGAACCTACCAGCTCGAAAGGGTCCTTCGCATTCAACTTCCGCGCCGTTGCCAGCCCAATCCGCTCCGCCCGCAGCGCACATTGCAGATCTCCGAGAGCCTGACACACAAAACCCAAAGTGTCTGCCATATCGCCGTAATCCGTCGTATCCGGAATCACCTCACCCGCCAGCGTCAGCGCCCGCTCCGCATATGGGCGCCCCTCTGCCGGACGATCAAGTGCGACCAGGACTTCAGACATCTCACCCAACGCCGCTACGTATTGCTTGCTTCGTTCCCCCGGACCCGCTTTTGCCGTTGCAAGCTCCCGCGTCACCTCGGCCAATGTCGAGTCATCCACCAGATGTGCATCAATTTCCAGCCCAATCAGGTTTTCCAGCGCGTCGCAGACCTCTACCGAATTGCCCGGATGAGCCTTCTCAGCCGTCTCCAACTCCGCGCGCGCCTTCGCCAGCGGATCGGTCCCTTGAGGCACGATCCCACTCGTCTGCGGTGAAGAAGCGGCGACCGGGCTATTCCTCTGAGCGATGCCGCTCGGAGCCAGGATCAAAATCAAAAGAAGAATTGCAAATCGGGAGCTCATAGTTTGGGGGTAAGGTTGCTCCGCAACTATACCGCGTCTGATTCCCAAGGAGAATCGACAAATCTGCCCGGAATCAACAATGCATTCCAGCCTCGCTATTGGATCATTCCCGTCTGTTAATTGCCCCCGGCCGCGCCCGCCCCGGCCAGCCGCGCCTTTTGTCTTCGCGCCCGCTCTTCGTAGTCTCCCTGCAGGGCAATCGTCTTCGTCAGCCAGCTCCGAGCCCCGGATACATCTCCTTGAAGCAGCAACGCCTGTGCCATGTAAAACTCCGCCGTTTCCAGCTCTGCCGAATCCCCGGCTGCAACCACTTTGCCAAAATCCGCCTGGGCCCGCGCCAAATCCTCAGCCGTGCCAGCCGTCATCGCGCACAATCCTGAATAAAGCGTCGCCGCACCCGCGCGGTCTCCGGCCGCCGGAACCTTCCGCAGCGATTTCAGCGCACCTGCGCAATCCCCGCGCACATAGCTCTTCATTCCTGCCTTGAACGCCGCCTCAGACGCATCACCAGCATCCTCTGCTCCGCGCAACTGCGGCGGGTGGTATCCCGGCAACTGAACATCTGCCAGGCTCGCAACATCAACCGGTTTCGCAACTCCATCCCCAGCGGGCGCAGAGTCTGCCACAACCGGCTTCGCCGCCGCGCCGCCTCCCGAGGCAACGCTGCCTGAATCAATGCCTCGCCGCGCTGAAACCCCAAACAGAACCACTGCAACCACCAGCCCCGCAGCGATAGCGCCCAGCATCATCCAGCGCTGCTTGAAGCCAAGCAACCGCCCCCGCGCCTGCTTCTGCAACCCAGCATCAGCGATCACCAGCGGCTCCCGGATCAGACCTTCGCGAATCTCCTGCAAAGCTGCAACATAGTCAGAGCAAACCACGCAACCGAAGTAGTGATCTTCGAAGCGTTCCGTCTCGACCTCCGTCAGACCGCCCATCAAATAGGACTCCGCCATCTCCTGCGCCGGGCCACCCTTACACTCCGTCATGAACGTTCTCCTGGTATCAGGTGGTTCCCTGTTGGCGTTTGTGACAACCGCTGTACAAATTCCATTACCCGCCGAGTCGCCCGCAGCTTTCTCTGCCGCACCACCTCCGGGCTCAGGCCCAGCCGCGTCGCAATCATCCCCGGTTTCATGTCGTCTACCAGCGTCAGTTGCAGGATGCTCCGGTCCACGGCGTCCAGCGTCGCAATCGCCCGCTCCGCCATCTCCCGCCTCTCCATCGAATCCAGCGGATTCTCATAGTGTGTCGCGGCAATCTCCTCCGGTAGCTCCTCTTCGATCGGCGCACGAGTCTGGCTGCGAAAATGACTGTTCAGCACGTTTCGGGCGATTCCCGCAACAAACGCTGCCAGTCGCCCGGCCTCACGAAGTTGTCCCTTCCGCAGCGCACACAGCGCCTCGATCATCACGTCCTGCTGCAGGTCACGCGCCAGCTCAGGGTTACGCGAACGCACAATCAGCAGGACCCGCACCTTGGCGCTATAGCGTTCTACAAACACGCCCTCCGCAGCCCGGTCGCCCGCCCCGATGGCCGCGACCAGCGCAGCCTCCTCCCCATCAACACTCACCGCAATTGCTCCCGGATTCCCTGAGTCGCTTGTCATTGAATCAACAATCCCGCCTGATGGAGTCTATCTATGACCTTATATCGAATCAATTCAAACAACTATCACAATCGCATCCCCACCCTGTTGCTCAATCTGCCTGTAAACTCCCCGCGCTTTACTCATCCGCCTCCGGCCCGCTCCGCCCTTCAGAAACAAAGCGATACCCTACCCACGGCTCCGTCTGGATATAGTGCTTACCCGTCTCTGCCTCCAACTTCTTCCGCAACTGCCGCACAAACACCCGCAGGTACTCCGGCTGATGCGCCGACTGCGCCCCCCACACCGAGGTCAGCAGCGCCCGATGCGTCATTACCTTGCCCGCATTCCGCGCCAGAAATAGCAACAGATCAAACTCCTTTGGCGTCAAACGAATCGGCCTGCCCAGCACCGCAATTGTGTGCCCCAGCGCATCCACCACAAAATCGCCCGTCTCGATCGCCTGCGTCGTCCGCTCCGGCGCGCGACGGAGATGCGCCCGCACCCGCGCCAATAGCTCCTGGATATTGAAGGGCTTCGTCACATAGTCGTCCGCGCCCGCATCCAGTGCCTCTACCTTGCTCCGCTCATGGTCCCTTACTGAAAGCACCACGACCGGTGTCGCGCCCAGCAATCGAATCGCCCGGCAAACGTCCACTCCGGTCATGGTCGGCATCATCAGATCCGTAATCACCAGGTCTGGCAGCCACTCCCGGTAAAGCGCCAGGCCCTCCTCTGGATCATTCGCCGCCCTCACCTGATACCCCTGAGCCGTCAAAGCCGCACGCAGCACCCGCGTGATTTGCATCTCGTCGTCAATCACCAGGATCCGCCCCGGAACTCCGCCCTCACTCATCACCCGCCGTACTCCTTCAAACCACTCAGCTGCAACTGCTCATCCTCACGAACTGTACAGCATATTTGCACTTCGATTGCACTTTCAACCTCCGCTTTCCTCCGTGCTACCTCAGTTTCCACCATCTGCACGAAAAAAGCCCCAGCCCTTTCGCGGGCCGGGGCTCCAATTGCTGCGCAGCCGTTTCTATTTGAAGACCGCTTGCACCCGGGTATTCCCAGTGATCTTCACCGTGCACAACGGCTTCGTCCCCGCACACGAACCACCCCAGTTAAGGAACTTTTGTGCTCCTGTCGGCGAAGCAGTCAGTGTTACCACCGTCCCGCTCCGGAAGTTCGCAGTGCAGTTCTGTCCGCAGCTGATAAAGGACGGTGCTTCTCCATATGGAGTCCCAAGTACCAGCCCCGTACCGTTCAGTGCAACCTGCAAGCTGTAGACCGGCACAAACGTTGCCGTTACCGTGAGGCTGTCATTCACCACCAGGCTGCATGTCGGCTGAGTCCCCACACAGGCACCGGTCCATTCAGTAAACACGCTGTTTTTAGGCGCAATTGCCGTCAGATTCACCTGGCTGCCACCCTTGTACGTAGCAAAGCACCTACGCGCGACCCATGCCCTGGTTGTCACCCAACTGTCAGCACTTTGTCTGATTGTGATTCCTTATCCCCGCCAGGACTCAAGTCACATCTCCGGCTGACTGCCAGCTCTCCTCCATTCGCCCTGCACTGCCAATCCACAATTCAATCCAGCCAATTCTGCCCAAACCCGGTATCATCGGTCCAAATGAACCTCAACGACCAGCCTGGCCGCTTTCGGTCCCTTAAAACCTGGTTACCCGCTTTACCCCTGACCGCCCTGCTCACCGCTGTTCTCTGGTTCCTGCACGCGAACTCGACCATCGCAGCCATCGTGTATCTGGTCGCCATTGTCTGGTTCGCCACCCTGACCCGGCCAGCCCTCTCCGTTTCCGTTGCAGTGCTCTCATCGCTCGCCTTCGACTACTTTTTCCTCGAGCCCCGCTATTCCATCACCATCAATGGCGTCCAGGACTGGCTCGCCATGGTCTCCTACGTCGCTGCCTGCATCGTCGTCAGTCGCGTCGCCGAACGCGCCCGGCGCCAGACCCGCAACGCCGAAATGCGCCGCGCCGACGTCGAGCGCCTCTATACTCTCAGCCTCGAAATGATGCTCCATGAAGACGCTCAGCGTCTCGTCCATGACCTGCCGCGTCTCGTGGAAAAAAACTTCGCTCTCACCAGCGTCATCCTCTATGTCAACGAAACGAGTCAACTCTACTCTGCCGGCCTGCCCTCACTCGCCGCAGATGAGGCTCACACGCTACGCCTGTCACTGCAAGCTCTTGCTGCCACATCTGAGCCCCTGATGGAGCCTGCCGCAGTTTCCCCTGCCGATCTCGGCCACGGCTATCAATCGACAAATCTGGCCTTTGGCATTACCAGCATCGGCACCCTTGCCTGGAAACCCGCCACACTCTCCCGCGAAGTCGCCACCGCCGTAGCCTCTCAGGTCGCCGTTGCGATTACCCGCGCACACGCCATCGAATCCTCGGCCCGCCTTGAAGCCGCCCGCAATACCGACCGTCTCCGCGCATCTCTCATCGACTCCCTCACCCACGAACTCCGAACTCCCCTCACCGCCATCCGCGCAGCCGTCACCACGCTCGCAAGCCCTCGCGGTGATCATCCCCTCGATGAAGAAATTCGTTCAGAACTGCTCATGATCATCGACGAGGAGAGCGCAAGACTCGACATTCTCATTGGCGAAGCCATGGAAATGGCTGAAATCGACGCCGATGCCATCCGCGTCATCCCTGAGCAGGTCCGCCCGCGCACCCTCTTCGAGCAGGTTGCTGAACAGGCGCGACCTCTCCTCGGTCATCACCGGGTCAGTATCTCTGTCGAGCAGCCAGAGGAACCCGTCTGGCTCGATCCCCGTCTGCTCAGCAGAGTCCTGCGCCATCTGCTTGAAAATGCAGCGCGCTACACACCGCCCGGCAGCCGCATCGCCCTCTGCAGCCGCTTGCTACCAACCGCAATCGAGCTCCGCGTCGAAGATAACGGCCCCGGCATCGACCCGCTCGACCTGCCTCACATTTTCAAAAAGTTCTATCGCGGCAAGCATCCTGACACCAAAGCCAAAGGCACCGGGATGGGCCTCGCAATCTCTCGCGCCATTCTCACCGCCCACGGCGGCACCATCCAGGCAGAGTCCAACCCAGGCCACGGAACCACCTTCCGTATCACCTTGCCCACGAGCGATAAGTCCATCGCCGCTCAACCCGCATCAAATCGATGAGTCGTTCGCGACCTGCGCAGCAATTCCTACGGCAACGGCAGGAACTCATCCAATCCAGCAGTGATCAAATCCTGCCGCAACTGCTCCACCGTGGAAAACTGCAATCCCAAAATTCCAAAATGACGCGCCGCCTGAATATTCTCCAGCTTGTCATCCAGGAAGAGGGTCTCCTCAGGCGCAGTCCCCAGTTTCTCGAGAAGTAGCTCATAAATTGCCGCCTCTGGCTTGGCCATCCGGTACTGATAGCTCCAGATCCGTACATCAAAGTCAGCAATCCAATCAAACGCCTCCTCGATGCTTTCGAGCACCGAATCACCCATATTCGACAGAATTGCCGTCTGCAACCCCAGTCCTCGCAACTGCCTTTGCCAGGCCACCGTTTCGGCGTTCGCGCTTGTCCACATCTGCGCGTCGGCGTGGTTCAGCTCGCCAATCTCTTGATCTGAAAGCTGCAGTCCTGCGTCCGCCACAAACTTCTGCCAAAATTCAAGACCCGTCAGATCGCCCCGGTCGTAGGCGTGTCGGTCTGTCCAGTAAAGCTGCTCAAACGCTTCTTTCGAGAGTCCCGTGATTTGCCGCAGACGTGCAAGAGCCTCCGGAACCGGCGGACCGCTCAGAACCAGTCCATAGTCAAAAACCACCGCGCGCAATGCCAAGTCGCTGTCCTTTCGTTATGTCGTCTATCGTTTAGCCTATATCGAGAGGCCGCGGCTGGTTCAACCACGGTAGCAGGGGAGCGATGAAATTCTCTAAGCGCACCAACTGGAACACCGAAGAGAGCGAACTTTCCCTGGCCTTCCGTCAACGGCAGTCAGCGGGCTTGCCCATCTATGACCTGACAGCCTCGAATCCGACCCGCTGCGGATTCAAGTATTCAGCTGACTTGCTTCCTCCCTTGGTCGATCCAGCTACCTTGGACTACGATCCCAATCCCAAAGGGAGCCTCTGGGCCAGACATGCGGTTTGCAGGTACTATGCCGACCACGGGGTCACACTTGACCCAGGCCAGGTGGTTCTAACTACAAGCACAAGTGAAGCTTACAGCTACTTGTTCAAGTTACTTTGCGATCCGGGCGACGAGGTTCTGGTACCTCAGCCGAGCTATCCGCTCTTTGATTTCCTGGCAGATATTGAGGTCGTACGCATCGTTTCTTCGCCCCTGGTGTACGACCACGGCTGGCAAATCGACATCGAGGGTCTGCGCCGCAGCATCACCGGGCAAACTCGAGCCATTGTGCTGGTGCATCCCAACAACCCGACCGGACACTTTACAAAGCTCAACGAAGCGCGGCAAGTGGCCGCGGTCTGCCGCGAGTTTGACCTGGCTCTCATCGTTGACGAAGTCTTTTTGGATTACGGATTTGACGCCGCAGATTTCCATGAGAGTTTCGCGGGCTTGGACCTTGGCATTCCAGTGTTTATCGTCAGCGGAATCAGCAAGATATGCGCCTTACCCCAGATGAAGGCTGCCTGGCTCGTCGCCGTCGGGCCACATTCTGTTGCCGCCCTGGAGCGGCTTGAGGTGCTGGCGGATACCTATTTATCGATGAATGCTCCCGTTCAGCGGGCGCTGCCAACCTGGCTTGAAGGCCGAATGGCAATGCAGAGCCAGATTCTACGGCGCGTTCAAGCCAATCTGGCCGAGCTTGACCGGCAGCTTGCCAGGCAGTTGCAGATGCTGGTGAACAGGCTCAAGGTGGAGGGCGGCTGGTACACCATCTTGCGGATTCCTGCGATGCACCCGGATGAAGTCACGGCGAGGCAGCTCCTCGATCTTGGCGTTTGGGTGCATCCGGGACAATTCTTTGGGATGAGCGGTTCGGGCTGGCTGGTAATCAGCATGCTCTGCACAGAGGTGCAGTTTTCACGCGGGATTGAGATTTTTTTGGAATATATCCATCGGAATCAAGACAGTTACCAAATCGGGTAAATGCTTGATGTTTTAGCTGATATAAGTTAATGCATACGACTCAAATGAAAAGACTTATTGCTGGTTACTTCCCATCAAAAAGGCCTGGAAGCTCAGGCTTTGAGTTTTCATCTGACTGCAAAAGATGCAGACCGTTGTTTCGGGTGTTTCCGACTGCTTTGGTAACCTTCCACGCTTTCATCTCCTCGGCCGGGTAAGGCCGCAGCAGATCCGTCGGCAGTTGGCCGGGTTGAGCAGGCTCCAGCCAACGGGCATAGTCCTTGCGGGCGACAATGGCTGGCATGCGGTCGTGAATGGGCTGCATCAGCTCGTTGGGGTCGGTAGTGATGACGGTGTAGGTCTCCAGTTGATGGTCGGTGGTCTTGTCTTTCCAGGTCTCCCACAATCCGGCAAAGGCAAACAGGCTCTCGTCCCTCATGGAAATAGCAAAAGGCTGCTTGTTTTTGGAGTCGAGTTTTTGCCACTCGTAGAAAGCGTCCGCGGGAACCAGGCAGCGGCGGCTCTTGAGCGCGGCGCGGTACAGGGCGCTCGAAGCCAGCGTCTCAGCGCGGGCGTTGATCGTGGAGTAGGCGAGTTTGGCGTCCTTGGCCCAGAAGGGCACGAGACCCCAGCGCATGGTGGTGAGTTCGCGCTGACCGGTTTCTGGGTTGAGTCGCACGACGGGGTTGCGAGTTTGCGGAGCCAGGTTGTAGTTCGGCATCCAGTCGCGGGTAAAGTCAGGGTCGTACTCTTCCGGCACAATTCCGGCAGCAAATGTTTCCGCGATGCGCTGCTTGTCTGCTCTGCTCACGTAACGACCACACATCGTTCAACCCTCCCTCAATCCGTAGTGTAACCGTGCGATTGAAGTTTTGCGGAATCGGGCGCGAACCTCTGGACGGGTATACTGGGCGATATCCGGCGCTGATTTTCCGACCCTGGCCGGACGATTTCCACAAAATTCAGATGCTTCAGGAGCGTTCATGTTTGGTTCTCGTTTGCTGGCCGTGGTGTTGCTGCCCTCGATGATTTTTCAACCGTTTGTAAGTCTGGCTCAGGCAGCGCCTGAGGCCGCCAAGCCGGAGGCTCGTCTGGACGGCTATTCGCATGCGGCGTCGGCGACGGAGCGGACCTGGGAAGGGAAGTTTCGCGCGCTGCCCGAGCCGGCGGCAATCAAGGAGAATATGCGCCGTCTGTCGGCGCGGCCGCACCATGTTGGCTCCGCTTACGACAAGGAAAACGCGGAGTGGATGCTCTCGAAGTTCAAAGAATGGGGCTTTGACGCACAGATTGAGAACTTCTACGTGCTCTTTCCCACGCCTAAAGAGCGCCTCATTGAATTGAAGGACGCCTCGGGCAAGGTCAAGTTCACCGCGAGTTTGAAGGAGCCGGTCGTTCCCGAGGACCCTACTTCAGGGCAGACTGACGAGCAGCTGCCAACCTACAACGCCTATTCGGCCGATGGTGACGTGACCGGGCCGCTGGTGTATGTAAACTACGGAACTCGCGAGGACTACGAGGAGCTTGACCGGCTGGGAATTTCGGTCAAAGGCGCGGTGGTGATTGCGCGGTACGGCGGGGCGTGGCGGGGCATCAAGCCCAAGGTCGCAGCTGAACACGGCGCGGTGGGTTGCATCATCTATTCCGACCCGGCCGGGGATGGGTATGGGGTTGCGGATTCGTTCCCCAAGGGCGCCGGCCGGCCTAAGGACGGGGTGCAGCGTGGCGGCGTAAACGATACAGACTTTCCCGGCGATCCGCTGACGCCCGAGGTAGGTGCGACCAAGGATGCCAAGCGGTTGGACCGGAAGGATTCACCGATTATCACCAGGATTCCCGTGATTCCAATTTCCTACGCCGATGCGACGCCACTGCTTGAGGCAATGACCGGGCGCGTCGCTCCCGCGAAATGGCGCGGCGGGCTGCCGCTCACCTACCACATGGGCCAGGGAATGGGCGCGGCCAGCCCGGCTACTGCGGCGCAGGTGCATCTGAAGATGTTTTCCAACTGGGACATCAAGACGCTGTATGACGTGATTGCAAAGATTCCGGGCAGTAAGGCACCGGATGAGTGGGTGATTCGCGGCAACCATCATGATGCCTGGGTGAACGGAGCCGAGGACCCGATCTCGGGGATGAGCGTAGAACTGGAAGAGGCGCGCGCAATTGGCAATCTTGTCAAGCAGGGTTGGAAGCCGCGGCGGACAATCGTCTATTGCGCCTGGGATGGTGAAGAGCCGGGCCTGCTCGGATCGACCGAGTGGGTTGAAACGCATGCTCAGGAATTGCAGGACAAGGCGGTGATGTACGTCAATTCGGACAGCACGGGTCGCGGCTTCCTGGACATGGGTGGCAGTCATTCGCTGCAGCATCTGATCAATCAGGTTGCCGATGGCGTC
>JANYDG010000051.1 GCA_025359885.1 Acidobacteriota bacterium
CCCCACAACGAGGAGCCTCGACGGCTCCGAGCGCCCTTGCTCTTCTCCGCAAGCGAAACAAAATACGTTAATGATGACTAACCCCGCCTGAGCGCCGGATTCCCTCTGGCATCGGAGGTGCACAGTTTCTCGGGTCGTCACTAGCGAGGACAGGAGGATTCTCGGCGTGCTTGTAGAACTGCAATACCAAGCAGAACCTCCGAAATGAGCGGAAGTGAGCAGAATAGATTAGAGGCGGATTGCAGTTCAGAGGGAGAAGCGTGGGAAAATGTTCTTCCGCGAAAGGATTTAGTCTTAGTGCTGGGAGAATTCGCTGTGGAAAACGTACCCCTAGAGGCCATTGTCACGCCAGAGATGCGCGAACAAGAAATTCGACTAGCAGATATCTTCATGCCGAGTTTCATGAAGCAGACTCGAGAGTTATTCCAGCGCAAGCCGGACCAGACGAGCGGACGCCTCGTTCACTACACAACGGCCGAGGCCGCTCTCAACATAATCAGAACCAAACGTTTCTGGATGCGCAACACCAACTGCATGTCAGACTTCAGCGAGGTGCAATACGGCTTCGACATCTTGAAAGGATTTTTCGCCGACCAAGCGAAAAAGGAATCATTCATACAGGCTCTGGACGCCTGCATTCCCGGTGTCGCAATTGAAGCAATTACTGCGTTTTACCGTGCTTGGCAAGATATTCGATCGAACTCGTATATCGCGTGTCTTTCGGAGCACCAGGAAAGCGAGGACTCCAACGGGCGACTTTCAATGTGGCGCGCATTCGGCGGAACTGCGACTCGAATCGGAATTGTGCTTAACATTCCGTATACTGATTCGATCCTACCTCTGAAAATCAAATTCAGTCCGGTTGGATATCTTTCGGAATCTGCTGCGCACAAGGATCTGGAAGAAGTCATTGCAAGAATTCACGCCGATCGCGAGTATCTCCAGAAAATTGATCGTGCTGCACTTGTCACAATGATTTTCACCACGCTTTTGTTTCGCGTGGTGTGCCTGAAACACGAGGGCTTTCATGAGGAGCGCGAGTGGCGAGCAATCTATGCGCCGACGCTTGGAGCCTATACGCCATCGCTTGGGCCTTCGCGACTCATGGAGCGATCGACCGAAGTCGTATCCGGGGTGCCGCAAATCGTCTACAAGGTCCCCCTTGATGCGTCGGTTTCGACTCAGATCGCAGACCTGGATTTCACGCAGATCTTTGGTCGCCTTATCGTTGGACCAACACCTTATCCGTGGCCTATCTACAATGCCCTTGTGGACGAATTGACTAAGGCCGGAGTCGCCAATTCCGATAAGCATGTCCGAGTCTCGGGGATTCCAATTCGTGCCTGATCAACGCGACCTGTGCCAATCCACCTCCCCGCCAAAACCACGCATGGCTTCCCCTCAGGGAAGCCATGCGCGTTTCCACCGACCTTACTGCGGCTTACTCGTCACCTTCACCGTAACTCCACCCGTCTGCGCCGCCTCATTCTCCGGCGCATCAAACCCAGGCAATACCTGCTGCTGCGCCTTGCCCTCGTAGGCGCGGATAATCCGCTGAACCAGCGAGTGCCGGACGACGTCGACGTCTTCAAAGTGGCAGAACTGGATGCCGCAACGGCATTGTCTCTTATGTCGTTGTTCCCGGATTCGGTCACAACACGATTCAGGACAGCCGGGGCTATTGGACTCTTCTGAGCACAGACCAGGGCCTGTTCACACGACTGGCGTGGCCTCTGTGAAAGCCGTTTTCGGAAGCTTCAGATCAAACCCCATCGGTCTCAAAACCAGGCCTTGCACTTCGTTCAAATCGTCCAAGGAAAGCAGAATGAAGCAGGTGTCACACACCGCGACGCCCAGGTGCAAAATCGCAGGGCTCCTTGATATGAACGGGCCAAGACCGCGGTCAAAACTTAACTCCCGGTCCGAGACAGAGAGCATGGGACTTCAGTTGCTGGAGCAGGCCTCGATGACATCCCCAGGTTTGAATCGCGCTGAACCGTCTCAACTGGATGCCGCCCAAATCTCGTCAGTGACTCGTCTTGTACTGCGTGAGATGCTGCCGACCCGCCCCGACGTAATCAGGGGCAAGAAGCAAGGGTCGGACGGCCTTAGAACAGGTTGGTCGGTGGCGGGTAGTAAACGATGTTGCTTCCATCTGCCGAGACGGTGCAGCAAACCTTGACGTGCCATGTACCGAACGTGTCGCGGAAGGCGATGCCGTGGACACCTTTGCCGATGGATTTCCAGCAGTTCTTACCAGCAACAGGTGCATTGCCATAGTTACCCGAAACCGGCACGAAACAGGTCCAGCCGACGTAATCCCCACGCACGTCAAAGACAGGCTGAGTTACATCGATCGATTGGTACGCATCTGTATTCGCGTTATAGGGCCGCGCCTTGCTGAACTGGAGAGCGACGTTGCTGACCAGGTCGAGCGACGCGCGGGAGGACCCTGGCGGCGTATAGACTTCTGTTTCGCAGATGAAGACCTGTTGTAACTGCGCGCCGGTCGGTGAAGCTGCATTCAGTGAGCAATCGCGCGTGTTTCGTGTGCCAAAGGCCGCGCCTTTACCAGGCGCAGAACCCGCTGTCTGGGCGGCTGTAGATGCCACACAGATGACTGCCGCTGCTAAAACCCATCCTGCAAATTTCATTGTCGGTCAGAATAGCACAAGGTGCGATCTCCTCATTTGAAGGGGGTCGTGGAACGTCAGAAGTATCCAGAATCAGGAACTCTGCTCGACCGCGACGCCTCAGCGAAAAATCGCATGGCTTCCTCCCAGGAAGAAGCCATGCGAGCTATTGGATGAACTGATTTACACCTTATTGCGGTTTAGAAGGGGGCTTGGCGGAAATGCCATCGCGCAGCGGCGACCGCGAATCGCCAGAATCCACAATCCCCAGCGGCAGCTCGCCCTGCTGCGCCTTGCCCTCGTAGGCGCGGATAATCCGCTGAACCAGCGAGTGCCGGACGACGTCGACATCTTCAAAGTGGCAGAACTGGATGCCTTCTACGCCTTTGAGCAGGTTGATGGCCTCGACCAGACCCGACTTCTTGGGATTGGGGAGATCGATCTGCGTGATGTCGCCGGTAATGACAGCCTTGGAACCCTGGCCGAGCCGGGTCAGGAACATCTTCATCTGCTCGGTGGTGGTGTTTTGCGCTTCGTCCATGATGATGAAGGCATCGCTCAAGGTGCGCCCGCGCATGAAGGCGAGGGGCGCGACCTCGATGATGTTTTTCTCGAGCATGTTGTCGACCTTTGCCGGGTCGCAGAGGTCATAGAGCGCGTCGTAGAGTGGGCGCAGATAGGGGTCTACCTTCTCCTGCAGGCTGCCTGGCAGGAAGCCGAGCCGTTCGCCGGCCTCGACCGCTGGCCTGACCAGGATGATGCGGCTTACCTTTTTCGCATTCATCGCCGCGACGGCCATGGCGACGGCGAGGTAGGTTTTGCCGGTGCCGGCCGGACCCACGCCGAAGGTCATGTCGTTCTTTTCAATCGCTTCGAGATACTTGCCCTGGTTGACGGAGCGCGCTGTCACCTGTCGCTTTACCCCTGCTGCACCGACTGCGGACCGCTGCTTCGTTGCGTCTGCCAACCCCTTGAGCGTGGTCGCGCTATCGGCCACGACCAGCTTCAGCATTGAATGCAATTCACCGTTATGGGGATTGACGCCCGCCTTGCGCAGTGCCTCGAAGTCGGCAAAGATACGCTTGACGCGGCCTACGCTTTCCTCTGGCCCCTGCACATACACGGCGTCAGAACGCAGATCAATCCGCACTCCCAACGCATCTTCCATCAGTCTCAGGTTTTCGTCGCGGGTCCCGAACAGGGGCTCAAGGTTGGGCGTAATCTCCAGAGCGATCTTCAATGGACTAGGCAACCTCCGTGGCTGGGCGCAGAAGCGCCAGCGGGTGAGTGGGTGAAATATGGGTTGAAGGAGGAGAATCGATCAGGAAAGTGCTTGAGGCTGGAAGACACAGGCGCGAGTAGGGCCGCATGCGGCAGACTGCGAGACGGAATGGCGTGGGTGACCAAATCCTGTATCTGCGATGAGAGTATCGCCACCAGCCCTTGCCGTCAACTCAATTTGTGTAAATTCCCACTCCAGCTCTACCCCCCGGGCACCCCCCTTCCTGACTGCATCCCTACCCGCCACATGGCGTCTTGTAGCCCCTGTTGATGCCACGAATTCAGCGCGTGAATGGCAGGTTGCAACCCGATGAAATTCCATTCACGACCCATCCGAGCCGCCCATCCTCGGCCTATCCTGTGATGGTCCTCGCAATTCGAGACTGGTTCGTTCGATGCGGGATATGACCTAACCCCCGAAGATTCTCGTGGAGCCACCGTGCCAAAATCCTGCTTTCGCCTCTCTCTCCGCTCCAGATTCCGCGCCTCTTCGATTTTCGGCCTCCGCCTGACGCTGTTCGCAGCCCTCTGCGGAACTCCACTCTGCGGCCAGGGCGTGATCCTCTCCGGCAACCTGGTGGGCCGGGTCACGGACCCGACCGGTGCGGCACTGCCGGCCGCCGCCGTCGTGATTGAAAGCCTCAACACGGGAATCCACCAGCAATCCCTGGCCTCGCGCACCGGACTCTACCGCTTCCCCTCCCTGGCACCGGGCTCCTACTCCCTGACTGCCTCGAGCAGCGGATTCACTTCAGTCACCAGCCTCGTCCAGGTGCTGGTCGGCAACACGACTTCCCAGGACCTCCGGCTCGGCGTCGGCAGTTCCCATGTCACGGTCAGCATCGATGCAACGACCCCAATGCTCCGCCAAGCTGATTCCTCCGCCAGCACAGTTCTGGAGCGCACCTTTCTGGAGGAATTGCCTCTCAGCGGCCGCCGCTACACCGATATGTCTTTGCTCACGCCCAACACCAGCTCCGACGGAGATACCGGCCTGGTGAGCATCGCTGGTCAGCAGGGCGGCGAAGACTCCGGCTACGCCAACGGAAACGGCTCCGGCTCCTTTACCGTCGACGGAACCAACGCCACGAGCAACTACTTCGCCGATATCCTGGGCCGGTACCGCATTCCCTATCTCTATGGCGAAAATGCGATCCAGGAGTTCCAGGTCTCCGTCAGCCCGTACTCTGCCCTGTTTGGCGGCGGTGCCGGATTTGTCAACACGGTCACCCGCTCCGGCACCAACTCCTTTCACGGCAACCTCTTCTACTACAACCGCAACGCGGCGACCGGTGCCAACGACGCCATTTCCAAATCAGCTGGCTTCGCTCGATCCGACGACTCCCTGCATCAATTCGGCGGCAGCATCGGAGGCCCGATCCGCCGCCACAGCCTGTGGTTTTTCGCCGACTACGAACAGCAGCGGGAGTCCAATCCCATCTCTGTTATCAACCCGACCATCGCCCAGATCACAGAGACCGACTTCGGCATCCCGGCAGGCACACCGCTGCCCGCCCCCAATTCTCCCTATCCGGTTCCAGGCAGCGACAGCACCCCCGACCCGAACAATCCCGTCTACCTCCAGCAGGTCTCCAACGTCCTCAACAGCCTTGCATCCAACCTCGGCACCGCGCCCAGACACAAGGATGATTCCGCGGGTCTCGGCCGCCTGGACTTGCAGGCAAGCGAACGCGACAGCCTCTTCCTCAGCACCAACATCAACCGCTTCGACTCTCCCGGCGGCATCATCACTGTCAGCCCTGTCGCTGTCTACGGCAAACAGTCTCTAGCCGACGCTGAAGTTCACGACGAACAGGCGAGCTTTGGCTGGACCCATACGTTTTCACCCCATCTGCTCAACGAACTCCACGCAGGAGCCTCGGAAGACAACGAGATTGCGACTCCGACAGGCCTCGTCCCGGACAGTCTGCCGACCTTCCTCCTCGAGGCCCCCGCCTTCTTCACACTTGGCAACGCCTCCTTTTCTACGGGCCGTGTCTACGAGCAGCAGACGTCCGTCTCCGACCGCGTAGACCTCTTACTCGGCAGGCACACCCTGCAATTTGGTGCCGACTTCAACCGCGCGTGGGATGCGGACCGCTACTTCGGCGGTGCCGACCCCAACGCCGACGTCCAGTTCGGCTCCTTTCGTGGAAGCTATGTCTTCACCAACCTGCAGAGCTTTGCTCTCGGCGAATACAGCTCCTTCACGCAGGCCGCTGGTAATCCCAATTTTGCCTTTGGTGTACCTGCCACTGGCTTCTATCTCCAGGATTCCTACCAGGCCCTGGCGCATTTCACGATCGACATGGGTCTCCGCGAAGACTTTCAGGTGTACCCGCAACCGAAGGCCAACCCCGCTTTCCCGTTGACGGGTCAGTTCCCCAACCAGCGGGTGCGCCTTGCCCCGCGCCTGGGATTTGCCTGGTCTCCCAATCCCAAAACCGTCGTGCGTGGTGGATTCGGTCAGTTCTACACCAATTTCAACGGCCTCAACTACCGCAACGCCGTCGTCTCTAACGGACTACCCTCCCAACAAGCATCGGTCAGCGCTGCATACAACCCCGACCTCGCCCCGAACCAACAGGCTGCGGGGCAAATCGGCGGCAACCTTTACGGACCCGCCTTCCCCAACAACATCAGCAATCCAGCCCTCTTCCAGGCCCTCCCTGACATTTCTCTGGTGTCGCCCCAGCTCAAAGTGCCCAACATCCTCGAAGCCAGCCTCCAGGTCGAGTTCGAAATCGCCTCAAGCACCACTCTCACCCTAGGCACCATGTGGAACCATGGCGTCCACCTCTTTGCCGGGAGCGCCTACGACCTTAATCTCCAGCCGCTCCAGGGCAGGACTACGTATGTCGTCTGCCCCAAAGACACCACGACGCTCCCCTGCTCCGGCCGCTCCATCTCGCTGCCCACGATGGATTCCGGCCTGCTGACAGAGGGTCGCATCAACCCTAACCTTGGCCAGATCAACGCTCTCATCAGCCCCGGCCAGAACCAGTACAACTCACTCTTTTTTCAGCTTCAGCGCCGTTCCTCCCACGGACTCGCCCTTCAGGCCTCCTACACCTTTGCGAAGAGCCTCATGCGGGACGGGATGGACTTCAACAACCAGTTTGACCTCTCCAACGCGCACGGCCCCTCGTTGCTCGATCAGCGTCACCGCCTCACGGCAGCAGCGGTTTACCAGCCCCACCTGGAACGCCTGACTCGCGCGCGCGCTGGGCGCACGCTGCTCTCCAACTGGACCCTCAGCAATGTACTCGAACTTTCCTCGGGCCGACCGTACAGCGCCCTGCTCAGTCCGGCCTGCACCTCGGCCTCTGCCGCCGGTGCTGTCGATGACTTGTTCAACAACTGCTCAGGAGCGAACGGCAACCTCAACGACTCTGCCGTCAATCAGGACACCGCCAATACCGCCTCTGGCATTAACGGTGCCGGACCGACTCCCGGCATCGGTCTCAACTCCTTTTACGGGCCCTGGATCGAACGCCTTGACGGGGCCCTTGCCCGCACTTTCCCGCTCAGCGAACGACTCTCTCTCAAGCTCGAGGCTCAAGGCTTCAACCTCTTTAACCACGCGAACTACTATGTGCAGAACGGTGAAGGAATCAACTCGCTGCAATACAACCCCATTGGCACCAACTGCGGCGACGGCACCTCGATCAACCAGCAGTGTTACCTCGTGCCGAACTCTGGACCAGACAACTTCAAAGCACTGGAAGAAATCAGCCCCAACGGCCGCCCCAGAGTTCTCCAGTTCTCTGCTCGCCTCACCTTCTAAGCGAAAATTCCGCTGCTGGGCGTTTGTCATTCCCCCACAGGGAATCTGTTCCTGCCTTTATTTCTGTTGTTCCCGCAACGACCTCTGCTCTTTGAATTGCTAGTCCGCCCGAGCGCAGTCAGGGACCGGCTTTTCCCGGGGCCAAAAGGTACGCGCTGCAGGAGTCGGGACCGACTTCTCCATTGACCCCCAACCCGCCTTCGCGTAGACTAGGGAATTGCAAGGGATGCGGCTGAATCTGCATTCTGCCAGCAACCCACCCCGGCAGCGGGGCATCATCAGACCCCGGTAGCCAGCATCCAAGCAGCCCGGACCAAAAAGGATTAGCAAAACACCATGGCAAATCATGTTTCCTCGCTCAAGCGCGCCCGCCAGACCATCGTCAAGACTGAAGTCAATCGCGCCAACCGTACCCGCGTTCGCGGAAGCCTGCGCCTGATGCGCGAAGCCCTCACCAAGGGCGATGTGGCCGCTGCACAGACGCAGTTCAAGGCCACCGTCTCGGCCCTCGACAAGAGCGTTCAGAAGGGTGTGCTGCACAAGAACACTGTTTCGCGCTACAAGAGCCGCCTCAACGCCCGGCTGAAGACGCTCGTTCTGGCCCCCGCCAAAGCGTAGTTTTTCAGCTTTGAAAATTCAGAAGAATGAAAAGCGGCAGATTCCGAATTGGAATCTGCCGTTTTTTGTGCGCTTACTGAAAACCGCTGGATGGGGTCAAGGCCGTGCATCGAGTGGCCCAGATGAGCCGTCACCCTCAGACATTGCGCTGTGACTGCCAAAGACTGCACCGAGTGATGCGCCGATTACACATTGCATGACACCGATTACACTTTGCGATGCGGCGATTGCGCTTTGTCCGATTGCTCTCTCTAGCTCAATCGCTCGAAAATTCCGGCTGCGCCCATGCCGCCGCCAACGCACATGCTCACCATGCCGTAACGCACGTCACGGCGGGCCATCTCTGCGAGGATCGTTGCGGTCAATTTTGTCCCGGTGCAGCCCAGAGGATGGCCGAGAGCAATTGCCCCCCCGTTGACATTAACCCTCGCCGAATCAATGCCAAGCGTGCGAATCACGGCCAGGGCTTGCGCGGCGAAAGCCTCATTCAGCTCAATCAGTCCAATTTGATCCAGCGTCAACCCAGCCATTTTCAGTGCTTTGGGAATTGCAAAGATCGGGCCAGCCCCCATTTCTTCTGGCAAACAGCCGACAGTGGCATAGGCGACCAGCCGGGCCAGCGGCGTAACCCCAATCTCCTCAGCAAGTTGTGCCGACATAAGCACCACGGCAGCTGCCCCGTCCGAGGTCTGCGAAGAGTTCCCCGCCGTGACCGAACCGAGCGCTGCAAAGGCTGGTTTGAGCCTGGCGAGGGCTTCAAGAGAGGTGTCAGCGCGCGGGCCTTCATCTACGGAAATGATTGATTCGAAGAGACTTGAACTTCCACTTTTGACTGCTGGGGTGTGGCTCGCAATGGTCACCGGGACGATTTCACTGGCGAAGCGCCCAGCAGCCTGCGCGGCGACGGCGTTTTGGTGGCTTGCAAGGGCGAAGGCATCCTGGTCTTCTCGGGCGATCTGGTAACGCCGCGCCACGCGCTCTGCTGTAAGTCCCATGGTAAGAAGAGCTTGCGGATAGTTTTCGGCCAGCCACGGATTGGGACTCGGTTTACCTCCTCCCATGGGAATCATGCTCATGGATTCAGCACCTGCCGCCACGATTGCCTGAACCCTGCCGGATTGAACCTGATTTGCAGCTTGAGCGATCGCCTCAAGCCCAGAGGCGCAAAGCCTGTTTACCGTCACTCCACCCATCTCAACCGGTAGGCCGGCCCGCAACACAACGTTGCGGGCAATGTTCCAGCCCTGTTCGCCCTCAGGCATTGCGCAGCCGAGCACCAGGTCGCCAAGTTCCTTCCAATCAAGCGCTTGCACCCGTTCCAACGCGGCGCGCACGGCCCAGGCCGCCAGATCATCGGGCCGAGTGGTGGCAAATGCTCCTTTGCCAGAGCGGCCAACCGGGGTGCGGACTGCGCTGACGATGACAGCTTCAGTGTGGGATGAGGGCATGGTGTCGAAACTCCTGCGCGCGGCTGAGTTATTGGGTATCAACCATTTCCCACGCGCCGTTGCGGAATAGGTGAAAGATCGTGTGCTGGTCAATCTGGCTGTCGGCGAGGCAATCATGGTCTGGAGGCACTGGCCTGTGGGACATGCCTGCCTGGGCATCATGCACCTGCTTGGGAGTGGCGGGATCAATGCCCCAGTTGAATCCAAGAACCCCCGTCAAATCATGAGGTTGCAGGCGCTGGGTGGAGGGTTGCTGGGCCAGAACGACGGGCTGTGCTGCCGAAGCAGTGGCGAAAAAAACGAGCAGAGAAATCTGCTTCTGCGTTGAGCATAGGACGGCCCAATCATCGGAACCGGGGCGCTCCAGGCTGGCGTGGATGACGTTTTCAGGCCGATGCGCCTGGTAGGTCTGCGGAATGACGCAGCCGCGAGCGGTGAGAGCCTCGGCAATGGGACCGGGAAGGTCGGGAAAAGCGTTGACGGGCAGATTGCGGATGCGATAGCTGAGCGTGCGCCCGGAGATGGACACCTGACCGGTTTCAACGAGATTGGACGGGGCCTCATTTTGTGCAGCGAACGTCAATGGCCCGAGCAGGATAGCTGCGACGACGGCGAGAAGGTTAGCGGCGCGACAGGGACCCGAGGGTAATCGGATGAACATGGCTAGTTCCTCAGGGGTTTACCGGTTTTGAGGGTGTGGGCGATACGATCCTGAGTCTTTCGCTCCCCACAGAGGGAGAGGAACGCTTCTCGTTCAAGGTCGAGGAGGTATTGCTCGGAGACCAGCGAGCCAGGTGTCAATCTGCCACCGCAGAGGACATGGGCGACTTTACGGGCGACTTTCTGGTCGTGCTCCGAGGCAAATCCTGCCTCGCCCATGAGAAAGATGCCTGTCTCGAGGGTAGGCAATACAGCGATGCCTGCGACTGCAAAGTGCGTACGCGCAACCGGGGGGACGTAGCCTGCGTCAGCGATGAGGAGAGCAACTGCTTTGGCGTCAAGCAGTTGGCGCTCGCGGTTTCGGGTAACCCGGTCATGGGGGGCAAGGAGGCCGAGGCTCGCAGCTTCTGAAGCTGAGGTGGAGACTTTAGCCGTAGCGATGGTTTCGAGGGCCCGCTTGAGCGCGGCGGCGTATTCGCCGGACTGGGCAAATTTAGCGGGCGGATCGCGAGGTTCAGGCGGAGCGAAGGCCCGGGCAGCATCATGGGCTCGGAGGGCCATTTCCCTGGTGCCACCGCCGCCGGGGATGAGGCCAACGCCTGCCTCGACGAGCCCCATATAGAGTTCGGTGTGGACCTGACGCTGGGCAGCGTGGAGGCTGATTTCTGTGCCTCCACCGAGACATAGCCCGTAGGGTGCGACGACGACCGGGCGGGGGCAGAACTTGATGGCTGCGGTCATTTGCTGGAAGCTGCGGATGGCATGGTTGACTTCGTCCCACTCGCCCTCATGGATGCTTAGCAAGAGTTGCATCAGGTTGGCGCCGACGGAGAAGTTTTCAAAATCGCTGGTGATGACGAAGGCCTGAAAATCGCGAACTGACTCGCTGCCTGAGGCCAGTGAGGAGCGAATCAGGCTCACGGCGTCGCCGCCGATTGCGGATTTGGGAGAGTGAAGTTCGATGCAGGCGATTCCTTCCCCGAGATCAACCAGGGATGCGCCTGGATTTTTTTTGACAACTCCGCGAGTTTCCTGGGTTCCAGGTCGGAAATTGCTGACGCGGGCATGGCCGGGTTGGGTTGCGACAGGCGAGAGTTTGGTGGTCAACGGAGAAAAACAGGTTGAGCCGTCGCTGGAATACCAGGCGGTATGGCCTGCGGCGAGGAGAGCTTTGACATGGGGGCTGACGGCGAGCCCCAACTCTTTGCAGCGGTGGACAGAGGAAGCAACGCCGGCGGCATCCCACAGGGCGAAGGGGCCGAGTTCCCAGTTGAAGCCAGCACAGATGGCGCGATCGATGGAGGGAACGTCGTCGGCGACCTCGCCGATGCGGTCTGCGGCGTAGTTCCATAGATTGGCGAGCAAGGGCCAGATGTAGGCTGAGGCCTTTTCCTTTCCGTTGGAGCTGAGCAGCAGACGGAGACGGTCGGGAAGATTCGTCGCATTTTTGGCGATGTCAAGCGCTGGGATACGGGCCTTGGCGAAAGCGCGGTACTCCATCGTCTGGAGATTGAGGGCGAGGCGCTCTTCCTTGCCTGCGGCATCGCGCTGCTTTTTGTAGAAGCCCTGCCCGGCCTTGTCACCCAGCCAGCCGCGCTCGACCATATTCTGAATGAGGGCATAGGCGGGGTTGTCGGCGGAGGATTCCTGGAAGTTTGAAGCAACGTGGGCGAGGATGTCGATGCCGACCATGTCAGCGAGGCGCAATGTACCGGTGCGAGGCCAACCCAAGGCAGTGCCGGTAAGGGCGTCTACTTCTTCAACGGTCAGGCCCTGCTGCAGCATAAGGTTGAGAGCAGCGAACATGTTGGCGACGCCAATGCGGTTGGCGATGAAGTTGGGCGTGTCGTGGGCCTGGACGACCTGCTTGCCCAGAATACGGTCGGCGAAGCTGGTAAATGCGGCGATGACCTGGGGATCGGTTTCAGGGGTGGGGATAACCTCGAGCAAACGCATGTAGCGGGGTGGATTGAAAAAATGGGTACCAAAGAATCGTTCGCGGGTGGCGACGCTGAGTGCTTCGCCAAGGCTTGCGGCGATACTGGCAATGGGGAGGCCAGAGGTATTGGTGGTGAGCAGAGCGCCTGATCCCAGATGGGGGAGGACACGGAGGAGCAGAGACCGCTTGATGGCGAGGTCTTCGGTGACGGCTTCGATGACCCAGTCGCAGGTGGTGAGGCGCGGCAGGTCGTCTTCGAAATTGCCGGGCGTGACGAGGCGGGAGGCTTCGGGGGAGTAGAAAGCTGCTGGCTTTGATTTAAGGAGAGTTTCAATTGCCGCCTCAGCGATCTGGTTGCGGGACCTTGCGGTCGCAGGCACTCGATCGAGGAGGAGAACCGGGATTCCGCAGCCGGCGAGATGCGCGGCGATGCGGGAGCCCATGGTACCTGCACCGAGGACAGCTACACTGCGAATGATCGTGGGCGGGGCAGCCGATGCGGGTCTGGATCCGATGGGCATTGGGTCTTCCTTCTGCGCGTCCTGATTTTACCGGATGGGTTTGACCTCTCACATCTGCCTGCGACATGTGCGGGAGATTTTGAGAAGACTGGTGGAGGCGACGAGTTCGATAGAGTCTGATATTGGGGTGGATTGACGGGTGAGCGCTGGCCGCTTAGGTTTTAATTGGATGACTGCTGGAAGAAGCCAAAAGGCAGAGGAGGAGATGGGCGTGGACAGGATCGCTGAGTTGGTGGCGCTCGAGGCCAAGTTGCAGCTGGAGACGGCATATCGGCTGATGGCTCGGGGTGTGACGATTTTCAAACCAGAAACGTGCGTGATCGCGGCTGGTGTGGAGGTGGGACAGGATACGGTGATTGAGCCTTATGTGCAGCTATTGGGCAAGACCAGGGTTGGTTCGAATTGCCTGATCCGCTCCTATACAGTGTTGGAGGACGCGATTGTGGCCGATGGAGTTCTCATCCGGCAGAACTGCGTGATTACAGAGTCGGAGATTGGGATGGGGGCGAAGATTGGACCCTTTGCACATCTGCGGCCAGGCAGCGACATTGGCGAAGATGCGCACGTTGGGAACTTCGTCGAGACCAAGAAAGCCCGGTTGGGCAAAGGTGCGAAGGCCAACCACTTAACCTACCTGGGCGACGCTGAGGTGGGCGCAGGAAGCAACATCGGGGCGGGCGTGATTACCTGCAACTATGACGGAGTGAACAAGCACACGACCAGGATCGGTGAGGGCGTGTTTGTTGGTAGCGATTCCACTCTTGTGGCTCCCATCCTGATCGGCGATGGGGCTTACATTGGAGCCGGATCGTGCATCACGAAGGAGGTGCCGGCCGATGCGCTTGCAGTAGGACGAAGCCGCCAGGTGACCAAGGAAGGCTGGGCGGCAGGGAATCGCGCTCGACTGAAGAAGGACTGCTGAGCCGGCGCTGCATTGGGATCGAACGAGCGTCGAATCGAAAGCAATTGAAGAACACGTGGGCGTTCATTGTTGATGGCGCACAAATAACGCAGTTCAAGGGCACATGACTACTTGCGTGGGTAATAATGTGTGCATCTTACGGATGACCGGAGGTACGCATGGGGACATCTGCACGGATATTGATCATCGACGAAGAACCGCATGTACGGGCGATGCTGGGTGCGACGCTTGATCGTCAAAACTTCGTCACGGTCCTGGCCGGCAGCCATGGTGAAGCCTTTGAGTTGATAGACCAGCAGCATTTTGACCTGGTGCTTACGGATATGGTCATGCGGGATGGCAATGGCATTGCGCTGCTGGACCACTTGCGTATCGACCACCCGCATACGCCGGTGGTCATGGTGACTGCAATTCAAGACGTACGGGTCGCCATCAGTGCAATGCGCAACGGGGCCTACGACTACCTGCTGAAACCGTTTGAGCGAGACCAATTGCTGAATACGGTACGAAGCGCGCTGGAGCACCGCCAGACCCAGCGCGAAAACGAAAGCTATCAGCAAAGCCTGGAGCAGATCGTTCAGGCGCGTACGGAGTTATTGCGGCAGGCGATTCTTGACCTGGAGCGTTCGTACGACATCACGCTTGAGGCGCTGGGAGATGCGCTGGATTTGAAGGACTCTGAGACAGAAGGGCACTCGAAACGCGTGACGGCTTACACGATTGCGTTGGCGCGAGCGTTTGGCCTTAGCTCAGAGATGATCAAGGTAATCGCCCGGGGTGCATTTTTGCACGATATCGGAAAGATGGCGATTCCGGACGAGATTTTGCGTAAGCCGGGCAAACTGACTGCGCAGGAGCAGGAGCTGATGCGGGAGCATTGCGAGCGAGGCTACAAAATTCTGCGAAAGATTCCATTTCTGCATGAAGCTGCCGAGATTGTTTACTCGCACCAAGAGCACTTCGATGGGAAGGGCTATCCACGGGGGCTGAGTGGCAACGCGATTCCCATTGGCGCGAGGATTTTTTCGATTGCTGACGCTTTGGACGCCATTACGAGTGACCGACCGTACCGTGGTGCGAAAAGCTTTGATGCGGCGCGGTTGGAGATTCTTCGTTGTTCAGGGACCCAATTTGACCCGCTTGTGGTCGACGAATTCCTGAAGATACCCAATGAACTTTGGATTGAATTGCGATTGGAGATTTCAGGGCAGCCGACTCCATTTCAAACGATGGAAACCGCGTGAAGCGGTTGTAGAAGTCTACCGAGGGTGCGGCGGCGCTTGCATGAAGGCGACCGCGGCGAGGAGCAGGGGATGAGTGTCTTATCGTCAGCGGAGATCGCCGCCGAGTTGGAGAGTCTAACCGGGTGGCGGATGGAGGGCGGAAAGCTGGTGCGAGATTTTTCGTTCACTGACTTTCGCGAAGCCATGAGCTTTGTGAATGCCGTGGCAGTGATTGCGGAGAAGGCCGGCCACCATCCGGACATGGATATCCGCTACAACAAGGTGCGTTTGGCGGTGGTGAGCCATGATGCCGGGGGTATTACGAAAAAGGACGTGAGCCTTGCAAATCAGGTGGGTGGAATCCTGTAGCTCCGGTTTTTGAGCTTGCCTGGCCAGAGGGATTTTTTGAAACTTCGCCTGAACTGGGTTGAAAACTAGACGAAATCGGTATCTTCAGGATCGTCCGCGGCTTCTACTGATTTCTGTATATTCGATGGAACTATGGGATTCTGGAGCTTGGTCAGGGTCTTTCGATGCCACCAAGCAGCGGCCAGACCGCCAGCCAAGGCCGAAGCTGCGGCGACCAATCCGATCTCAATCAGCTTGGAATGGCTTTGCGCGGGCGTTGAAGATGTTGCGTAACTGGCTTTATTCCTATCACTTGGCATAATGCCCCTCAAGGACTCAACGTCGTCTAACCGAGTTTACCTAAACGCCAACGAAACTGCGAGGCCTGAAATTTTCCTGTTCTTTTTTGACCGCGTTCTCTCTAAATATTTTGAATTTAGTATTTGCAATCCTCGCAATCTATAGTAAGGTGTAGATATTGCTTCTGAAGTTGGTAGTGAGTCTCCCAACTTCAGCGACAAGTAAGTTGCGTCACTGGCCTCCCGGCACGAACAGAGAACCGTTCGTGCCGTCTTTTTTTTGCCTGCGAGTTGGCGTTAAAATGGGAGCAGCGAGGATTGGTGATGCGACGAAGATTTTCACGCCGTTGGTTTGCGGCGCTTGCACTGGCGACAGCAACCGCAATGAGCTACGCACAATGGAGCAACCCGGCCGAGGAGATTCCGGCATACCATGCATCGGCACCGTTAAAGGTGAGTTCCCTGCCGGTAATTTTGGGCGGGGCTCAGTTGAGTGGGGAGAATTTCCCCTATCCCTGGCAGGTGCATGTGTACCAGCAGGCGGCAAAGGTATCAAGTGTGCTTTATCAGTTGCCCTGCAATTGCCGCTGTGACAAGGCTTTGGGGCATACCAGCCTGCGCAGTTGTTTTGAAGGCTTGCATGGGACGGAGTGCTCTACTTGCGCCAAGGAAGGTATTTTTGCGTATCAGCAGACCAAGTTGGGCAAGACACCGGTTCAGATTCGGGCTGCGATTGCGCATCATGACTACGAGCAGACACCGCTGGAATCTCAATGAGCGTACAATTGAGGAGCAGCACGACCTTCCGGGTCCGGCTGATGTTTACCCAGAGAAGTAGTACCGATGGGGGCGTCACGGTTTCGACGGGATCGTAAGCGGCAGAGAGGCATGCCGGGGTGTGGGCACCCGTAATCGCTTACAAAAACACAATTGCCAACAACAATCTGGCACTTGCTGCTTAATTAAATAGGCAGCCGTCCTCCTCATCTTTGCCTGTGGGCTGAGAGCGGGCGTCGCACAGCAGGCTGGTTGTTCCCGCTCGGTCCGTGTGGGGATGACAAGATCATCGGACTAGTTTTCGTGGTTTCTTGTCTGTTCTGAGCTGCGGGAGCGAAATTTCTGAATAGACTACGCATGGAGTCTCTCGGCTGACCTCGATTTCGGACGCGGGTTCGACTCCCGCCGCCTCCACCATAAACAAGTCTTTTATTATCAACGACATAGCTTACGAATCTTGGTTTTGCGCTAATTTTGCGCTAAACTTCACGGCAAATGAGCACACCCCTGATCGCGATCTTTGTACGCCACTCTGAGGAATGCAAACACGCCGACGATGAGCTGTACCGTCGGTGCAACTGCCGCAAGCACCTCCGCTGGACGCACAACGGCGTCCAGTATCGGAAAACCGCCGCGACTCGTTCCTGGGTCGACGCCGAGCAGGACAAGCGCGATCTTGAGGACCAGCTGGCCGGACGCACTTCCGCTCCTTCCTCCGAGAACAACGCCCAATCGATTGCCGCGGCCATCTCACTGTTTATCGCCGACAAGAAGGTCCAGGGACTGACTCCCGACCTCATCAAAAAGTACACGCTTTGGCTGGGGCGGCTGCGGACGTTTTGCGAGGGCCGTGGGGTCTTCGTTGTAAAGGGCATTACCAGAGAAGTCGTCACTGGATTTTGCGAGGACTGGCCCAAACTCTACCCGAGCAGGTACACCCGCGCCAAACTCCGCGAACGCTACAAGAGCTTTCTACGATACTGCTACGAGGCACAGTGGCTGGAACGCGTGCCAGCCTGGCCAAAGATCAAAATCGAAGAACCGCCAACAATGCCCCTCACGGCAGAGGAATATAAGCGGCTTCTTGAGGTCATTCTGGAAGTGGTGCGCCGCCGCGACCCGGCGGTCTGGGCAACCCGCGTCCGCGCGCTGTTCCAGCTCATGCGCTGGTCCGGTCTGGCGATTATGGACGTTCTCACGCTTAGACGGGATGAACTTATCCATGATGAAGCCATGGGCATCTACCGGGTAATCACCCAGCGCACCAAAACAGGGACAGATGTCACGGTGGCAATTCTGCCTGACGTTGCCCAGGAACTGCTCTCGGTCCAGAACGGCAACGACATCTATTTCTTCTGGTCGGGCGAGGGATCGAAAAAGAGCGTAACTGGGAATTGGGGTAAACGGTTTATCGTCCCCGCATTTGAGGCCGCGCAAATCGAATGTGATGGGCACATGCGGAGCCACAGGCTGCGGGACACGTTCGCCGTGCACTTGCTTGAAAAGGGCACCCCTCTGGAGGATGTATCCAAACTGCTCGGCCACGAATCGATTAGAACTACCGAGCGCTACTATGCAAAGTGGGTCAAGGCCAGGCAGGACCGACTCGACGCGCTTGTAACCGGGACATGGGCTGGGCCGGCGGCTTAGCGGTGTCCTTGGGCAATTCATAGCAACAAGCTGGTCGGACCATTCCCGTGCCGTCCGCATTTTCCGTCGAATTTGGCCTTTGGGACACTTTTTGCATGACAACGGCCGTGATGCATGACAACGGCTATGGCC
Source organism: Acidobacteriota bacterium (assembly GCA_025359885.1). Lineage (GTDB taxonomy): Bacteria > Acidobacteriota > Terriglobia > Terriglobales > Acidobacteriaceae > Acidicapsa. The sequence goes on from JANYDG010000051.1 coordinate 18,239, forward strand.
GAGTCGGTTCCTTCTCGGCCCTCGTATCGAAGGCCAGACGAAATGTGCCGAACCGGGAACCCGGCACGCCGAAATGCCTGCCGCCTCCACTGGGGTTCTGACTCCGGCTTTCCCGATTCTGGAGCGTTAGGCTTTCGGGCGAACAGCAGGGCCGGCGCACACTCTTTGGCCCGCATCCCAGGCTAGGCCGAGACCGGCAATACCCCTGCCCCCACGAGCGTACACTGGTACAAAATTCATCGTGCAGTTGAAGCTCGTCCGAATCTTTTCGTGCGTCAAGGGGAGTCCGGTCAAATGCCACATTCAGGGACAGATACAGGTATCCGCGACAACGACACGCGAGGAAGCGTCGCCTCATTTCTGAAGGAAAAGATTCAGGATGGATCGGCCCTCTCGATTGTTTCCGCCTACTTCACCATCTACGCATATGACGCCTTGAAAGACAGTCTCAACCGGGTTCAGCACCTGAACTTCCTGTTCGGTGAGCCATCGTTCGTGAACCGCCTGGACCCGAGTAAAACGGAGAAGAAGGCCTTCATCATGGATGCTGGCGGTTTGGATCTCGCAAACAAGCTCCAGCAAAAGCGAGTTGCAAAGGAGTGCGCCGAGTGGATTGAGACAAAGGTCGACATCAAGACGATAAAGCAGTCCAACCTGCTCCACGGAAAGATGTATCACATAGCGACAGCCGGCGTGCAGGATGCCATCCTCGGCAGTTCCAATTTCACTGTACGTGGCCTCGGACTTGCTGCTGAAAGCAACAATATTGAGTTAAACCTAATTGTTGACGGCAACCGGGACCGTCAGGACTTGAAGGAATGGTTTGACGAACTTTGGAGAAACGATAGTCTCGTCAAGGATGTCAAGCAAGAGGTCCTGCAGTATCTCAAACAGCTGTACGAAAACCACCCCCCGGAATTCATCTATTACAAGACCCTCTTTCACATCTTCGAGAGGTTTTTAGAGGATAGCGGCAAGACCGACGCAGATTTGGGTCGGACCAGCCTCTTTGAGACCGAGACTTGGAAGGCCCTTTTTGAGTTCCAGAAGGACGGCGTCAAAGGCGCTATCAACAAAATCCTCCGGTACAACGGGTGCATAATCGCTGATAGTGTCGGATTGGGTAAGACGTTCGAAGCTCTCGCCGTCATCAAATACTTCGAGCTTAAGAACGAACGCGTTCTGGTTCTGTGCCCGAAGAAGCTAAGGGAAAACTGGACAGTCTATACGGCTAACAGCAGCCTGAACCCATTTCTTCAGGATCGATATCGCTACGATGTACTTTCCCATACCGATCTAAGCCGGGAGCGCGGCCTTTCTGGCCTTATCGACCTCGAAACCCTCAATTGGGGCAACTACGATCTGGTTGTCATCGACGAGTCGCATAACTTTCGCAACAATGCTCCGGGCAAACGAGACGATGCGGGTGAGATCGTACGGAAGAGCCGTTACCAGCGGTTGATGGATGACATTATCAAGTCTGGCGTCCGGACAAAAGTCCTGTTGATCTCCGCGACACCGGTCAACAACGATCTAAAGGACCTCCGAAACCAAATCTATTTCGTTACCCAAGGAAGCGAGAACGATGGCGCGTTCGCCGAGAGCCTCGGAATTGAAAGCGTTAAGGAGACACTGACTGCGGCTCAAAAGGTCTTTGCCGCATGGGCGCGCAGGCAAGGCGCAGCCCGAAAGACCAGTGATCTCTTGGAGAAACTCAGCGCAGCTTTTTTCAAACTCCTGGACGAGCTAACTATTGCCCGCTCTCGTAAGCATATTCAAAAGTACTACAAGGACACGATCGCGCAGTTGGGCGGGTTTCCCGTGAGGGACAAGCCATTGTCTCTCTACCCCGAAATCGATATACAAGGACTCTTTCTCTCCTACGACAAGCTCAACGCTGAAATCTTTCAGTATAAGCTGTCCCTCTTCAACCCATCCAAGTACGTCCAGGACAAATACAGAGACGAGTACACGACCTCAACGCACGATCCTTTCTCCCAAGCCGACCGCGAAACGTTTCTCATCGGAATGATGAAAGTGAACTTCTTAAAGCGCCTCGAAAGTTCTGTACGGTCCTTTGAGATTACGATGAGGCGCACCATTGCCAAGATCGAGGCGCTCGAACAGAAGATTCACGATTACCTCCAGTCGTCGCAGAAGAAAGCGTCAGACGATTTGGAGGTTGATCTCGACATCGAGGATACCGGGGACGATGAGGAAGCTGAAGAAGTGGCCTGGGTTGGGGGAAAATTCAAATACAAGCTCGATCACCTAGAGCTCGATTACGGCAAGAACTGGCTCCACGATCTGAAGAAAGACAAGGACCAGCTTACCGGATTACTGCAAGCCGCCCAGAAGATAACTGTGGAGAGAGACAATAAGCTTGCAGAGTTGAAGCAGCTCATCACCGCCAAGGTTCACCATCCCACGGTTGATAAGCTTGGTCATGAGAACAAAAAGGTCATCGTGTTCACGGCATTTGCAGACACGGCCATTTATCTCTATGAGAACTTGGTGAAGTGGGCGAAGGATGACCTTGGCATCAACGTCGCACTTGTGTGCGGTGGCGGCGGCCTGCGGACAACGTTCGGAAACAAAACCTTCAACGAGGTTCTTACGAACTTCTCGCCCCGGTCCAAGAATCGCAGCAAAATCCCGACCATGCCCCAGAGCGGAGAAATCGATCTCCTGATTGCGACAGATTGCATCTCCGAAGGGCAGAATCTCCAGGACTGCGACTACTTGGTCAACTACGACATTCACTGGAACCCAGTGCGAATCATTCAGAGATTTGGACGAATTGACCGGATCGGTAGCGTAAACAAATCGGTTCAACTCGTTAACTTCTGGCCGACCGACGATCTGAACAAATACATCAATCTCAAGAATCGTGTCGAAGCGCGCATGGCGCTTGTGGACATGGCTGCGACCTTTGAAGACAACATTCTTCAGAATGAGGAAATCGAGGACCTGATACATGAGGACCTGAAATATCGCGACAAGCAATTACTCAAGCTCAGAGAGGAAGTCCTCGATCTGGATGACCTAGGTGATAGCGTCTCGCTAACCGAGTTCACTCTCGATGACTTTCGTATTGAATTGATGAAATACATCGAGGCCAATCGCGCCGCACTTGAAGATGCGCCCTTCGGCCTTTACAGCGTCGTTCCGCCGAGCCTGGAATACAAGGCAATCGTCCCAGGGGTCATCTTCTGCCTTCGCCAAAAGGCCGGCCCTGTACCGGCAGCCCATCCATCTGCAACCGGAACTACTGACGGGATCAATCCTCTTCAGCCATATTTCCTGGTTTACGTGTTGAGCGACGGGAATGTTCGCTTCGGCTTTGCTCAGCCCAAACAGATTCTCGAAATCTATCGGCTACTGTGCTCCGGAAAGAGCGCTCCCTATTCCGAACTCTGCAACCTCTTTGACCAGGAAACCGATCACGGTACGAAGATGGACGCCTACGGCGTCCTCTTAAGGAAGGCTGTAGACGCCATTGCTGTGACTTTCCGCAGGCGAGCCGCGTCCGGACTTCAGTCTAACCGCTCCTTCGTTCTCCCTGATGAACAAGTTCAGGTGAGCGAAAACTCAGATTTGGAATTGATTACTTGGCTGGTGGTGAAGAAACCATGAACGAATTCGAAACGAAACAAGCAATTGTGGCCGCGCTGAAGAAGTTTCCTAGCTCGCCTCTTGGGGAGGCGGCATCCGGTCTCCTCGGAGTGCTGGGTTACACGAGCAAGAAGCGCCTCGCTCTCAAGCCGAACACTCTTGCAACTTTTCTCGCCACGTTTTCCCAAGGTCGCTCGATGAACGAGCGCTACGCCCTGCCCAACGAGTGGAAGGACGTTGACTTTCTCTTTCAGGTCACGGACGAGGAAATACGCGCAGCGGCGAATATGCCGTTTGAATTCGAGAGCAAGGGAGCTTTCAACGGCGCGATCATTAACTCCTATCTCTTTATCGCAATCGAGCTGAAAGGGGAGCACTATTCGCGATCAGCTCTTGCGGGGATCACACGCGAGGTCAATAAGCTGTTCGACATGCCGGCGCTGATCTTCTTTCGCCACGGCGAGACGATTACGCTCGCTGTCATTCACCGCCG
>JANYDG010000062.1 GCA_025359885.1 Acidobacteriota bacterium
TGGGCTATGGAGATGTGGAAAGCAAACGACGCTTCCCACATCCCCACAGCCCCGACGACGGCGGCGAGATCAACACCTCAAAGCAAAACCAAACCCGGAAAACTCCAGTTATAAATGGATGAGAAAAAGGGGGCAGGTCAGCCGGATAACAACTGCCCGACGAAGGTGGGGCAATCAGATTATTTAGTTCGCAACAAGTTGACGCAGGACGTACTGCAGGATGCCGCCGTGTTCGAAGTAGGCGATTTCCTGGGGGGTGTCGATGCGGACTCGTGCTGCGATCAGTTTGGTGGTGCCGTCGGCGGAGACTACTTTGACGTGGAGGGTTTTGCCGTCGGCGAACTTGCTGTCGAGCATGGCTTTCAAGTTGGGGAAGGTGTAGAGCTCTTCGCCGGTAAGGCCGTGGGATTCTACGGTTTCTCCTGCGGAGAACTGGAGCGGGAGAATGCCCATGCCGACCAGGTTGCTGCGGTGGATGCGCTCGAAGCTTTCGGCGATGACGGCGCGGACGCCCAGCAGCTTTGGCCCCTTGGCGGCCCAGTCACGCGAGCTGCCTGAGCCGTATTCCTTACCGGCCAGGATGACCAGCGGCACGCCGCGCTCGGCGTAGGCAACGGAGGCATCAAAGATCGACATGCCAGTACCCTCGGGCAGGAGGCGGGTGACGCCGCCCTCGGTGCCGGGGGCCAGCTTGTTTTTCAGGCGCACATTGGCAAACGTCCCGCGGACCATGACTTCGTGATTTCCGCGGCGGCTGCCGTAGCTGTTGAAGTCGGCGGTGCGAACGCCATGTTCAGAGAGGTATTTGCCAGCCGGGCCGTTGGCCTTGATGTTGCCAGCCGGGGAGATATGGTCGGTGGTGACACTGTCTCCCAAAATCGCGAGGACTCGGGCGTTAGCGATGTCCTCAACAGGGGCTGGAGTGGCGGTGATGCCGTCGAAGTAGGGGGCTTTGCGGATGTAGGTGGAGTCTGGCTCCCACTCGTAAGTGTCGCCGAGGGGGAACTTGAGTCCCTGCCAGCTTTGGTCGCCGAGGGTGACGGTGGAGTATTCGCGGGTGAAGCCTTCGCGGGTGACGCCGAGGGCGATGGATTCGGCGACCTCCTGCTGCGAGGGCCAGATGTCTTTGAGGTAAACATCTTTGCCGGTCACGGGGTCGAGGCCAAGGGATTCATTGGCGAAGTCGTGATCGATGCGGCCGGCGATGGCAAAGGCTACGACGAGCGGCGGCGACATGAGGTAGTTGGCGCGGACGTCAACGTTGACGCGGCCCTCGAAGTTGCGATTGCCCGAGAGAACGCTGACGGCGACCAGGCCGTGGGCATTGATGGAGTCGGAAACGTCTTCCGGGAGCGGGCCGGAGTTGCCGATGCAGGTGGTGCAGCCGTAGCCGACGACATTGAAGCGGAGCTTTTCCAGATAGGGGAGCAGGCCGGATTTCTGGTAGTAGTCGGTAACCACGCGGCTGCCAGGAGCAAGCGAGGTTTTGACCCACGGAGGAACGGTAAGGCCTTTTTCGACCGCCTTTTTGGCGAGCAAGCCGGCGGCAATCATCACCGAGGGATTTGACGTATTGGTGCAGCTGGTGATGGCGGCGATGACGACCGAGCCGTGGTCGAGAAAGTCGTCAGGGTTGACGCCAAAGCGGCCTTTGACGGTATGGCTGTAGCTTTGGCTCTCTGCCTGATTGAGGCTGCTGTCTGGACCAGAAAGCAGTCCTTCGTTTTCGCCGCGGGATTTGTCCGCTTCAATCTGCGACAGGGGTTCTTTGCCCAGGACCCTGTCGAGAACGGCGGTGGCCGTTGACCAGACTGAGGCCTTGCGTTCGCCGAGGGGTTTGGCGGTGGGGCCGAGCAGCGCCGGGAGCTGCCTGCGGAAGCTCGCACCGGTGTCTGAGAGCAGCACGCGATCCTGGGGGCGCTTGGGTCCGGCGACGCTGGGCTCGACGGTCGCGAGATCCAGCGAGAGGGTCTGGGTGTAGACGGCCTCGGGCGAGTCTGCGCCGTGGAAGAGGCCCTGGGCCTTGTAGTAGTCGGCGACGAGGCTGATTTGCTCTTCGCTGCGGCCGGTGAGGCGCAGGTAGCGGAGGGTTTCTTCGTCGACGGGGAAGATGCCGCAGGTGGCGCCGTACTCGGGGGCCATATTGCTGATGGTGGCGCGGTCAGCGAGGGGCAGTTCAGCGATGCCGGGGCCATAGAACTCGACGAACTTGCCGACGACACCGAGCTTGCGCAGGGCTTCGGTGACGGTGAGGACGAGGTCGGTGGCGGTGGCGCCTTCCTTGAGTTTGCCGGTGAGCTTGAAGCCGACGACCTGGGGAATGAGCATGGAGACGGGCTGGCCGAGCATGGCCGCCTCGGCCTCGATACCGCCTACGCCCCAACCGAGGACGCCGAGCCCATTGATCATGGTCGTGTGGCTGTCAGTGCCGACGAGGGTGTCAGGATAAGCGACCGTCTCGCCGTCAACCTGGTTGGTGAAGACGACTCGGGCGAGGTATTCGAGATTAACCTGGTGGCAGATACCCATGCCGGGAGGCACGGCAGAGAAGTTGCGGAACGCGGTCTGGCCCCACTTGAGGAAGGCGTACCGCTCGCGATTGCGCTGAAATTCGAGCAGCGAGTTGGCGTCGTAAGCTGTGGCAGAGCCGAATTCGTCGACCTGGACGGAGTGGTCGATGACCAGCTCGGCGGGCTGGAGGGGATTGATCAGTTTGACCTTTTCGGGGTCGCCGCCAAGCTCTTTCATGGCGTCGCGCATGGCCGCGAGATCGACAATGGCGGGAACGCCGGTGAAGTCCTGCATCAGGACGCGGGCGGGCATGTAGGCGATTTCGCGGCTCGGCTCGGCCTTGGCATCCCAGTTGGCGAGGAACTCGATGTCGCTGGCAGTGACGTTGACGCCGTCTTCGCGGCGGAGCAGATTTTCCAGCAGAATCTTCAGGCTGAAGGGCAGGCGGGCGAGATTGAAGCCCTTGTCTTCAAGCGCAGGCAGGCGATACATCGTGTACTGGAGACTGCCCGAGGACAGGGTGGTCCGGCTGGAGAAGCTGTTCATGGAAAGTAGGCCTTTCTGACATTGAGAATGGTAAGCCGCGGTGTCTGAGAGAAAGCATCGCTGTCAAAAGCGACGGCGCACAGCAAGGGCTCTAAGAAACTTTGAACCACTTAATTTTAAGGCATACGGAGTCGTAGCAAAGGGCAAGGGAGGATTCCACTCTGGATATACCGGATGGGCATCGCGCGCGCCCTGCCGTTTGACAAGGTGCGCGCGACGAACTGCTTCATCGGATATGGCTATTTAGCTGCCGGGGCGGCACCAGGGGCTGGCGCAGGGGCTGGCGCAGGCGGCGGAGGCTGCGAGCCGTACCCGATCTGGCCCTTGAATGGCTTGCCGTCGTAGACGTAGATGATGGAGTCGGAGACATCGACTGCGTCGCCATCGACTTTGAATGGTTCGAATTTGTAGCCACTGACGCAGTCTGCCGTGGATCGACCGAGTTCCCAGGGGCCCATGGGGAAGCCGTTGACTTTGACGCTGCCGTCTTTGCGGATGACAACAGGTACAGCGACGGGGCCGCGCTCTTGTTTGTCAAGTGCCTCCAGGGGTATGGGGCAGCTGGCAATACGTACAGGCACGAGCGGCGGATCTGATGCCTGGTGGACGTACGGCAACGGCACTGCATTTGCGGCCGGCGTAAGCAACGATTGATCGGCGGCAGCAAGAGGCTCAAGAAGCGTGATCTGTGCCGAGGCAACCAGCCTGCCGTGCACCGCGACATCCATTTTTGTCGCAACGGTATGGGTTCCGAGCAGTTTGAACTCGCTGTAGGTGACCAGCGTGTCGGTGGTGAGCAGGTAGTGGAGGCTGGAGTCTTTCACATCAAAGCAGTAGCGGGGAAAGATCGAATCGGGAGCAACCTTGGGAAAGTAGCGCTCGGGTGCTTCAATGTTGACGCAGTTGAGCACCAGCCCGGAGAAGGTGCCAGCGGTGCCATCCATCGCAAATTCTGATTTGAAATTCTCAGCCTGCGAGAGCGGATTGGTCAGGGCGTTTGCGATGCGCTGGTCGAGCTGGCCGTAATCGACGCGGTTGTCATCGTTGGCCTTGGATTTGAACTGTTTAGTGTGGCTCACACTCCATTCGGTGCCCGAAACCTTCTTTTCTGTATAGTTGCGACGCCAGGCCCACGGAGCGCTCCACCATTGCTCAAGGACGCCGGTCTCATAGGCGACACCCTTGGGGTCGAAAAGGCTGTAGTTGGCCCTGATGTGCCATGGCTGGGCATCGGGAGCGGAGAAGCCTGCGGCCTTGATGCCCTTGTCGAGAATGGCGTGAGCCTGTGCATTGATGCTGGGCTTTGAGGGCGCGGAAGGGGCCGCTGCTTGCCCCTGAGCACAGGCGCCGGCAAAGAGAGCAATCGCGGTGAAAAAGAGAGTGGAAGTGCACGAACGAAAATAGGGGTTAGTCATCGATGGCTCCTGACAGGCGAGAGCAGTTTATACCAAACGGGGCCAGGCGCGCAGCGGTGGAGGCGCCGAGGCATATCGATTTACCTCAGGGATCGGGCATCCCGCATCAAAGCGTCTTAGTGGGTGTTGTACTGGAAACGGAATCTCATTTGCAGGTAAGGGCCGTGGAATTCGCGCGGCAGTGGCGGGTAGTCCGCGCCTTCAATTGCGCCCCAGGCGGCGCGGTCAAGTGCCACATCGCCAGAGCGGCCGGTGAGCATCATGGCGTGCCCCTGCAGGCGTCCGTTGGGCAGAATGGTAAAGACGATTTCCACCTCTCCGCGCTTGAGAATGGGCGGATTCACCTCTTCGGGAATCAGGGGATCCCAGGTGCGATAAGTCTCGCGAATGACCTTTTGCATGTAGGGGCCAAAGTCGACGCCCTGTGTGTCTGAGAGGATTTCAGCTCCGCCATCGGCGCTGGGATGCTGGTTGAGGGAGCCTCCTGAAGCGCCAGCCGTTCCCTGGCCGTGATTGTGGGCTGAGTCACGCATGGCCTGGCGCAACTGGTCGGCAGGATTCTGGGAGCCCAGAGAGAAATTGGGCCGAGCAGGCACGGGCGCGGGACGAGGCGTATCCAGAGCAATCTGCGGAGCTGGCTGCGGTGGGGCGACGGAGGGCGGCACTGGAGTCGCCTTCTCCTCGGGAAGCTGCGCGGCAGGCGGCGGCGTCTCCTGCACCGGAGCAGGCGTTGGAGCCGCGGGCCTGGGCATCGCCTTGAGCGCCTCCAGTGTCTTCTTGTCCACGACGGTCTGGTTTGGCTTGAGGGCGGGCACCTTGGTCTTCTGCAACTGCTTGAGGGCACTCGGCAACTCGTCGAGGTAGGTCAGGTCTTTGCGCTTGCGGATCGCGTCAAACGGGTCAATCACGACCGGCGTATGGAAAATGTAGCGAGGAATCCAGGTGAGAGCTGAAAAGAACAGGATGTGGGCAATGATCGAGATCCAGATGCCCTCGCGGATGCGCTGCCAACGGCGCTCGTCCTCATACTGCGAAATCTTTTCAAGCAGCTCGTGGCTGTCGTAGTCCACGTAGCGCGAGGTTGAGTATCCCCCACGGCGCTCTTCCCTGTCGGTCGATTCCGGCGCGGCAGACGCAGCCTGTTCCCTCGGTGTCGGCTCGGTGAGGTTCGGATTGGTAGGCGTTTCGCTGGCTGGCATCAGGCAATCAACGTACGGCGCGGGAAATTCGCCGGACAAATTCGCATCGAATCACTTTCTATTCTCTCATTGTCTTGAATCGAGGTCCAAACAGGCCGCGATGGCATCGGCGAGGTGAACAGCTTAGAATGACCTCAACCCTGGAATGACACAGACTCTTCCCTGAGCATGGTGGTCACGCGTCCGACTGTCCAATCTATAGGACGTTTCCGGTGAACTGACGTTAACGAAGGCTCCTTTTTGAAAGCATTCTTCACCAACCTCATGGCTCGCTGGAAGTTCTTGATACTGCCGGCGCTGGCCAAGCTCGGCTTCTGGGGCGTTGGCATCATTGCGCTGATTGACGCCTCGACGCTGCCAGTACCGATGGACCTGATCCTGGCCGGATATATCTGGGCTGACAAGGCGCATTTTTGGGTGTACTGCCTGATGGCTTCAGCAGGGTCGGCTATCGGCGGGCTGCTGCCCTACGGGCTGGGGCGAGCAGGCGGAGAGCTTTTTCTGCTCAAGCGAGTGAACCGCGAGCGCTTTGAAAAAATGCGCGACCGTTTTGAGCGGCAGGAATTTCTGGCGGTATTGGTTCCGAGCATGCTGCCGCCTCCCACGCCGTGGAAGGCCTTTGTCTTCGCTGCGGGCGTATTCGAAATGCGGGTTGTGCCTTTTCTGCTGGCAGTCTTCTTTGGCAGGATGGTGCGCTGGCTGGTGCTTTCACTGTTGGTTGTGAAGCTGGGACCGGGCGCGGTTTCGGTGGTAGGCGAGCTGATTCATGCCCACCTTGGCATCTTTCTGGGGGCACTGGTGCTGATTTTCGCGGCCATCGGAGTGTGGGCTCTGCGCAAGCGGCGCAACGGCAAAAAGCCTTCGCCTGAACTGCTTCCTTAGGCGCATCCAGTCAGCAGGATGGAGACAGTGGAGCCCTCTGCCAACTCGGTGCAGGTCGATGGGATCATCACCAGGCAATTACAGCGCGCAAAGGCCGCAATGTCACCAGAGCCCTGCCAGGGCACCAGACGCACTTGCGGGGAGAACTCGAAATCGCACCAGGCAGGTAAGAAACGGGTGAGTCCGGGCCCACCGCGCCATGTGCCGGAAAACTGCGCAAGGGCAAAACGCGGCACCGGATCAGCCCTCTGCATGAGCGCGGCCAGCAGCGGCGCGGCAAACAAGTGAAACGTAACCGCGCTGGAAACCGGATTGCCGGGCAGGGCAAAGAAGGGCAGGCTGCCCTGGGTACGTCGAATTTGACCAAAGACAACCGGCTTGCCAGGCTGCATGGCAACGCCAGTGAAAAAGAACTGGGCTCCGGCTCGGGCCAGGGCGTCCTCTACCAGGTCAAAGCGGCCTGCGGAGACGCCGCCAGTCATGAGCAGCAGGTCTGGGGTGAGCGCGCGGGCGATGGTCGGGTTGAGGCTCGGGTCGTGAATCGGGTTGAGGCTCTGGTCGAGAATCTGGCCCAGGGCTCGGTCGAGAGTATCGTTGTCGTCAGAAGCAGTCGGCAAGATGATTGGCTCCCCGCCAGCCGCCAGAACCAGCGCAGCGAGCATAGGCGCATTCGAGTTGCGAATTTGGCTCGGGCCGGGCACCTGGTCCACTGCGACTAATTCATCACCGGTAGAGAGAATCGCGACTCTGGGCCGTGGAGCGACCTGCAGATGCGTCGAACCGCATTGCGCAGCGAGCGCAATCTGGGCTGGGCCGAGGCGCACTCCAATCGGCAAGAGAAGGTCATCAGCCCTCGCTTCTGCACCCTGGGGGACGATGTTTTCACCCGCTTCGATAGAGCGTGGCGGGGCGAGGCGCACGAAATTGGACTCCAACTCGGCATGTTCGACCATAAAAACGGCGTCTGCGCCCGGGGGAACCGGTGCGCCGGTCATAATCTCCCAGACTTCGCCGCTTCCGAGGGGCGCCGACGCAGATTCGCCAGCCCGGACCCGGCCTGCGAGAAAGAGGAGCTGATGAGTATTCGCCTCAGCGGCTCGGCAGGCAAATCCGTCGCGAGTCGAGCGCGGAAAGGGCGGCTGATCGCGGTCTGCGCGCAAGCCCTCTGCCAGCACCCGGCCCAGAGCGGCACCCAGCGGAATGCTCTCGGCCGCGGCGGACTGAGATTCGTTTTCTGCGCGGGACACGATAAGGCGATTGACCTGCTCCGCAGCCTCAGCATAGCTCAACAAAAGGTTTGCCATAGACCGAATTGTAGCGGGGATGCCTCAGCCAATGGGGGAGACCCGAGAGCCAGGCAAACCAGACGGCCCCCGCTCTCATCGCTGAGAACAGGGGCCGCGTCGGAGCGATCGGATGGCCTTACTTCTTGGCCTTGAACTTGGTTTCGACCTTGGTACTTGTGGCCGCGATCAATGCCTTGACGTCGGCGACAAACTGGCCCGTCGGAGCAAGTTCGAGGTACTTGTTGTAGGCCTCAAGCATGCCCGGAGGCGTGATGTAGGCACCAGTTTTGGAATCCACCGTGATCTTGCCTGCCAGGGCCTGACCCTTGAGGTAATACTGGATTGCGTTCTTGGGATCGGCGGCGATTGCCTTGTCTGCCGCGGCAGCCTGCGCGTCAGAATTACCGACCTGCGAGAAGACAACCGTCTCGTTGCCCAGATAGAAAGCGGCCTTGGCGGGAAAAGTCTTGGCGGCTGTGTCGTATTCAGTTGCAGCGTCGTCGGGCTTGTTGCTGCGTGCCAGCACTTCGCCGAGAGCCGCATGGGCTCCAGCAATGAGCTCTGGGCTGGGCTTTTTCGATGCAGCGGAGACCTCGAGCGTCTTCTTCAAAGAGACAGAGGCGTCGTCCCACTTCTTCAGGCCAAGTTGCGCCATACCCAGCTCGTACCACAGCGTTTCGCCCTGGGGAGGCAGCGGAACGATAGCCGTGTCCTTCAACATGAGGGCTTCGGCATCTTCGTACTTCTTGTCATGATTGGCATTCCGGGCTGCGGCCAGGTCGGCGTTGAGGGTCTTGATGACCTGGTTGGTCTTGCTGACCTCAGCGTTCTTCTTCTTGAATTCCTCGACCTGCTTGCGAAGTTCAGGAGTCAACTTGTCGATGTATTCCTTACGGGACATGTCAACGTCCTGCGCTGTATCTGCGCCAGCCACAATCTTGACCGTCTCGATCTGATCGACAAACTGCCCTGCCGGGGTATCCGGCATGCGGAACACCAGTGTGTACGTGCCAGGAGCAACATCGGCACCGGTGAAGTCGCCGGTGGAGGTGACCTGGAAGGTGTACTTCATGGTGTGGCCCATATCGCCTGACAAGCTCACGGAACCCGTGTTTTTGGGCATGCCCGTGGGGTCGGTAACGCGACCGTGAATCTTGCCTGTGAGGACCTGGGCGCCAGCCGAAAGCGCACCGAGTGCCAGCACAGAGACCGACAAAAGCACTGCTGCGGTGCGAGAAAGGGTGCTTCTAAGCTTCATTTTCTTCTCCTTGAAATCGAGTGACGGAAAAACCAAAAATCAAAGGCGGCTCACCGGTAGACCCCATATTGCCTTCAACACGGATTCTGCCGCAATAGTTCTGTCTGCAGGCGATAGCTCAAGGCGGTCAGCGATTGTCGTATCCATCGGTTCAAGCCTCCTTCGCCAAATCAACTCTTGTTGGGCTGCGCACGCACAGCGTAGGGTATCGGGTCTGTCACTCCGGCTGACGCAAAAGCCCGTAAACGCAGGATGCAGCTTTCACACAGGCCGCATGCTTCCTGCCCTTCCTTGTAGCAGGACCACGTTAAATCCAAAGGTGCTCCGCATTCAAGGCCAAGGCGCACAATCTCCGCTTTACTTTTATCGATCAGAGGCGTGATGATCTCAATTCTGCCGTCCCGGGTGCCAGTCCGAACCAGTTGCTGAAAAGCAGAGTAATACTCCGGGCGGCAATCAGGGTAGCCGGAGCTATCCTGCTCCACCGCGCCGATGTAAACCCGCGTCGCCCCCAGCACCTCTGCCCAGCTCACCGCCGCTGACAAAAAGTGCGCATTGCGAAAAGGAACATAGGTCACGGGAATCGCTGCGCTTTCGCTGGCAGCCTGCGTTTCGTGGCCAAAACCGGGCGCTGCATCGGGGACTGCAATGGCTGCGTCCGTTAACGCTGATCCGCCGATTCGCTGAAAAATGTCGATGCGGAGATGCATAAAATCTGCCATGTCAAGCCGCTCGGCTACATCCCGCGCCGCCGCCAGCTCGCGGGCCTCTGTCCGCTGCCCGTAGCTGCAGTGCAGCGCATAGACTTCTGCCTCAGCTGCCGCCAGTGCCGCGGTCACGCAACTATCCATGCCGCCAGAAAGGCAAACAACAGCTCGTCCCCGGTTTGAATCCCAAATCCTCACATACCTATCCTACCGCCCGTATATGGCGCAAACCGTGATTGCCGACACACCGCTTTTCCGGGCCTGAATCAGCCTCCTCCCGCATGCCTCAACCACCCTCCTCTCGAACTCCGTACGCCTACAATAAGGCTATGCCTACGACGATCCGCAAAGCAGTTGCCGGCGATGTACCTCTGATTCTGGAATTCATCCGCGGCCTGGCTCTGTTTGAGCGAGAGCCCGATGCCGTCACTGCGACAGAGGCTGACCTGCTGCGCGATGGCTTTGGCCCGGAACCCTATTTCCACTGCCTGATTGCTGACTATGATGCGCGAACTAGCGACCAGACCGGCAGCCAGCCAGCCGGCTTTGCCTTTTACTTTTTCAACTACTCCACCTGGACCGGGCGACCGGGCCTCTATCTCGAAGACCTCTTCGTGAATCCCGAGTTTCGCGGATTAGGTATCGGCAAGGCGCTGCTGGCGCAGGTAGCCGCCATTGCCGTCGAAAAGGGCTGCCCCCGCCTGCAGTGGGAGGTACTGGACTGGAACACGCCCGCAGTCGATTTTTACGCATCGCTTGGAGCCGTCTTTTTGGATGAGTGGCGCAATGTGCGCATGACCGGGGAGGCGATTGCCCGACTCGCTGCGCAGGCGCCGGGGTTAACTGAGAAGGCAGAGGCACAGTTTTGAAGCCACAAAGAATTCGCGTTATCGGCGGCGGCCTGGCTGGACCGGAAGCCGCGCTCACCGCTGCCAGCCTCGGCTGCGAAGTTGACCTCTACGAAATGCGCCGCGACAACCCGGACGACCCCGCCAGGCCGATTCTGACCCCGGCCCACCAGACGACGGAGTTTGGCGAGTTGGTCTGCTCCAATTCGCTGAAGAGTGAGTCGCCAAACACCGCTCCCTGGCTGCTGAAACAGGAGATGCGCCGGGCCGGTTCGCGGCTGATTGCGCTGGCTGACGAAACTGCCGTCCCGGCCGGGCATGCGCTGGCCGTGGATCGCGTCGAGTTTTCGCGCCGCATCGCCGAGGCCATCGCTGCCGAGCCCCGCATCACGGTGCACCGCGAAGAGGTAACTTCGTTGGACGCAAACGCCGATGAACTCACGGTTGTCGCTTCCGGACCCCTGACCTCAGACGCGCTGAGCCAGCAGATTGCGCGGCTTACTGGCGCGGAGCACCTGGCCTTCTACGACTCGATTTCGCCAATCGTCGATGCGGATTCGATCAACATGGACCGGGTCTACTTTGCCGCGCGCTGGGACAAGGGCACCGCCGACTACATCAACTGCCCCATGAACCGCGACGAGTACGCCGCCTTTTTGAACGCGCTCACCACCGCCAAAGAAGCCGAGGCGAAGGAGTGGGAGAAGGCGGAGTACTTCGAAGGCTGCCTGCCCATCGAAATCCTCGCCAGACGTGGCCCCGACACGCTGCGATTCGGTCCGATGAAGCCAGTCGGCCTGCGCGATCCGCGCACCGGGCAAACGCCCTGGGCAGTGGTGCAACTGCGCAAAGAAAACCTGCGCGCGGACAGCTACAACCTGGTCGGCTTTCAAAATCATCTGAAGTTTGGCGAACAAGCCAAGGTGCTGCGACTGATTCCGGGGCTTGAAAATGCAAAGTTCCTCCGCTACGGGCAGATTCACCGCAATACGTATATCTGCTCGCCCAAGGTGCTGGATGACCGGCTGCGGATGAAGGAGCACCCCAGCCTTTTCTTTGCCGGGCAGATTTCCGGCGTCGAGGGCTATACGGAATCCATCGCGTCGGGGCTACTGGCCGGGCTGTATGCTGCCGCCGTCGCCCACGGCGACGAGCCCGAACCCGCGCCGAGGCAATCTGCCCTGGGCTCGCTGGTCAACTACATCACCCAGGCTGACCCGAAGCACTTTCAGCCGGCCAATATCACCTTTGACCTGCTGATGCCGCTCGAAGAGGAGATGCGCAAGAAGGTGCGCGACAAGAAGGAGCGCCACAGGATCGTGTGCGAAAGGGCGCTCGCGGCCTTTGATGCGTGGTGGGCGAGCCGGGGGTTGGCCAGTTCTGGTAAATTCGCTGCTGAAATCCAAAGTTGAAGAGGTCCGCCATCTCCATTCAAATGAAGTCGAGTGATTCCCTCCGATTGTCGCTTCCGATGTTCACCTCGATCGCCGTTACCGTCGCGATGTTTGGCCTGGGTGTGGTCGCGGCGTCAGCGCAGACGGCAGCACCCGATCCGCTGCGCACCGACTGGCCCAACCTCAAGCGCTTCCAGGCGGAGAACGCCGCCCTGCCCGCGCCGGCCGCCGGAGAGCAGCGGGTGGTCTTCATGGGCGACTCGATTACCCAGAACTGGCTGCGCAATGGCCAGCCAGACTCCCTGCCCGACCCCGGCTTTTTTCCCGGCAAGCCTTACGTCAACCGCGGCATCAGCGGCCAGACAACCCCGCAAATGCTGTTGCGCTTCCGCCAGGACGTGCTGGCGCTCAAGCCAGCAGCGGTGGTTATCTTTGCCGGCACAAACGACGTTGCCGGGAACACCGGCGATATGATGCTCGAGCAGTCGGAGGACAACTTCGCCTCCATGGCCGACCTGGCCCACGCCCACGGGGTTAAGGTTATTCTGTGTTCGATCCTGCCGGCCTTTGATTTTGGCTGGCATCCGGGCCGTCAACCCGCGCCCAAAATTCTTGCCCTGAACAAATGGCTCAAGGACTATGCCGCAGCAAACGGCTATGTCTACGTAGATTTCCATTCGGCGATGGCCGATGACCGCGGTGGGCTTCCGTTGAAGCTGAGCGCCGACGGCGTGCACCCCAACAAGCTGGGCTACGACATCATGAATCCGCTGGTTGAAGCGGGCATCGCCAAGGCTCTGGCGAAGTAGTAGTTATGGTTTCGGCGCGTCAAGGCGGGTGGCCCCTATCGAAACCCGGAAGTACAAAGGTGCCCCAGGATCTGGATTTTTAGACCTGGGGTTTCCAAATCCCTCAGCAAACGAATCACCCAATCTCTTGCCGGGAATTAGCACCCATCCGCGTACACTCCAAAGAGTCCAGCATACAAACCACCCGGCCCGGAAACACCAGACCAAACAAGATGGGTCAAAGAGAGGCACTAAGGCATTTTCAGGAATTCTGTGCAATCTCTCGCTTGGGTGAGGTTGTATTTTTCTTGATGAAAAATCCAGTGAGCAAAGCTTCTTCGGTCTACACCATTCCTGAAAACGCTCTAATTGCAATTTGCAATAAAAATTGCCAAAAGCCCCAAAAAGGTACCCCCCCTCCCCCCCCCTCAATATTTTCAAAGCCTGCCTGTAATTAAATGGTAAGCAGGGCGTGCGGACCACGTTTTCCGTCTCACTCACGGGAAGGACGGGAGTCACAAGCCTCGTTCTGCTGTTGCCTTTCACTCCCCTCACTCACACTCGTCTGTCGTTCGATTACGGCTTCGGACCTAGGGTTTCGGAGGTTCAAGCGACTTCGAGTGAATCGTTACCTGGGTTTCTGGAATCGTGCCATCGTTGAAGCGAACCTCCGTCGGTACGCCCTGGAGCAGGATCCGCTGCACGCTCTTTGACCTTGCACCGAGCATCACCCGCTGGGTCACCGAAGACGAATCGCTGATGATCTGGACCGGCGCCTCGACCGCCGCATAGCCGTTGTTGGTGAGAATGACGCTCACCAGGAACGAACCGGGGACCGAGGCCTTGCTTGAAAAGACGCTCTCAATCGCGAGATCAGGCAGTCCCTTGTCCGCGTAGACCCAATCGGCAAAGAAGCTGCCGAGAGACTTGCGCTGTCCGGCCTGCTCGATGAGCTTTTCGAAGGAATCGCGCGCGGTGTCAGCGGCAGGATCGTAGGCCCTGAGGGCTGCCGAAAGGGTTGGGTCGCCGACCAGGTCGCGCAGCATCCAGAAGACATAGGCCGCCTTGGTGCGGTAATAGACGGGTGAGATACAGGCCACCAGCGGTTGCCCATCGCTTGCGCCGGGACTCTCAGGCTCTGCCAGCGCCAGGGCCGAGCGGGCGCTGTCAAGGGCTGCCAGGGCACGGTCACGCCCCTGCTGCTTCTCGATCCAAAGTGTCCCCATAAAGTGCGCGACGCCCTCGCTGAGCCAGGCGCGCGGCGACAGCACCCACGCATGGCTAAGCGCGTGCGCCATGACGCCATCTAGAACCTCAGGCGAAGCGGCGCGGACCGGAGTAGCCAGCATCGCTCCGGTTTCGAAGGGAATATCGCCCTCCTCTGGCAGCTCAAGGATGGTCAACTGCGAACGGGGCTTTACTCCCAGCCAGCCTTGCAGGAAGGGCGTCACATCGGCGGCCGCGCTGCTCCAGGCGGCGACGTTATGGTCGGATTCGGGCCTGGTCCAGAGCGTGACATTGGTGGCAGGATGGCTGGTGCGGGTGGCCACAAACAGGCTAAGCGCCTCAAAGCCCAGGGTCGATTCTTCGACGCGGCCCGTCGCTACACTTGCCACCGAAGCATCAGCACCTGCAAAGTTGGTCAGCGTGACAGGGCGTCCATTGACCAGCGCAACGCCGGGGGTGATCCCGCTACCGACCAGCATGGGAGGCGTCTCAATCGTGAGTCCGAGGCGAAGATGCGCACCGGCCAGCCGCAGCTTGTGGGTGCCGATCTCATCAAAGAGGCGCGCCCCATCCCCCAGAATTACCGGCACGGTGCTTACCGGATACCAGACGACATTGCCAAATCCGCGCAGACCCGTGAAATCCGGGGCGATGCGGTCCCAATCGGAGTGAGCCGCCGCATCCTCTGGCGTACCAATCGCGAGGAGCCTCTTGGCTGACTGCGCCACCGTGCCTGAGTAGGTTACATCCAGTTGCAGACTCCCCCCCGGCGTGAGCGGCGCCGCCAGTGCAACCACCGCCTCGTGCAGTTGGCCGGTATGGTCGGCGTCTGAATTCAGCAAAGCTGTCGAGAACGGTACAGATCGCCCTTGGATTCGAATCGCTTCCCAGGTCAGCGTCGAAGAGAGTTGCAGCGGCAGATGGGACAGCGCCGCCTTGCCATCATTGCGCACCGTCACCAGCGCACGTACAGCCAGGTAGCTCTCTGCCGGGCGCAGACGGACATCCAAGTCAAAATCAGTGTAGGTCAGCGCAGACCGCTCGGCATCCTTTGCAATCGGGGCGGCTTCAGGAGCGGTCTTGGTTGTCGGCGGTTCGGGCTGCTTTGAAGCGGCTGCCGGAGAAGGCAGGTCTTTGCTGAGAGGCAGGTCGTTGGCAGCAGGGCCATCATTTGTCTGCCCGTTTTCATCCGTCGAGCGCTGCAGAATCACTTTGCTCTTCTTTTGCTTGTTCTTGTCGGTCTGGCGAATCGTCTCGGAAGAGACTGGAGGTGCACTCGAAGACGTCTGCGCCCAGGCAGCTTGCCCGACCGACGCACTGGCAAACTCAGCCACGATCAAGGTAAAAATTGCAGCCCGTGGACACCAGCCCAAACCTGCTCTCACGAACCCAGCCCTTTCTGCTTCTTTGGTTTGGACGCGGCCTTGCCGGATTGGTCAGGCAATTCCGCCTTTGAAGCGCCTCGTGCTCTCGCCCGCCGCTGCCTGTAGGCCTCAAACAGTACGACCGCTCCTGCTGCCGAAACATTCAGCGAACTGACGCCCCCCGCCATCGGAATGCGCAGCAGATGGTCACAGGTGCGGCGGACCAGTTCGTGCAACCCATCGCCCTCGCGGCCCATCACCAGCACACAGTCTCCGGAAAAGTCGAACTGGTCGTAGTCCATCGTGCCGCGCTCGTCCAGACCGATAATCCACATGTTCTGGCGCTTCAGCTCTTCGAGAGACCGCACCAGATTGACCACGCGCGCAATGCGCAGGTGCTCCTGTGCACCGGCTGCAGCCTTGGCTGCGACCGCGCTCAACGGAGCGGCGCGGCGCTCAGTCATCACCACCGAATCAACCCCGGCTCCGTCGGCCGAGCGCAGCAATGCGCCCAGATTCTGCGGGTCTTCGACGCCATCCAGGGCCAGAACCAGGCGTGGTTTGCCAGTCGGCGCAAGCACATCTTCAATCGTAAGGAACTGCTGCGCCCGGACAATCGCTACAACCCCCTGATGGGCCGGCGTCTTTGCCATATCGGTAAGAGTCTCGCGAGGCTCGGTGCGCACCCTGATTTTCAGTTCCTTGCAAAGCGAAACAATTGCTTCCAACCGCTCATCTCGACGCTCCCGCGCCACCAGCACATGGTCAAAGCGCCGCTTGCCTGCCTTGAGCGCCTCTTCGACTGGGTGAATCCCGTATAAAGTCTGCATCTCTTCAGTTTAGGCCTTTTCGCCTCAGATTCACTCACCCTTCAGCAATGAATTGGTTCTCGACCGGGTTCCATTATCAGGAGCTGCGCCATGCCTATATGATTGGTCACGCAATGATTCCAACCTTTCCCGTCCCAGCTACCGTCCGGCATCTCACCCTTGCCGCTGCCTTCCTTGTGCTTTCCCTGCCTGGATTCTGCCAGGTGGACGTGCTCACCCAGCACAATGACAACGCGCGCACCGGTGCCAATCTTCAGGAGACCGTCCTCACCCCGGCAACCGTCAATCCGCAGCACTTTGGCCTGATTTTCAAACATCTCCTGGACGACCAGCTCTATACCCAGCCGCTGGTCGCGACACACGTTCGAGTCAAGGGCGGATGGCATGACCTGGTCTTTGTGACCACGGTCAACAACAGCGTCTACGCTTTCGATGCAAGGGACTCGACTCTCTCTCCGCCGGTTTGGCACGTCAACTTCGGCACCCCGGCCAATCTCAATGACGCCGACTTCGGCTGCCTCGACATCAATGGCCAGATGGGCATCATCGGTGCACCAGTGATCAATGCCGAAAAGACCGCGCTCTACGTCGTCGCTCTCACTAAAACCGGCGACAAATTCGAGCAGCGACTGCACGCGCTCGATCTGGCGACCGGGGCGGATCTGCCGCACAGCCCTGCCACCATCCAAGCTCCCGACTTTGACCCGCTGCTCCAGAATCAGCGCCCAGCGCTGCTTCTTTCCGGCGGCAAGGTACTGATCAGCTATGCCTCGCATTGCGACAAAGGGCCGTACCACGGCTTTCTGCTTGCCTACGACGCAGCCACGCTCGATCCAGGGGCGGTCTTCAACACCTCCCCCGGCGGCGATGGCGCAAGCATCTGGCAGTCCGGGCTGGCACCAGCCGTCGATTCCCACGGGAACATTTACTTCGTTACCGGCAATGGAAGCTGGAACGGCAACACCCAGTTCAGTGAAAGCTTCCTCAAGCTCGACCCATCCCTGCATGTCACCGACTGGTTTACGCCGACCAACCATGTTCAGCTGGACAAGGACGACAACGACATTGATTCTTCCGGAGCCATTCTCATCCCCGGCAAACATCTCGTCGCGGATGGCGGCAAGGAAGGCTTCCTCTACCTCGTCGATACCGAAAAGATGGGTCACCTGGGGGACGAGCATGCGGTGCAGCGCCTCTCAGTCACTGGCTCTCACCTGCACAGCCTGGTCTACTGGCAGAGCCGTAAAAACGGCGAGCTGCTCTATCTCTGGGGCCAGCGCGACAGAATCCGGGCCTACCAGTTCGAAGGCCGCAAGCTCAAGCAGGCCGCCGTCATGTCTCGCGCAGAGATGAACGAGGGTCACCCCGGCGCGATGCTCTCGCTCTCTGCCAACGGTGACCATGATGGCATCCTGTGGGCGGCCATTCACGCTACGGGCGACTCGTGGCACGAGTCCCGGCCCGGCATCCTGCACGCCTATGACGCCGACGATCTAAGCCACGAGCTGTGGAATTCTCTTGAGAACTCGGCGCGCGATGACTGCAACAACTACTCAAAGATGGCCCCGCCTACCATCGCGAACGGGCGCGTTTATCTGGCCAGCTTTGGCACCGAAAATACCGGCACTGGCCAGCTCTGCGTCTACGGCCTGCTGCCCTCCGGGGCCCCTCCTGCCGCGCCCACCAGCCTGCACGCCAACATTGAGGGCCGCTTCGTCTCACTCAACTGGAATACCGTGCCGGGTGCCGACTCCTATGTGGTCGAGCAGATCCAGGGCACCGAGCGGCGTGTCATCGCTTCAAATTTGACGGAGCCGGGCTTCCAATTCCCCGCTTCAGAAAAAGGTGCGGTGGAATACTCGGTCTTCGCGATCAACGCGAACGGGAGCAGTACTTCTTCCACCCAAGCGAAGGCGACGGTAAAGCAGGTTCCAGAACCCCGCATGCACCACTAGCCTGCATCGTGACTACGATTGGAAAAAAAGTCAACGCCAGTGGCGATTTCTGCGTCTAAGAGTTTGTGATGACAAACTTTGCCGCTGCAGCCATCGCCTCAGTGCTGAGTGCCCGTGAAGCCCAGGACCTGGTGCGCCAGGAGAGTCTTGCCATTGCGCAGGGCCTCAAGCGCCAGGACGCTGGTTTGATTGACTCGCTCATCCTGCGCTATCAGCACCGCCTGCTCCGCTATCTGCTCTACCTCACCAGCAATCGAGAACAGGCGGAAGACCTTTTTCAGGAGGTCTGGATGCGTGTGCTGGTGCGCGGAGGCCAGTTCAACGGCAAGGCTCGCTTTGATACCTGGCTGTTCACGATCGCGCGCAATCTGGTCATCGATCTTCGCCGCAAGCGCACCATGGCGAGCCTCGACGAAATGTTTGAGGCTTCAGGAGACGACGACCGCGCCTCTGGGATTGAAATTGCCGCCGACTGCCCTTCTCCCTTCGACCAATGCGCGAGCCTTGAGGATAAGGATCGGCTGGCCGTTGCCCTGTTGGAACTGGAGCCGCTGCACCGGGAGGTGCTGGTCCTGCGCTTTCACGAAGAACTCTCGCTTGAAGAAATTGCAAAGGTGACACGCGCGCCACTTTCTACCGTAAAATCTCGGTTATATCGAGGCCTTGCTTCGATGAAACCCCAATTGACCGAGGCCACGCTGCCCGGCACTCGCATCAATGAACTGGCCCTCGCAGGAGACTGATTGGACGCTGCTTCCCAACCCGAATTGGCTCCATCTGCGGTTTCCCAGGGGGAAGGAGCCGGGCATCTTGCTGCTTTGACGGGGGACCGGCAGGCTGGTCTAATTTCGGCTGTCAATGGCCGTGAAGCAAACCGCGAGCGCGCGGTCGCCCATCGCACCCGGCGCGTTTTGCTAAGCTCCCTCGGCGTACTTCAGCAGAGGAATCAGGACAAAAGCC
Organism: Acidobacteriota bacterium; assembly: GCA_025359885.1. GTDB lineage: Bacteria > Acidobacteriota > Terriglobia > Terriglobales > Acidobacteriaceae > Acidicapsa. The sequence continues at coordinate 19,171 of JANYDG010000062.1, forward strand.
GCGCTCGTGCACTGGCCGTCGGCATAGCCTGCGTGGTATGCCTGTTGATCGCTCCCTTGCTGTGGGAGGCGACTGACAGCCTGATTGCCGGCGAGCATCTGGCTGACCCCGGCAGCCAGCTCAGCCTGTGGGCCTGCATGATGTGCCCCACCCTGCTCGGAGCCGCGTTGCTGGTAGGCTGGTTGCGCAAACGATCGTAGATCGTGAGGCGCACTTTGCAGGTATCAGATTTTCCCTTTTCGGAAGAGAGGCACCCCGCCAGATCGGGCTTGAGAGCTTCCTGCTTCTGCTTCGCTCTGCATCGCAACTTCTTTTCCACCCCGCGCGTCTGAAACAGTAGAATTGCTCGCCAATCTGGTTTATCGTTGCGGGACACCCTCATGCGCGAACCACAATCCATTCCGGTCAATGAAGACGCGCGGCTGATCCCCGTTTGGTCGATGATCGCAGCTGGCGTTGCTTTCGTCGCCGTCGAATACTATTTCTGGTTCATCCTGCCGGAACAGCGCCATCACGGGCCTGCGCCGATTGGTCTGCGGCTGTATTTCAACCTTTCCTGGGGTTTGCTGGCAGCGCTCTACTTCCTGATGGTGGGCTATGTCAGTCGCGATGCCCCGCGGCGCTCCATGAGCACACGTTTCTGGATGCTCATCTGCTTCGTGCTCCCCGGCGGGATTGGGTCAGTGCTGTATTTCCTTCTCCGCCTGCCTGTCACCTCACAGTGTCCCGCTTGCAGCACACACGTCCAGAGCGAATTTCACTTTTGCCCGCAATGCGCATACCAGCTCACGGCAAGCTGCGGCAATTGCTGCCGATCGGTGCGCATTACAGATCAGTTCTGCACCCGCTGCGGACACGAGCTGGCAGAGGATCACATGCCAGCCCGGCTAAGAGCAATGGCCGATTAAACCGGTTCTTTGGCGCAACCTCTGCACTTTCCCAATTCGCACGCGTATCCTTCTTCCTGGACGGCTTTTTTCCTCCCGTTGCATTCGCGTTCAGGCCGTTGGAATGCACCCCTGAAATCATCGAATTTCAAGGGTACGAAAGGCTCTTGTCTTGCCTAACCGGATTCTCAAAGACGATTCCATGCAACCGATTGCCCCTCTCAACGCTCCAACTGGTATGTCGCTGACTGCGCTGATCGTCGATAACGAACAGTTGGCTCGTGAAGAGCTGAAATTCCTCCTGGATTCTTTGGGAAACGTGGACGTTCTTGCCGAGGGTGCCAACGGCATCGAGGCTGTGGAGCTCATTGAAGAGCATCAGCCGGATGTTGTCTTTCTTGACGTGCAAATGCCTGGCCTTGATGGCTTCGCCGTTCTCAAGCATCTGATGGAGCACCGGCGCATGGAGCGTCTTCCCCAGATTGTCTTTGCCACAGCTTATGACCAGTACGCCGTTAAAGCATTTGACGTCAATGCGGTGGACTACCTGCTCAAGCCCTTTGACCGCAACCGCGTTTCACAGGCCGTAGAACGCACCAGAGCCCGGCTGCTCGATGTTGGGCAGGATATAGCCGTGTCGGCTTCAAATGAAGAGGGAGAGGCCAGCGACGGTGCCAGAAGTGGCATGAATACGCTGCTGCAGATGCTGCATCGCCAGCAGATTGCACCGCCTCCGCCCAGCAAGCTGACGAATAAGCTGATTGTCCAGGTGCAAAGTCGGTTGCTGCTGGTCGACCAGTCGGATATCTGCTTTGCCAGGATCGACGACGGGACGATTCGCGTGGTGACGCCGACGCTGGACGGACAATCCAAATGCCGGACGCTCGAAGACTTGCTCGAGTTGCTCGACCCTGGCTTGTTCTGGCGGGCACACCGGGGTTTCGTCGTCAACATCAATCACATCCGCGAAGTGGTGCCGTGGTTCAAGTCTAGCTACCAATTGCGCATGGATGATCGCAAGCAGACCGAAATCCCCGTGAGCCGCGCCCAGACCAAACGGCTGCGGGAGCTGTTTAATTTGTAATCCGTGGTATCCATCGCGGCGGTTTGACGAGAACGGCCGCTCTGGTGTGACTGGAGCAGTTCATTTCATGGGTCCATTCAAAATCATCACACGTGCCTTCATTGACTTCTTTAGCATCACGTCTCCAACCCCCGAGCAGGAGCGGCGTGCGACTGTCTTCATCTGCAGTCTGCTGGTGCTGATTGTGCTGCTGGTGTCGCTGACCTTTTCGATCGTAGTGCTGGCTTTTGGGCACGGCAGCCACTAACAAAAGCATTTTCCGAATTGGTGTAGACCGAAACGAGGACTATGTTGATTTTCACCAGGAAAATCAACATTCTCCGCTTTCAGAAAGTCCATCGTGTTTCCGAAAATGCCTTAAGCGCTGCTACGGACCGCAGGCAATGCATCCTCAAGACAAAGCCGGGTCATGGCGAAAGCCAGTTGACCCGCTTTAGTCATACCGTTCAAAAATGATCTGCTTCTTATGCCAGCCGTAGCCGGTGAGCTTGTCGCGCACTGCAGAGACCATGTTGTTGAGACCGCAGATGTAGGTGTGGATGTCGAAGGCTGGCACATGGGCAATCAACGGCTCCTCGACCGCAACAGCGGAATGCCCGACGGTACTGTGAAAAGATTCAGCTGCGTGAGCGAGCGTTTTGTTGCGCTCCTCGACAATGAGGCCGACATATTCCTGGACGTAGCCCCGCAGGCCAGCCCACTCTGCCGGGGCTCGGCTCAGCGTCTTTATATAGTGAAAGTTATGGTGTTCTGAGGCAACCCGCTCAAAATAGTCGCGATAGTAGAGCTCGCTTTCGTGGCGTGTGCCATACACAAGCCAGATATCCTTCCCCTCGCTGCGGTCGGCTCCGGCATGCTCGCCGGTCTCGGGAAAGAGCCACTGGGTAAAGCTGCGCATGGGCGCAATGCCAGTGCCGGTAGCGACAAAAATTGAGTCAGTCAGCGGGGCTCTGAGGGTGAAGTTGCCGTGGGGGCCGTGGACCTGGATCGTTCCGCCCTCGGGCAAGTCGGCGAGATGGTTCGAGAAAAAGCCACCCTCAACTCGATTAACGCACAACTCGAACCGGTTTGCGTCGGTCGCCGACGCAATGGAGTACGCTCGGGTCTGCAGTTTGCCGTTCCCATCCACAGCCAGGGTCGAGATAAACTGTCCGGCCGTGATGTCAAACTCAGCCAGTTCGTCGATCGCAAATTCCAGGTGGAAACACTGGGCGGATTGGGAGATACATGCCTTTTTTACCAGGCGGGCAGTGGAAGTAGGTCGGGCCAAAGTCGGTGTCTCGCTTGGAAAGAAAATAGGGCCAGTTATACGCCTGACCCTATTATAAGACGCTGCATCGTAGAGAATTGTGACCCTGGATACATCAGGTTTTGAGAGACTACGGTTTGCGGATACAAACAGTCACTCGGCACGAAACGTTCTCCGCAGGCACGGTGTTTTCTTCGGAGCCACCCCCAAGGCTGGCACCAGGATCAAACACCGCGGATCGTCTCGAACAGGAACCAGGCACGGCGCTCCGCCTGATCAATCCAGACTTCGAGAAAGCTGGTAGTTGCAACGTCATCGTGCCGATCGGCAACTTCGTGAGCCTTCCGCAGATATGCCACCAGCTGCATGTTGTCGTTATGGAGCTCGCCAAGCATCATTTTCGGTGCGACGTAGGATTCCGAGTTGTCCGTGAGTCGCTGGAATTTGGTGATCTCGCTGATCGAGTGGAGAGTGGTAACGCCGATCTTGCGGGCGCGCTCGGCGATATCGTCCGTGATTTCGAAAATCTGGCTCGCCTGCTCGTCAAGCATCAGGTGATAGTCGCGAAAATGAGGTCCGCTCATGTGCCAGTGAAAATTTTTGGTCTTGAAATAGAGAGCAAATGCATCGGCGAGCAGATGGCGGAGTTGTTCGCCAACCTCGCGTGCGCCCTTACGGTCAAGGTCGGTAGGAGTTAAAAGGTCTTTGCTTTCGACTGGTTCGAGAGTGGTGACGTGGCGGGGGCTCATGGTTTGGTTCTCCTTGGAAATGTGGGTGCGCCTGGATGAGGGCAACCGGTTTCTCAAAGCCATGATGGCTGATGCCAGCCGCCGCGTCTGAGCAAAGGTGCTCAAGAGGACGGGGGTCGGGTGCGGATAAGCGCATCCCACCCTTGCCGCGATGAGAATGCGGCGAGGATGGGCACCCATATTTGTTTCAATGCGATTTTGAAGATGCTTCAGTTCTTCTGACTTGCCAGTCGGGCGGGTTCAAACTCATCGCCCTTGTTCCAGGTGATTGGAGTCTTTGAAGAGACGACCTGCCACCCAAGATCCATGCCAAAGCGAAGCAGCTTGGCATTGCCGGCAAAATCCCACTCAGGACGGAAATTGTCGCTGAAGTTGTGGTAGTCGTGGTCTTCAAAGTCCTGGAACTTGTCCACTGCCCACTGGCGCTCATGGCCTTCGTAGAGGGTGCCGGATTCAACCGAGAACGCAGGAATGCCAACGCGGGAAAGTGAGAAATGGTCCGATCGGTAGTAGCTGCCGGCTTCAGGGCGAGGGTCAGGGACGATAGCCAGGTTGAAGGCTTTGGCGGTGGCCTGCACGACGGGGAGGAAGCTGGTCCGCTGGGCTCCGTTGACGTTGGTTTCAAGCGGGACGCCAATCGGCAGCACCATGTCGTAGTTGATGTCGAGTGCGATCTGAGCGGCGGGAATCGGCGGATTCTGGCCGAGATATTGCGATCCCAGCAGGCCCTGCTCCTCGGCGGTGACGGCAGAGAAGATGACCGAGTGGGACAGAAGGGGCTTCATCTGGCCAAAGACGCGGGCCAGTTCGAGGATCATGCCGACGCCGGTCGCGTTATCGGCTGCTCCGTTGTAGATGTTGTCGCCGGGGAGCTCTGACTTGAAGCCGAGATGGTCGTAATGAGCGGTGTAGAGCACGGCCTGGTCGGGGCTGCTTTTTTTCTCTGGCGACAGGATGGCGACGACATTGGGCGACTGGAAGGGCCGGACTGTGCTCTGGACGTGGGCCTTGAGGCGGACGTTGAGCGGCACAGCCTTGAAGCCCACCTTGCCGGCGGCGCCGAACTGCGCGTCAAAGTCGAGACCGGCGGCGGCGAAGAGTTTCTTCGCCACATCGAATTGAATCCAACTCGCGGCCTGGAGGCGGGGATTCTTGTCGTCGCGGAGAAACGTCTTTTCGCTGGTGTTGGAGTTTTTGACGACACCCCAACCGTAGCTGGCGAGGTCGGTGCGGTGGATAATCAGAGCTCCGACGGCACCCATCCGCGCGGCTTGCTCAAATTTGTACGTCCAGCGGCCGTAGTACGTCAGTGCCTTGCCACCGAAGAATTTGGGATCGTCGGAGGGCGGGTCGCCAACGATGCAGACGATGACTTTACCCTTTACATCCGCGCCGGCATAGTCGTCCCAATTGAACTCAGGGGCCGTTGCGCCATAGCCGACGAAGACCAGCGGGGCATCGATATCAGCGGCAGGCGTGAGCATCGAGTTGAATACAACGTAGTCTTCCGCGAAAGTGAGCGGTATGGGCGCGCCAGTCGCAGGGACGAGCGTGAAGCTGGTTTCAGCCGCGATCGCCTTCATCCCGACAAAGTTGATCTGCTGAAAGTAGGTGCCGTTGTCTCCGGCGGGGGCGAGGCCGTCGAGGGCAAATTGGGTGGCGATATATTTGGCAGCGAGTTCGCCGCCGCGCAGTCCGGGGTAGCGCCCTTCCATCAGATCGTCGGACAGGTACTGGACGTGAGCGCGGATCTTGGCGGGATCGATGTTGGCTTCGTAGCTGCGAATTGTTTCAATCGCAGGCCGGGCCGCCGTGAGTACATGCGTGGGCTGAGCGAGCGCGGCAGGCATGTAACCAGAGGCCAGGACAAGAAAAAGCAAGCGTGCGAGGAGATGGGTAGGGTGCGCGGATTTCAAGGATGCCTCCGTTTTGGAAAGCATACCGCAGCAACGGAGGCCCTGCAGTGGCGCAGGCCAATCTTCCTGTAAACAGCGGCTATTCAAAGAGGCGGGCAAGGTTTGTTACCTGGTCGCGCAACTCGCCTAGTTCGCGGGTAAGGATCGCGACTTCCGCTTCGAGCTGGGCCGTGCGCTCCAGGAGTTCCGGGTCGGGTTCGACGTGACTGCTGGCAGAAGATGAGGCATCAGACGACGCATGTGAAGAGGAAGCGGGTGATTCCGGTGCGGCAAAGCCCTCCACATCGCCCGAGAGCAGGTGAGCGTAGCGGGCTTCTTTCGTTCCCGGCTGGCGGGGCAGCACCTTTACCAGCGGGGCGGGCTCACGCGCCATAAGCTTTTGCAGCACGGTCTGCACGTCTGACAGCTCGTCGAACTTGTACATCCGCTCGCTCCGGCCGCGCAATTCGCCCGGAGTCTGCGGACCACGAAGGAGTAGCACGCACATGACGGCGACCTCGCCGCGGGTAAAGTTGAAGACTTCCTGGCAGCGGTGCTCATACTTTGAAACGCGTGAGTCTCCCCGCACTGCGCCAGCCAGCCGCTCGGTCTCAAGCCCGTGCAGGGCCTGGCGGACTTCCACATCGTCCAGCGCCATGACAGGCTCGCGGTTGTTTTTCTGGTTGCAGGCGTTGACCAGCGCGTTGAGCGAGAGGGGATAGTACTCAGGGGTGGTGATTTCCTTTTCGATGAGCGCGCCGAGAACGCGGGCCTCAACGGGCGAGAGGTGAATCGAGGGCAGCTGGTTCATGGGAGTATTTTCACAGAATTATCCGGGCTGCGGATTCTTTAGTTATGAGGAGCCCTGGTGGATGGCGCTGCGGCTTCGTCGGCCCGGCCAGGAGCAAGCGGCGATGGGGTAGCTGAGGAAGATCCGTCGACAGCCGTCGCCGAGCTTCCCGTTGCAGAGTTGGTTCCCGAGCTGATGGGCAGGGTCAGGGTTTGGATCACGTCCGGATCGTCGCGAAGCCGCACGTAAAGCGTGCCGGTGCTGCCGGACCGAGCCGGGTTAGCCGCCACGTTCGGCACCGGGAGTGAGGTCCCGGCGAACTCCAGCGGCACCTCGACAGCATTCGACATATCGGGCGTGGCGCTCACGGCAGAGATGAGAAAGATGTTGCTGGCCGCGAGCAGACAGGGTTTCGCCAGATTGCGCGGGCAGCGCAGGTCATGATTGCCGCTGAATCCAGGCAGCCGTACCAGCGTCCCCAGCGGAACCCAATCCCCGGCGACCCCCTCTGCGGTGACGGCTCGCAACTGAAGCGGCCCAAAGGCAGAGTGTCCAAAGCGAGCCAGCGGATCGACGACGGCGACGGCGGTATGGGTGTCCTCCAGCATCAGGCTGCCGTCGGCCAGCGAGAGGGTGGTCTGGAAGCTGCCATCGACCGCAGCAATTTCCACCGTCTCGGTGCGCGCAAAGGCCGCAGGAACCCGCGATCGGAGGAAGAAGACCAGGCGGCGCTGCGACGGCAGATCGTTGGAGGAGCCGAGGTGGATGGGCGGCGGCGCGATGGAAGCGTCGGTGTCTGCCTCATCGTGCTGCACGCCTTTACTCAGCAAATCTACCTGGGGCCGAGGCGGTCCGACCGTGGCGGGTACGTGCAGAGTTCGACCATCTCGCAGGGTCACACGGGCGGAATAGTTACTGCCGGGCTGAAGCGTGATCGTGATGCCTGTAGCCGAAACGGCAAGCTGGTCAAAGTCCTGCACACGGTTCAGCGCGGAGGGGGCAAAGGTGATGCCGGCAAGATCGACCGTCGCCACTTCATCGAGACGCTTGCCGCGCAGTACGGCATCCTTGTCGCCCGCGCTCAGTGTCAGCCGATCCAGGGCAGCCGCCTCGGCGTAGGCGGTCAGCGGCAGTTCTTCGGGTTTGGCCAGGCCATATTGGCGGATTGCGATTGTGACCGTGCCGGGATGCGCGTCCTTGAGCGGGACAGAAATCTCAAGCGCATCAGGACGCGCATCAGGATGGGGCGACTTCCAGGTCAAATGGACCGGGGGGGATGGAGCAGCTCCGATGGTGGCGGCGGGCAGCGTGGCCTGCACCTCAGCAACGCAGAGAGAGCTCTCTCCCTGGAGGTGAAGCGTATCTTCTCGACCAGTAATAAGTGCGTTCTGATCCGACGGAGCAACAGCCCAGCCGCCGGGATGAGGAGCGCGGAGGTGGAATTTGGTGCCTTCCCAGCTATCGAAGCCCCATTTGCCGCGGATCACGCCGAGCACTTCCGATTCAGGAAAAGCGGGCAGCGGCTTTTCGAGAACGAACCCTCCTGCCGATGGATCGGGACGGATAGGAATATCGATGCCGCCTTCGGATGGTGCGACGGTTGCGGCGGCAGGCTGAGTTCCAAGGTTTAGATGGGCGACCTCTGAATTTTCATGTTGGTCAGGGGCTGCTGCCTTGGTCTCGACATGCAGCGTCAGGTCGTGAGCCAGTGCCGTAGCAAAGACCAGGGGAGCACCCTCGACCGGAAAGGCCAGGCTGGGCTTGGGACCGCAATAGGTCTGTTGGGGATTCTGGGCAAGATCGGCGGGGTGCAACTGCGGCGTGCGGCTGGGCGCAATGGGAGGCAGGGCGACGACGATCACCGATTTGGGATCGCGAAAAGACGGCGGCACATTGAGGCGCAGGTTGAGGGTGTCGCGCTGGTCTTTCTGAGGGAGCGCGAGCGCTGGAATGTACTGGTAATGGGCGGTATGAAAAGTGCTGAGAATACGCGCAAGATCAACCACCGCGCCCACATAGGGGCTGAACTGGCCCGCGCCACCGAGGGTCGAGTAGCTGAGCTGGTTCATCAGGTCAGCAGTTGAGCCGTTGGCAATCTGTGTCACCAGCGACTGGGCGTTCGCGTCGTCAAGCACCAGGCCGTCGGTGTGCTGCACAAGGCAGGGTGCCTGCTGCTCGGTAGGCTTGTCAAAGCACTCCTGCTCGACGCGGATGCCGAGGCTGCGAGCGGCGAGGGCGGTGCGCTCCTTGAGCAGCTTGGGGTCTCCATTCGAGGCGATCTTCACTTCAGCCAGAAAACCGTCCAGGCGGAGCCGATCCCAGCTCGCCTGTTGCAAGTCCTGAGTCGCGCGGACAAAAGCGCCAGGGCGTCCGCGAACCGCCGAGCGCAGCGTGCTGAAGTCTCCGCCCGTCTCGGGCGCAAGAAAAAGCAGAGCCTGTTGCGCCTCCGTCGGAACAGTGACGAAAACTCCCTCTTCGCGGACCACGCGGGTCCACGTCTCCACCCGTGTAAACCATTCCGGCGGCGGCGGGTTGGTCGCGCCCCGCAAAAAGGCAACGATCAGAATGTAGTGGGTGGACTGGCTTTCGGGCAGATCAGGGTGAATCCAGAGGCGGTCGCCGGGTAGCAGGTTGGGCACCTCGGCGATTGAAAGGGTCTTGCCCTGGCGCTGCACATGGACATCGACTTTAGGCCCGGCAAGGTCAAATGCCGGGGCATCAGCAAAGAGTGATACCCCGGCACCGAACAGTATCGGCAGGAAAACGACTAGCGCAAAGAGCCCTGCTCGAAGTTTCTGAGTCATCGTTCCTGTACTGAGAGAACTGCGCATAGCACTATTGTAGTGATGCGCAGGGGCGATCGTGCGTTGCTTGGGCAGTCGCAATCCTCACCAACGCCGCAATAATCGGATGATTGCCTTTGAATGAGAGACAAACTGCATTGAACCGGGAATCATAAAGCAATTCTGTAGCATCAAAAACCTCGAGGACTTTTGTTCGATTAGAGGCTCATTCGAAAAGGTTCTCCTACTGACAAGTTGCACAAGCGAGGGTTCGAAGTAAGATAAAAGTGTCGGTTCCCCGGCTCGTTTGAGCAACCGGCATTGATTTTCTAATACAGAATAGAGTCGCGCGGGTCACTTGGGTCAGTGAGCGCAATCTCAACCGAATATTCCAGAGCGACTTTCTGCGAGCGGTAAGCAATATAGAAGTTCCTGGTGGCACGGGCAGTTCAATCGCCTTTGCGGATCATGCCTCAATACCCCGATCTGCGACAGAATTTCTATCGTAAGTGCGATCGACAATGCTGGCGGTTCGGGTTGTTCTGATTTGTTCCGGTTGTCCCTTCGTTCCGGTTGATAGAAGAATGGAATCGCAACAAGTGACCAACAGCAACAACGCTGTGTAGAGGATGAGAAAGCCTACGATTGGCTTGATTCAAGGCGGGAAATGACTCTTATTTCGAACAGTCTCGCTCCTGACTTTTTGAAGCACTGAAGTGGGTCGAGAGATGGACATATGGAGAGAAAGATGAAAGCAGTACAGAACGCCCCTATGCACGTAGAAATTGAAGACCTCACCATTCCCGACGCGGAAGAGATGATCGAAGAAGCTCTCGGAGAGCTTGCGCATTCCCATGATCCTGGCCTGGTTCGCGCCTTGAGATTTCTCGCGCCTCCGGGGTATCAGGCGATTGTGGAGCTTTGCGGCGAGAATGGCCGCAGCAAACGTCGCAATGCCAACGCGACGAACTGGACGCCGGAAGAGGACGAAATCCGCATCTACTTTGAGCGGATCGACGAAAGTGGAGAGGATGAGGACGAGGACTTCGACTCGACCCCGGCAGCCCGTCCGCGTGCCGTATTCCGTCCTGTCGTTCCATCCACAGAGGATGGGAACGTAGAGGAAGTCAACGGCGGTTTGCCGGCAGATATCGATGACCGCATCCGGGAATTGTGCGCGACCCTGGCCGAGGCCGAGCGCGGTGGCCACGCATTCATTGCGCTGAAGTGGTTTCGCGACTCGTTTCTGCCCCGGAAGTCCTTCACCTGGAATCAGAACCCAGAGTCCCGGCAAATGGTGCTGGCAGAGGCGATTCTGCGCGGAGTGGTGCTAACCAGCAAGATCCCCAATCCCAAGACGCCCGCCTATCCAACCACGACAATCCGGCTCAATCGTGCCGAGGCTGGCGTTCCCGAAGAGGCGCAGCGCTTCCGCCCGGTTTCTGTCTGTGGCGAATCGCTTTCAGCCTCCATGGACGATGACCGGGGGAACCAGTGAGCTGCTACTTCCTCGATGCCACCGCCTTTGTGAAGTTATTTGTGCAGGAGGCCGGAACTGATGCGATTATCCGCCTCATGGAAGCCACAGAAGACAATCGCAAGCTCATCTCTGCCGGTACTCCGCTGGAGGTCTACGCGGCCCTGAAACGGCGCGAGCGGGATGGAGGCATTTCGGCGGCCGACGGGGAAGCGGCGCGCAGTATCCTGCGGGTGGAAGCAGCCCGGATGGTGCAGCAACCGCTCAACCCGGCCGTGCTCGAGGCGGCACGCCAACTGCTGGACCGCCATGAGCTCCGTTCGCCTGAGGCATTGCAACTGGCAGCGGCGGTCGTCGCTCGCGAAATGTTCCAGGGGATGGAAATCACCTTTGTGAGCGCAGACCCACGTTTGCGTGAAGCCGCTCGAAAAGAACATTTTCAGGTGTTAAATCCAACCGAATCATAAGGCGAACTGGCATCGCTACCGACCGACGATCACGCTGATTTACGGCGGAATATTTCGTCTTTTTCCTTGCAGCCACAGGTAGAGCAACTGAGGCAGCAGAAGATCAATACGCCCACACCTGCGGTGATGAGCACCGCGAGCAGGGTTCCTGAGGAAAATAGGCTATGAGCAAGCGTATGCATGGCTATTTGACCTTATTGAGCGAATCCGTCGAGCGAATTCGTTGAGAGAGTCTTGAACCGAGTCTTGAACCGAGTCCTGAACCCGGGCCTGGTGAACAATTTCCGGGGACGCTCGACCGTAGCTCCAGTCCAAGGAAAAAGTTTCACTAAATCGTCTTGGCGTCAAGTGTAGCATCTGGTTCACTCACTGAATAGTTGGATGTCAACACGAAAGTTGTAGTTGCCTCAAAGCGAAAATAAGGCGAAACTAGAGACACCGGGAGAATCTCCCATGGCCATCTCAACAGACGCTCCAGCGTCGCCGCCACCCATTTCGACTGCACCGTCGGCCCCGGCCTCGCCTGAGGTCAATTGGCTGTTTCTGGACCTGAATTCCTACTTTGCCTCTGTGGAGCAGGAGGCGCGGCCAGAGCTGCGCAATCGCCCAGTCGGTGTGGTGCCGCTGGAGGCAGAGACCACGGTGTGCCTGGCCGCCAGCTACGAGGCTAAAGCCTTTGGTGTGAAGACTGGGACCATGGTCCGCGAAGCACGGCAGATGTGCCCTGGAATCATCTTTGTCGAGGCGCGCCACGAGCTCTATGTGCAGTATCACCACCGGATCGTGGCCGCAGTGGAGAGCTGCCTGCCGGTGACGGCGGTGCTTTCAATTGACGAAATGGCGTGTCGGCTGATGGGCCGCGAACGGCCGCTGCTGGCCGCAATGAAGCTGGGCCGGCAGGTGAAGGAAGCTGTTCGGTCGCAGGTGGGAAGCACGCTGCGCTGCTCGGTGGGTCTGGCCACCAATCGTTACCTGGCCAAAATTGCCAGCGACATGGAAAAGCCGGACGGACTGGTGGCCCTGACACCAGATATTTTGCGGGAGGCGCTGCTGGGGCTGACCTTGCGCGACCTGCCAGGAATTGGCGTGCAAACAGAAAAGCGGCTGAACGAACGCGGCGTGCGGACGATGGCCGACCTGATGACCCTGGCAAGCCGAGAACGGACCCGGGAAGAGACCGGCGAACTCTGGGGTTCAGTGTGGGGCGAGCGACTATGGCATTGGCTCCGCGGCGAAGACTTTGATATGGGCGACAACGAGCACAGCAAGTCACTGAGCCACCAGCATGTGCTCGGGCCCGAGCTGCGCAACATTGATTCAGCCTGGGCGGTAGCGCACAAGTTGCTGCACAAAGCGGCCATGCGGATGCGCGACGAAAAGCTGTGGGCGGGGCGGATCAGCCTGGCGTTGAGCTTTGTTGGTAACGGGCCGGTGCGGGCTCCGTCAGCCTTTGGTCCCAGCCGGGCCGATAGCTGGACGAGCGAATTGAAGCTGACCGAGTGCCAGGACAATCCCACTTTGATCGCAGCACTCAAAAAGCTGTGGGAGGGCCGCCCGCAGGGGCCGAAGTACGAGCAGCCGTTTTTTGTGTCAGTGGCGCTGACCGCGCTGGTGCCAGACGCGCTGCATTCGTTGAGCCTGTTTGACGCGCATGATGGCGGCGCAGAGCGGAGCCGCCTGGCGCAGACGATGGACGCACTCAATCACAAGTACGGCCTGGCGACCCTGGCTCCAGCGACGATGCTGACAGCGCTGAAGGCTGCGCCAACACGGATCGCGTTTTCGTCGATTCCAGATATGTTTTAGGGTTTTCTGATCTGTCTGAACATCCCTTCCAAATAAAACGTATCGCACTGCATCCTGCAGACCGGTGGGCTGCGGATAAGAGAGTAGAAGCGCATGCGTGAGCGGTGGAACGGAGCGGAGTTGGAAGAACGCAGGCTGGAAGCGCTTGTGGAGGAGCACCAGTCGATGGTGTATTCAATTGCGCTGCGGATGACGGGGGATGCTGGATTGGCAGAGGAACTGGCGCAAGATGTGTTTCTGGAGCTGGACCGGAACCTGCCGAAGCTGGGGTCTGCGGCGCATGTTTGCCACTGGCTCCGGCGGGTGACCCTGCATCGGGCCGCAGACGCGCTCCGGCGACGAAGGGTGCATGCGCCGACGCTGGGCCGGGATGTCTGGGTTGAGCTCGAAGAACGGCATGGGTTGGTTGAGATCAATGTTGATCTGGCGTTAGCGGCGCGGATCGAAGCACTGCTGGCCGGTTTGCCGGAGGCGCAGCGCGCGGCGCTGGTGCTGCGCTACCAGGAGGATCTGACCCCAGAGGAGATTGCAGCGACGCTCGAAGCACCAGTAGCCACCGTAAAGAGCCACCTGCAGCGCGGGTTGCAGCGGCTGCGAACGATGGTGCTTGAAAAGTCGGGCGCGGGGCAGAGATTAAGGGAGTACGTGCGTGGAGCCTGAGAATCAGAACCAGCAGAATTGGAACGAGCAGGAAATTGCAGAGTTCGAGCAGAAGGTGCGCGCCGCAATCGAGCGGAAGACGGCTCCCGCCGGGTTGAAGCAGTGGGTGTTGACCGAGGCGGTGCGGCAACGGAAGCGGCAGGGATGGCTGGTAAGGAGGCGGTTTTCGGAGCACCGAGACATGGCCGGCCGCGGCTGGATGCTGCAGCGGATTGCTGCTTCGGCACTGCTGGCCGTGCTATTTGGGGGATTTGCGGTGTATGAGCGGCACCAGAAGCAGGTTGTCGAGCTGCGCCGGGGTGAAGAGGCACGGGAGCAGGTGCTGACTGCAATGCGAATTACCACGCGGACGCTGGACCGTGTGAATGCGCGGCTGGCGGATGATAGCCGGTAAGCCGGAGAGAGTTTCGATATTCGACAATTCGCAGGGAAACAACAAATCAGATTTCCCCAAAGGGGAGAAAGAGCAGGACAAGATGAAGCGCAATCGAGTGGGTGCCAGCGTGCTGGCGTTGGGAATGGTGGCGGTAATGGGCAGTGTAGCGCAGGCACAGGATCAACTGCCCGCTCCTTCGCCGATTGAAAAAGACCTGGCAGCCCGGGCCAGCCATGTAACCGAAGTGACGCTGGACCGCACCATGCTGGAGTTTGCGGCCAAGTTCATGGACGGTAAGGATGGTGGTGACAAGGGTGACAAGGATGCGCAGGCGGCCATTGCCATGATTCAAAACCTCAAGGGCGTCTATGTGCGGGAATACGACTTTGACAAGGAGCACTCCTACTCTGCCGAAGAACTGGAGGGGCTGCGGAAGTACTTTGAGAGTTCCGACTGGTCGGCGATGGTACGCGAGCGGACCAAGGGAATCGCGCAGGGGACCGATGTGTACGTGAAGCTTGTCAATGGCCAGATGCAGGGTCTGTTTGTGCTAGACGCCGAGCCCAAAGAGCTTTCGCTGGTGCTGATTCTCGGCCCGATCGACATTCACAGCCTGAGCAAGCTGGGTGGCAATTTTGGCATTCCTAAAGACGTAGTGAAGAAGGCACAGAAGGAGGTGACCAAATGATGCAAAGCCGATGGAAGGCGTTGTGGATTCCGGTAGGGATTGCAGCCATCATGACGCCTGCGTTTCTACTTGCTGCCGGTGGCAATGAAGAGGGCTTTGATGCCGTGGTGCACGGCATTGAATCGCGGTATCACGCGCACGCCACGCGGATTCCTTTCCTCGGGCTGATCAGCGGGTTGGCTGGAATTGCGACCCATGGCGGGGTGCATAACCTGCATCTGGTCGAGTTTGACGATGTACATGGGGCTGAAAAGGAGCCGGTCAACGGCGAAGAGCTGAATGCGCTGGTGCAGGCACATGTGGGGCAGGGCTGGCAGCGAATTGTGCGCGAGACCAGCCGCGACGGGGATGAGCAGAGCCTGATCTACGTCCATCCTGAGGGCAGCCGGCTGGGCATGCTGGTGGTGGACCTCGCAGGACATGAACTGAACCTGGTGCAAATCTCGATCAATCCCGACCAATTGACCCGGGAAATGCGGGAGCGACATGAGCGGCACCATGGGCATGGTCCAGACTCTGACTCGGATGCCGACAAACAGAAGCCTGACGCAAATCCCGACAGCAAACCTGCCGAAAGCAAGCCAGACGAGCCAAAGTCGGAGCAGTAGCGACACCTGAATCAGGCAAACGCCTATCGCGCAGCTATGGGTAATCAAGTTGCCCATAGCCGCGCGTTCGACTGTCTGCGTAGACTCATGAGGTGGCAACCGACCGATTGCTGTTGACGGCAGACAACACGGGCAAGCGAGATGTGGCGTACCGGGGGCGCCTTGCGCCCTCGCCAACCGGTCTGCTGCATGTGGGCCACGCGCGCACCTTTTGGACCGCATACACACGCGCCCGGCAGGCGGTCGGCACGCTGGTGATGCGCATGGACGACCTGGACCCGGAGCGCTGCCGCAACGAATATACGGATGCGGCAATTGAAGACCTGCGCTGGCTTGGAATTCGCTGGCAGGAGGGTCCCGGAGCAACTGGACTGGGAAGAGCTGGACAAAGCGGCGGGGCTGGTTTCGACAAATCGGGGATGGGCGGCCCATTTGGACCCTATTTCCAGAGCAAACGACAGAGCTTTTACGAGATTGCCTGGCGCAAACTGCTGCGGCGCGGCTACCTGTACCCCTGCCGGTGCACGCGGCGGGAACTAGCTTCAGCAGCTTCTGCTCCCCATGAGGGCGCACCCATTCTCGACGATGAGCCGATCTATCCGGGAACCTGCCGCCACATGGCGGTGGAAACCTCGCAGTTGCCGGGGCCGACGGCGAGCCGCTACGGGCCAGAGGCGGCGAACTGGCGTTTTCGCGTCAATGACGGAGTAGCGGTGGAGTTTTACGACCAGCACCTGGGGCCGCAGCGGTTTGTGGCCGGGGTTGATTTTGGAGATTTTCTGGTGTGGCGGCGGGACAACGTGCCCAGCTACCAGCTCGCCTGCGCGGTGGACGACGCGGCCATGGCCATCACCGAAGTGGTGCGCGGGGCCGACCTGCTCAAGTCGACGGCGCGACAGATCCTGCTGCTGCGGGCGCTGGGGGTAGCAGCTCCGAGCTGGTACCACTGCACCCTGGTAGCCGACCATCATGGACAGCGGTTGGCCAAGCGCTTTGATTCCCTGGCCCTGCGTACCCTGCGCCAGCGCGGGCTGACCCCGATGAATATTCTTTCGGCAGAGCTGCCCGTGATGGCTTAGCATGGCTTCACAACTGCAGATTGGCAAAACAAGCGACTAAAACGAAATGGGACGAGGAACTCCGTGGATATCAAGACCGGGTGGATTTTTCTGATTGTCGGGTTGTTTGGATTGATTGCAGTTCTGCGCGCCAGGACATTTTCTGTGACAACCGAATCGGCACATGGCAAGACGGCGACGAGCGAGAAAAAGCAGATCGTTGTCACCCCGATGCGGCGCTTGATCGGAGTGGTGCTCAGCCTCGCCGTGCTGGGTTACGGCGTTGCCCGCATCCAGATGGACAACGCGTGGAATCCTTTTGAAAAAACATCAACCACAGTGACACCGCAGTAGGCCGCTGGCACTGTCACTTCATTGGAGCCTCGGTGGGCGCCGAGGTGCCGGTAATCAGGCTGGCGATGCTGTCCGCCAGTTGCGGCTGCACCACCACAAAAAACATGCCTCCTCGGCCGTTCTGGCTCCGATCACACTTGGGGCCGGCGATGGCACCTTGTTGGTTCATATCACCAAAAATTGCGTAATGCGTGGTACCAGATGTGGAGACGCCCAGCTTGGCGTGATTGAAACTAGGACCTGAGCCACCGCTAAGGCCAATCGATTTGCCTGCCCACTGGCCGGTGAGTGCTATTTCTACCGGGCCAGGCTTGGGCAACGAAGCCAGCGACGGACTCCAGCAGGCGATGGCGGTCGTGGCGTCGGTCGAGTAGATCTGCGGGCTATCCCACCAGCTGGCCACCCGCAGTGAAACGCCACCGAGTACAGCGGAGACCATCTGCCACGGTGGGACCGGGAGTTGCGACGGCTTGGAGATGAGTTCGACGCCGCTCGAGAGCACAGTGGTGATGAGCGAAGAGCTGGCAGATTTCTCGCCGAGTTTGGCAACCAATTGCTGCACCTCGGGTGGGCCGCCATTGCTGACCACCTGCGAATTTGCAGCGTCCGTGACGACGCTGGAGTTGCCCAGGGCAGCAAGCACCTGCATCAGATCAGCTTTGGAGAGACGCAGGGCAAAAAAATGCTGGCTAACCTCGATGTTGTCGTCCTTTTTCAGACAGCCCAGGGTGTTGCCCTCTGTCTTGCGCGGGAACCGGGCGCTGCCGGAGGCTGGCCACGAAGGAGTCGAAACCTGCATCACCATCCCTTCGCCCGCATCGTTCCAGGCGACCATGCCTTTGGAGTGGCCCCAGGGCTCGTCGCAGCCGTTTCCCGAGCATGTTTTGATGGGCGGGTCCTGGTAAAACTGATCGTTCCAGACTACGTAGTGAAAGGCGCCGTTGTAGACCTGGTCAAAGGTCGCCCCGACGGGATCAGTCGCGGGAGCGGGAGCGGGGGCACTGACGGGAGCAGCCGGGCCTGCCCCCGTGACACCCACGCAGCCCGCTCCCTGCTGGAGCGTGGGCGCTTCACTACTGGCGTAGGCGAATTGCTGACCAAACGCTTTGTAGGCAAACGGGTCGCCGCCAAAGGGGCAGGCGCGGGTAGCGCCGGCGCTACAGCCTGGGAAAGTGGATGCATTGAATTTAAAGACAAACCACCAGTCAACCGGGTGCCCTTTGGCGAGCATGGGGTAGGGGGCTGGGCACGCAGGTGAGTCGGGCGAGCCGGCGCCGCATCTGGTCCCGGCGAGGGTAGCGGAGGGAGGAAATGGTGCTGATGCGGCGGGGCTGGGTGTAGGGGCCTGGGCAAAGGTTGGACAAGCCAGAGCGAGAAGAAGGATTGCACCGCTGAATATCCCCATTGTTTTCAGGTTCATGGCAGGCCCTGCTTTCTTGATTCGCGGAGGAACTGAGCCTCGGAATCTCAAGCGAAAGTATGCGGCGGGAAAAAGGACTCGTCAAGCCATGGTCAGCCACCATTGGTTGTTTGCCATGCAGATCTCCGAGCTACTCAAAGACCGGCACGTAGATGGCAAAGCCTCGCGGAGGCGCCGGGAATTCTGCATTGCCATCGGCGTCGGTGGTGCGTTCGTTGGGAGGTGCCTGATCGTGGCCGTCCCAGGCGGCGGGACGGAATTTCTGGTTGGGCCAGCGAGTTTTCACCGCGGTGCCGCTCCATCTGTCGCCAAGGTTATTCAAAACGTAAATGAGGCCGGGCTGGTCAATTGACTCTGACTTGTAGCCGACGCGCTGCATGACATAGAGGTCGGGATCGGCATGGAGAATCTGCGAGTCACCGCCTGCGTTCTCGTGGTGAACCTTGATGAGAGCGTCTATGCCGTTGGGCGTTCCGGGGCGGTCAAGCCGGTTGTTGTAGTAGTCGTGCCAGAAGACGCAGGGGTAGCCCTCATGCACCATGATAAACGAGTAGGCCAGCATCTTGTCGTTCACGATTGCGTTGTCGCCCATGTCGTGGTTATCCACGAAGGTAGCCGCATGCAAGGGCCGCTTCATCACGACCGCGCCGTCATCGGTGAGGTTGCGCAGGTCGTAGTTAAGAGTGTCACAGACGTCTTTGAGCTTGTAGCGGAGGGGAAAGTCAAAAGCGGTAATCTGATTGTCGGTCATACCGTTGACACGGTCAATCCATTGCTCGATGTCATCGGGGCCTGACCAGAGTTCAGCCACGACGTAAGGAGTAAATTCCTTGCCATCTTTGACATAGCGGTATTTGGCGAGCATGCTAATCATCCACGCGCCGTAGCCCTTGACGTAGTCAAAGCGGAAGCCATCAAAGTCCAGCTCCTCAATGAGCATGCGGGCGTAGTCGAACATGGCCTTGTAGACATCCGGATTGCGATGGCAAAGGTGAGGAAAGCCGCCGAAGTTTTCACCTTCGATCATGTCTTGCTCATACCGGCAGGGGTGGAAGCAGTTCCAGTCGCGGGGAAAGCGACCGCTGGCGGGTTTGAATTTGGTCCAGCGCTTCTGCCCGTCGAGCGGATTCGTCTCTTCCTCGTCAGCGCCGGAGTTGTGGTTGATCACCACGTCGGCATAGAGGGTAAGCTTGCTCTTGTGTGCCTTGGCGATCAGCGCTTCGAGCTCTGCCCGATTGCCATAGAGGGTTTTCACGCCGCCTTTCTGGTCAAAATCGCCGAGATCAAAGTAGTCGTAGGGATCGTAGCCCATCGAGCGATGGTCGGCACCTTTATTGACTGGTGGCAGCCACAGCGCATCGAAGCCCGAAGCGGCAATGGTTTCGATACGGTCGGCGATCACGTTCCACCAGTTTCCTTCTTGATTCTCGATCGTGGGGGCGTCCCAGTAAAATGCCTGCAACATGACTGCCATAGAAGACTCCTGGGGCCGGAGATGGATGCTTTCCGGCTTGGAAATGGGGATTGGTTCGTCTTGGTGAACGCCGGCGAAAGGCGTGGCGCGGACGCGATCATCACGCAGTATGAGCTGCGAGAACGTTGAAGTCTGTGCAGAAAAGAACCCGAGAGTAAAAGCCGGCCGCGCCCGGAAAATTCGCAGGACTCCGGCTGGCTGGGCAACCGGAGGGGAGCAGGCACGTTGCCTGAGTCTTACTTCATCTTGAGGTCAAACTCCACGATCTTGCGCGAATCAAAGGAGCTGACCGTCTTCACGGGGCTCTTGGATTTACCTTGTTCGGCCCAAACCTCGTAATCGTCGATCATGCCGACCTGGGCGAAGCGGAAGGCTCCGTCGGGCGTGCTGGTAAAGCTTTTCACGCTTCGGGTCTTCAGGTTTTTGAGGAAGATGGTGGCCCCGCCGACAGGTGTCTCAGTGTCGTTCAGGACTTTGCCCTGAATCGTGCGCTGGCTGAAGTTCTGGCCCTCAGCCACGAGCGGACCCAGGCTCGCACGCCCGGCAGCCTGGGTAGAGTTCAAGGTGCCTGTCGGAATGAGACCCAGAACCGCAGCGCCCATCATGCACGCTGCGAGCAGGCGCGCGTTGCCGTAGAGCGATCTTCCGGGGCTTGATTTGCGTGTGAGTTGCTTCAATCTTCTTCCTCTTCCTCGTCAAGAAACTCGTCGTCGTCTTCGTCGAGTTCGTCACCGTCTACGTTCGCGAGTTCGAGAGGCTCTGTGCCTACGACTTCAAACTCGGTACCGCACTCGTCACAGGCGATGATGTCGCCTTCGTCTACCTCATCCACTTCAAAATCAAGCGGGTTCTCGCACTCCGGGCAATTCGGCATTGCTCATCCTCCTTCAACTGCACCACTCAGGCCTTATGATGACAGAATCGCGCGGTGCGACTCGCCTAGTTTTAGGGAGAACGGCCATCGAGGTCAAGGGCTTGTGCCCTTGAAACAGGCTGAAACAGGTGCTGCCAGGAGAAAAATGCATGCAATCACCTCGAATTTTTCGAATCGCTTTCGCTCTTAGAGCTTCGTTTCCGCTTGCCTGCTGCGGCCTGCTTATTCTCTTGAACACTGGAACTGCTGTGACAGTTGCGCAGGCACCACCGGGCAGCGCGACGGCGGATTACCAGATGGCCGCAAAGCAGGTGCAAACAGCTCCCCCTGATCCGGCGATTGCCGAGGCATTAGCCGAGGTTTCAGAGGCACACATACGTCAGACGATTGAGAAGCTGGTTGGTTTTGGCAACCGCAGCACCCTCTCAAGCATGGAGGTAAACTTGCCCGCCGGGACGGGCGTAACGGCAGCGGCGGATTGGATCTATGCGCAGTTTGAGGCAATGTCAAAGGAGTGTGGTGGGTGCCTGGAGATCAAGCGAGACACCTTCACAGAACCCGTGGCGGACCGGATTCCCCAGCCGACGACGATCACCAATGTGTACGCGATATTGCGCGGCAATGACTCGGTCGCGGCTCAGCGGATGTACCTCGTGACGGGGCACTATGATTCGCGCAATTCAGACACGATGAATACCCGGGCGGCTGCACCGGGGGCCAATGATGACGCTTCCGGCGTGGCGGTATCGCTCGAATGTGCGCGGGTGCTAAGCAAGATGGCAAGCAAGCTGAATCTGCGAGGGACGGTGGTGTTTGCGGCAGTGGCGGGTGAGGAGCAGGGGCTGAACGGCTCGGCCCATCTGGCGCATCTGGCCCGGACCGAGGGCCGACAACTGGAAGCAGTCTTGAACAACGATATCGTGGGCGGGAACACGACGCCTGGCGACACGCTGCAACTCAAAGACCGGGTGCGCGTCTTCTCTGAGGGGATTCCAGCAGGCGCTTCAGCGGACCAAGCGCGGCGGATTCGTGCCATGGGGCTGGCCGATGACGCGCCCAGCCGGCAGGTGGCGCGGGCCGTTGCAGATGCAGCGCGTACTTACTTGAGTTCCGCTCGGTTTATGCCCTTTCTGGTTTCGCGGCCAGACCGCTACCTGCGCGGTGGCGACCACACCAGCTTTAATCGCGAGGGCTTTGCCGGAGTTCGACTGACCGAATGGCGGGAAGACTTCAACCATCAGCATCAGGATGTTCGAATCGAGGATGGTGTCCAGTTTGGAGATCTGTTGCAGTTCGTCGACTTTGGCTACGTGGCACAGGTAGCCCGTCTGAACGCCGCGACGCTGGCCACGTTGGCAGCGTCGCCGGGAACCCCGGCAGATGTGACGATTGTGACGGACAAGCTGGAGAACGGGACGACACTGCGCTGGCAGGCCCCGAAAGGCGAGGCGGCAGGTGCTTCGGCAAGTACGCACTATGAGGTACTGTGGCGAGAAACGACTGCCGCCGACTGGCAGTATGCCTTTGAGGTGAAAGAAACGGCTGTGACACTTCCGGTTTCAAAGGACAACGTGTTTTTTGGCGTACGGGCGGTAGATGCGGCAGGCCATCGCGGGCTGGTGGCGGTACCGTAAGCGATGTCGTCAACTCATGCACTGCATGACATGGCCGATGCAAACGATGTAGGCTCAGAGAGACGGCTATGGCTCAGTTCGGTTCCATGCAATTCGCGTTTCCTGATTTCAGCGGGGCAACCCGGCGGCTGATTCTGTGGAATCTGGGCGCTTATTTTGTGCTGCTGCTGGTGACGTCGGCGCGGCTGGTGGAACCGGGGTGGGTGATGGCCCACTTCGGGTTGTATCCGCCGAACCTGATGGTAGGGCAACTCTGGCAACCCTTCACCTACAGCCTCGTACATCTCACGCTGGTCAGCACGCTGCTGCAATTGCTGGGGCTGTGGTTTCTTGCCGGCTTTCTGGAGCAGATGCACAGCGGGAACTGGGTGCAGGGGCTCTATGCAACATCGGTACTGGGATCGGCTGTAGCGGCTGTTGTCATCTTTGTGGTGGGCTTGCGGCTTGGCTTTCCGCCGCCTCTGGTGTCAATCACAGGCTGCACAGGCGGCATTTTTGGGATGATGGCCGTCATTGGCCTGCTGCATGGAGACATCGAGTTCCGGCTGATGTTTCTGGTCGGTATCAAGGCCAGGTACCTGGCTGCAATTTATGTGCTGGTGGCGCTGGCGCAGACATTTGGGGAGCAGCGCATGTACGCCTTTGCGCAACTGGGCGGGGCCCTCGCAGCGGTGTTGTATATACGGTATGCGCCTCGGCGGGGCTTTGGCGTGCAACTCAGCGAGAGCCTCTACGGAATGCGCAATCGCTACTACCGCTGGAAGCGGCGCCGGGCAGCGAGCAAGTTCCAGGTCTACATGAAGAAGCAGGGCCGCACCGTCCGCTTTGACGGCCAGGGGCGGATGATCGACGAAGACGACGTAAAGCACAACGACCGCTCGCGCTGGAATTAAGGTTCACGCCCCAGAGCCACGTGCCCTCGTTCAGTGGATTCCGCTAAAATTCAGTTCTGATATGACGACAAAAAAGATTGCCTTCCTCTTTCCCGGCCAGGGTTCGCAAACCGTGGGCATGGGACGCTCTCTCGCTGAAATCTACCCTGTAGCAGCGGCCACGTTTGCTGAGGCCGACGAGGCTCTTGGCTTCCCGCTGAGCCGCGTCTTTCTCGACGGCCCAGAAGACGAACTGCGGCTGACAGAGAACACGCAGCCGGCGATTCTGACCGTGAGCGTGGCTGCGTGGCGCGTGCTGGCCGAGCATGGCATGACGCCGACGCTGGCGGCCGGACATTCACTGGGCGAATGGTCTGCCCACGTGGCTGCGGGTACGTTGAGCTTCGCCGATGCAGTGCGTGCCGTCAAATCCCGTGGCCGCGCGATGCAGCGGGCCGTGCCTGCCGGCGAGGGAGCCATGGCGGCAGTTCTGGCCCTGGCGGCAGATTCCATCGCCGAGGCCTGCCTTGAAGCCGCAGCAGTGACCGGGCAGGTGGTGGCGGCAGCTAACTTCAATTCCCCGGATCAGACAGTGATTTCAGGCGCCAAAGCAGCGGTAGAAAAGGCTGCGGAGCTAGTCAAGGCCCGCGGCGCGAGGAAAGTGGTGATGCTCCCGGTAAGCGCACCCTTCCATTGCGCCCTGATGCAACCCGCGCAGGACGAGGTGGCGCGAGTGCTGGGCGGATTGACCCTCGGAGAACCCCAGTTCCCGGTAGCAGCTAACGTCTCCGGTACCATTTTGAAAAACGCAGTCGCTGCACAGCAGGCGCTGATTGAGCAGGTCACAGGCACGGTCCGCTGGGTGGATTGCGTGCAGGGGCTGGTCGGTGCAGGGGCTGAGGTTTTCCTCGAAGTCGGTCCGGGCAAAGTACTCTCCGGGCTGCTGCGCCAAATCGACCGCGGGCTCAAGTGCCTGAACGTCGAAGATCAGGCGAGCCTGGAGAAGACCCTCGCAGAGCTGGCGGCTATGGAGTTACAGGCCGCCGAGTAGAGCTATTGATTGAGGCGCAGCTCAAACGGGGAGAAATCCAGCTTGTGGTCGTGCTTGTCATAGGCCAGAAAAAGCGGCTTGCTCTTGCGGCCATTGATCATGGCACCGACGATGAGCATGCTGCCGGAAACTTTTTTCACGACGAACTGGTGGCTGGCAATGGTGCCATAGTCGTTGGCGGCGCTGTTGGGGCCCCAATCCTCTGAGAAGCGCGCAAAAGGATAGGAAGCGTACCTTTCCTGGTGCTGCTTCCACTCCGGGTCGTTTTGCCAGATACCGTAGGCGCTGGGCAGGTCGTTGCTCTCGACCGCTTTCAGAAAATGCTCAGCCGTGCGTTCCCCGCTCCAGTAGGTTGGCCAGGTCCATGGAAAATCAATGGGGCGGCCAGCGACCAGCCAGCCGGCAAGCAGAAGCACAAAAAGCCCGGTAGCCACGCCTGCAATCAACTGGGTCCGGCGGCGTGAGCCAGCAGAATCAAACCTGGGTGCATCCATCAGGGTCATCGTGCGTTTTTCCTCGGGCGTTCGAGTTGAGCAGACGTGTCGCTACTCGAAGTCGCTACTAGTAGAGACTACACCGGCCAGGAAAATGTTCCCGGAGCAGCATGATCACGCACCGCTCGCGGGAAGATCGTCAAAGGTGAAGCTGGTGCGGCTCCGCTCCTGGTGGCGTTCGAGGGCCAGTTCAATCAGCCGCGTAATCAGGTCAGAATATTCGAGGCCGGTCGCCTCCCAGAGCTTGGGATACATGCTGATCGAGGTGAAACCAGGCAGGGTGTTGACTTCGTTCAGGTAGATCCTGCGCTTCCCGTCCGGCTCCATGAGGAAATCAACGCGGGCCAGGCCAGCGAGGTCGCAGGCCCTGAAAGCTTCAATGGCCATGGCGCGGATCTGCTTTGACTCGGCAGCGGTGAGCTTGGCTGGGATGATCGGCACCGAGGCGTCGCTCAGGTACTTCGCCTCGTAGTCGTAGAACTCTTTCCCAGGAACGATCTCGCCAACCACGCTGGTCTTGGGCGCGTCGTTGCCGAGGACTGCGACCTCCAGTTCGCGGGCCTTTCCGGTACTACCAGACTTGCTCGCGCGTGATTTACCGCTACCGCCTGTGACGCCCTCTTCGATGACGATCTTACGGTCAAACCGGGCGGCAAGCGTCAGCGCCGGGCCAAGTTCCTTGCGGTCGTGCACCTTGCTGATTCCGACCGAAGAGCCCAGGTTTGCAGGCTTCACGAAGAATGGGTACTTGAGCGCGGCTTCAATTGCGGTGACGGTCTTGCGCGGGTTTGCCTCCCACGCCGTGCGCAGAATGGTCACGTGCTTGACGATGGGCAGCCGCGCCTGGGCAAACAGCCGCTTCATCACGTCCTTGTCCATGCCCGCCGCAGAGCCGAGCACACCGGAACCGACGTAGGCCGTGTTGGCGAGTTCAAAAAGGCCCTGGATCGTCCCGTCCTCGCCAAATGTGCCGTGGAGAACAGGAAAAACCACGTCGAGGGACTTGCCGTCCGGGCTCCCGGCTTCGCCGAGAACTCTGGCATCGGGAATGAGGGCTGTGACGGCGTCGGCCGCGATTTCCGGGCCCGCATTGGGCAAGGCCGGGCTGAGCAGCGTCGGTGCTGCTGCGGGGCTGCCCCTGAGCAGGGCCTGGGCACCGCCACCGGTAAGCCACTGACCGGTCTTCGAGATGCCGATGGGGACGACTTCAAACTTCTTCTTGTCGATCGCTTTAAGAATGGAGGCAGCCGAGAGGAGCGAAACTTCATGCTCCCCGCTGCGGCCGCCAAAGAGGATGCCTACGCGCAGTTTCTTTGCCATGTCTGTTTGATTGTAGTTCGCAGAATCCTTCCCCTCGTTTGCACAGAGGGTTCGCGCCTTGCTTTCCTGCAATCGGGCAGACACCCAAAACGGCTAAAGAATCTTCTTCCCAAAAGCAGAGCACGCAAGCTCCACAGCTAACTCCGCCGTTCGGTTGCGCTCGTCAATGACCGGGTTCACTTCAACGATTTCAAAGCTGAGCAGGTGGCCGTGATCGGCGAGGATTTCCATCGCCAGATGGGCCTCTCGATAAGTTGCCCCACCCCGCACCGGCGTGCCGACGCCAGGAGCGTCTTCCGGGTCAATCCAGTCCATATCGAGCGAGACGTGGTATCCAGCGGTACCCTTGCTGGCGGCGGCGATGGCCTCTTCCATCACCGTGCGCATGCCCCGCTCGTCGATGTCGCGCATGGTATAGACGTGGGCAACCCCGGCGCGGCGGATGTTGGCGCGCTCGGCAGCGTCAATATCGCGGACACCGATAATCACCGTATTTTCTGGCAGGATTTTTGGCGCATAGCCGAAGATCTGGCTGAGGGGATCTAGCCCGGATTCCGCATCCAGGCCAAGCAGCGCTGCAAGCGGCATGCCGTGGACGTTGCCCGACGGAGAGGTGGCCGGCGTATTGATGTCAGAGTGGGCATCGATCCAGAGGACGCCGATTTTCTGCCCCTGACGTCGATAGAACTCAGCCACACCACTGACGGTACCGGCGGCAAGCGAGTGGTCGCCACCGAGCACCAGCGGCGTTTTGCCCTCTTCAAGAGACTTGACGACGGCCTCGGCGGTGCGGGTGCATGTATCGGCTATCTGCTGCAGAAATCGCGCATTGGCGCTGCCTGCGTTTTGCGTTTCGGCAATTTCGACCCGAATATTGCCGCCATCAGTGACTTGATGGCCAAGGGACTCAAGATGCGCTTCCAGGCCCGCAACGCGGACGGCGGAGGGCCCCATATCCACGCCGCGGCGGCTGGCACCAAGGTCAAGAGGCACACCGATAACACGAATCTGCCGTGCGGGGAGGGTTTGGGTTCTGACCTCGGCTATTTTTGCGCGATGCTCAATCGGGGATGGGGAAGCTTTGACTCTGCGTGCCATGGGACTGACTCCGGGCGCTTGTTTGCTGTTCTCAGCGCCAATGAGACCGCTGATAAAGATGACAGGTTGCGCCGATAGATTAGAGCAGATTCCGCAGAGGGCTGGCATCGCCATCCTGATCACCGGAATACAGGGGGCCTGCACCGAAGCGGTCAACCGCGCCCGACGCACTCGTTCCAGGGGCCTGCACAAGGATTTGGCATGGTTTTTGCTATCCCTGGCGTGGACACCGCCGATGAAAGAGGGAGAGATTGCATTCGCGCCTGCGGCATTGCCGGGCAAACGAAAGGGAGAAGAGGCGATCCAATGCGACTGATCTCGTCCAAACCGCTGCGGGGCGCGCTCATTTGCGCGGCGCTATGCGCTTTGACCAGCTCTCGCAGTGTTGCCACCGTGCCAGCGGTCCTTACCCATACCACGCAAGTCAAGGCTCTCAGCAATCCTGATGCTGCGCAAAAAATCCCGGTGAATCTTGAGGCGACTGTCACCTATGTGCGCCCCTCCGAAAAGAACCTCTTTGTGATAGAAGACGGTGCCGGAATTTATGTCCGTTTTGGCCAGGATATCGGCTTGCAGCCGGGAGACAGAATCGCGATCAGCGGCTTTACTGAACCCAGTTTTCGGCCAATCGTCGTTGCCCGGCAGATTCGCTTTCTCAAGCATGGTGCCCTTCCAAATCCGCAGCCAGCCCGCTTCCAGGACCTGATTCGCTCCCGGTGGGACAGTCAGTACGTTCGAATCACGGGGCATGTTCTATCGGCCGCGCTCGATGACTCCGGGCCCACGCCCAGCCTGCGCATTCGGGTGAAGATCCCGGACGGAACCGCGGAGGGGATTGTTGCACATCCGGGCCATCTCGCTCCTCAAGAACTCCTCGATACCGATGTTCGCTTGACCGGCGTTGCCGGAGGAGAATTTGACAGCAAGATGCAAATGGCAGGCATTTGGCTGGACATGAACTCCTCGCGCGATGTGGAGTTTCTGCATCGTCCGGCCAGCAGTCCATGGCTTCTACCCGCCGTTCCCATGGACCAGGTCATCTTCAATTTTCGCAGCAACAACCAGAGTCACCGGGTGCGGATTACTGGCACACTCACCTACTTTGAACCGGGTTCCCTCGCCGTGATTGAACACCTGGGGCTATCGATGCTGGTCAACACGCGGTCGGCGCTGCCCTTGCACGCCGGATCCGGGATTGAGGTGACTGGCTTTCCAGCAATCTCTGAGGAGACGGTCCATCTGGACGATGGCCAACTGCGACCCATCGAGGAAGCAGCGCCCATGCAGCCGAGAAACATCGGCTGGGAAGATGCATCAGCCGGAAAATACGCCCACAACCTTGTCGCTATGGAGGGCGAAGTCGTCGGAGCAGTGCATGATTCCCGAGTGGATTTGTTCATCATTCTCACCCAGGGACACCTCTTCGCAGCGACAATGCGGCACAGTTCCTCTGACGCATCGGTGAAGGTGGAAACCTACCGGACCCCGGCTATCGGCAGCCGTGTGCGCATCACCGGGGTGTGCTTCGTGGATGCCGGCAACCACTGGCGTGACCGAATGTGGTTTGACCTGCGCATGCGCTCGTTGAATGACATCGTCGTATTGCATGAGCCTTCCTGGTGGACAGTGAAACGGCTGGCGTATATCGTGACGATGCTCAGCCTTGTCATCGTGGTAGCGGTGCTATGGGTCTGGCAGCTTGATCGTCGGCTGCGTGCACAAAGCGCCATTCTCACCCGCCAAGGTCAGGAAGAAGCCGCCCGTGAACGCGTTCTGGCGCGGCTGGAGCAGCAGCGCAGCCACATCCTGGAGCTGATCAGCAGTTCAGAGTCACTCCCTGAGGTGTTGCGGGAGATTCGTTCCATGGTGTCTTCGCGCCTGCATGGAACACCCGTCTGGTGTGAACTGAACCCTCTCGCTGGAGGAACTTCCGCCGCCGAGCGACCATCCAATCCATCGGCGGTCTTTGAAGAGCTGTTTTCACCAGAGGGCCAGTCCCTGGGCTTCCTGGTGGCGACTCCGTCGGCAAGCGACAGCCTGATGGATCTCTCCGCAGCGATGGTTGCTGGCGCACGCCTCGCCGAGCTCGCCATCGATACAAGCCGCCTCTACAGCGACCTGCGCCATCGCTCAGAATACGACCTGCTCACCGACATTCCCAACCGCTTTTGCATGGAAAAGCACTTAACCCAGTTGCTGTTGAGCGCAGGTCGCTCCGGTGAGGCTTTTGGGCTGATCTATGTCGATTTGGACAAGTTCAAAGCGGTAAATGACCGCTACGGGCACCGCACCGGCGACCTGTATTTGCAGCAGGTTACACAGCGCATGAAGGCCCAGCTGCGGATTGGCGATATGCTGGCGCGTATCGGCGGCGACGAGTTCATTGCGCTCACCCCCGCACTGCGCAGCCGCGCCGATGCCGAAGAGATTGCGCTGCGCCTGGAGCGCTGTTTCGACGATCCGTTTGAGATTGACGGCTACCGACTCACCGGGTCGGCCAGCGTCGGCCTCGCCGTGTACCCCGAAGACGGCAGCAACCAGGAAGAACTGCAACGTGCCGCCGACACAGCAATGTACGCGCATAAAGATGCCAAGCGCGAACAGGACAAGCTCACCGACATGATGCAACAGGTGGGCGGATTCAAGAACTGAAGCCGCCTCCCCGTGCAACAGTGATCACCAGAATTCTCCCGCCTTATTCAACCGCGTTTTTGGCGATGACCTCCCGATACCACTGCGCGCTCAGCTTAGCCGTGCGCTTCTGCGTTTTGAAGTCAACATAATGAATGCCAAAACGCTTGCTGTAGCCATCAGCCCACTCGAAATTGTCCAACAGGCTCCAGAGGAAGTAGCCCTTGACTGGGTAACCTTCCGATGCGGCGCGATGCAGGTGGGTGAGATGATTGCGCAGATACATGACGCGGTCGATGTCTTCAATCTGCCCCGCAGCGTTCGGCACGTCGTCTGAGGAGCAACCGTTCTCGGTAATGAAGATGCCCTTCGGGTTCCAGAGATCACACGTGTTGCGAACTGCCCAATAGATGCACTCCGGACCGATGGTGAGCCAGGGCGAAGCCATGTGCGGGTACGAGGTAGGCGCGGGTTCAATGGCGAAGCCTCGCTTTGAGTCCTCCGCGCGGACATAGGTGGGCGTGTAGACGTTGAGCCCGACAAAGTCGAGTGCGCCGCCAATGGCCTTGAAGTCACCCGCCTCGACCTTGGGCGCGTCCGCTCCCTCACGCTGCAAATACTCGTCGATGTACCTGCCTTCCATAAGCGCGGTGAGAAAGGGCGCGTTGCGAACCCGGGTGGCCTTTTGCGCGGCCTTGATGTGTTCTTCGGTCTCGATGACGGGGACGAAGACTGCGGCATTTTCTGCCAGGCCTACCTGAACATCGCTCGGGCTGTTGGCGCGCAGTGCCTGCAAGGCAAATCCGTGGGCGAGGATGCCGTGATGCCGCACCTGGTTCGCAGCGCCGTTTGCAAGCTTCAGACCCGGCGCAAACTGCCCGATCCGATAGCCAAGGTCGGTAAAGCAGGTAAACTCATTGGTCGTCATGAAGTGCTTGACGCGGTCAGAGAAATGCTTGCCGATGTAAGCCGCGTAGTCGCCAAACGCCTTGGAGGTATCGCGATTTTGCCAGCCGCCAGCCAGGCCCGCAGGCGTATCCCAGTGAAAGAGCGTGACGTAAGGTGTGATGTTGTTGGCCAGCAACTCATCGACGACCCGGTTGTAGTAATCCACGCCCTTTGGATTCACCGCTCCTGCGCCCGAGGGAAAGACCCGCGACCACGAAATCGACATGCGGTAAGTGCTGACGCCAAGCGCCTTGAGCAGTTGAATATCTTCCTTGTAGCGGTGATAAGAATCGTCAGCGACGTCGCCGGTTTCGCCGAGATGGGTTTTGCCGGGCGTGTGCGAAAAAGTGTCCCAAAGCGACGGTCCGCGGCCGTCTTCCGCTGCACCGCCCTCCACCTGGTAGGCCGCCGTGGCGCAGCCCCAGAGGAAGCCCTGGGGAAAGCTCAGCGTACTGACATGCGGCTGGGCCAGGCCAAACTTTGGCAGAGCAACCCCGGCAAGAGCAGCGGCGGTAGAAAGAGCGGCGGTTTTGCCAAACTGGCGGCGGGTAATGAGTGTCATGGGCTCGGTACCTTGTGTTTTTGAATGATGGATTCTCCTGAAGGCGTTTGAACAGGAGCTGCTGAGACACAACCCAGATTATAGGGCACTACTGCAATACTGGTCTTCCGCAAAGCCGGGTACGTTATCGAATCAAAGTGGCTAGCTGCCGTCAAGCGACATCATTGATCTTCGAAAAATCAGAAGACTCGCGATTTGTCCCAATTTTCAGCAGCAAAAAGCCGATTTCCGGGAAGTTTTCGCACAAATTCGCGTTTTTCTGTATCATTCTGCCATGCTCCTTCGATTCAGTTGCAAAAACTTCCGGTCAATTCGCGAAGAACAAGAAATTTCCCTCGTCGCCTCAAAGCCACGTAGTGAAAACCCTGATCCTCGGCTCCTCGTGACAGGAATTAAGGACGTTTGGGCTCTCCGTTGTGCCGCCATCTATGGTCCCAATGGTTCAGGTAAGAGCAATGTGCTGCGGGCAATGTCGGCTTTCAGGCACATGATTCTGGAATCACAGAAAAAATGGGATTCGTCAGACGGCATTCCTGCGAGCGACCCGTTCCTATTGGATGATTCTTCTGGGAATGAGAACACCGCATTCGAGGCCTCGGTCATGATTGATGCCATAGAGTATCGATACGGTTTCAGTTTCAACGCGACAGTGATCGATCAAGAATGGCTGTCTGAGTACTCGCCCCATGAGAGAGTACTCTTCATGCGCAAGACTGTCGGCAAAGATGTCGAACTGAAATTCCCGGGAAGGAATTTGAAGGGGGCTACGCTTGAAACGATCAGGCAGTTGACAAGGCCGAATAGCTTATTCCTATCTGCAGCTGCGCAGAACAACTACGAACGTCTGTCGACGATTCATCAGTGGTTTACTAATAGATTTCGTATGATTTCAAGTCTTGAGAGACCAGGTATTCGCCAATTTACCGCCGAACTATGCAAGCAGGGCGAATTCAAAGATCGGATCATCAAAATGATGGGCTTCGCCGACAGCGGGATTAGTGACATAGTTGTCGAAGATAAGGAAGCGCCTGAAAGTTTCAAACGTACCTTCGCTGCGATGGCAAAAGCGCTCCAGGGAGAACACCCAGAAATGACGGAAATTGTTCGGATTTCTGACAATTACGTGCGGACTGAAGTGTCTATGACTCATAGAGGAATTGGTGGCAAAGGCTATACGCTGTCGTCCAGCGAGGAGTCGGACGGCACATTGGCTTTTTTCTCAATCCTGGGCCCGCTTCTGGATGAGTTGAAAGATGGATCCATTTTGATGATCGACGAACTTGAATCAAGCTTGCATCCTCTTCTTGCTCGCCAACTGGTTCGTGTTTTCAATTCGCCGGAACTCAATCCGAACGGCGGACAGGTCGTCTTTACAACACACAACACAAGCCTTTTGGACCTTGGTCTGTTGCTCCGTGACCAAATCTGGTTTACACAGAAGAACGAGGCTGGCGAAACGGATTTGTACCCTTTGTCCGATTTCCGTCCGAGAAAGGACCAGAACATTGAAGCGGCATATCTCGCTGGAAGATTCGATGCCTTGCCATTTTTAGATGATCGGCTGCTGTTTGAGTCGTTGAGCTAAGGCTTAATCATGCCAATTTCCGTCATAGATTAGAAAGGGTTTCCGAATGCCGAAGGGTACACGTTATAGAGCGGGTTCAAACAAGAAGCCACAGAGGGAAAAATTTCTAATTGTTGTCGAGGGCGTAGTAACTGAGTGCGAATACGTGAACGCAATTCGACGCTCCTTGAGGCTGAGCAGCGTTACGGTTAGAGTAGAGACTGGCCACACCGATCCGATCGGCATCGTCGAGTCAGCTAAGAAGCTGCGCAAATCCGCCTCCAAGTACGATCGTTACGACGAAGTGTGGTGCGTTTTCGACGTTGAGGCAAAGGTCACGCAGCAAGCGCGGTACGGGCTCCCTGAGGCAATCGACTCAGCGAGACGATCCAATATATCGGTGGCGATCTCGAACCCCTGCTTCGAGATCTGGCTACTTTGGCACAAGGAATCCCGCGAGGGCTACACCACTTCGGATGACGCTCAGCAGCGGTGTAAGCAAATTGGGATCACGGATCCCCAAGCCGGGAAGCACATTCAAAACGTTGACGACTTAATTGAGAGCGACTACGAGACTGCAAGGGAACGCGCAGTGAAAGTGGACGCTGGGCACGAAAGGAATAACACTTCAACGCCGGAAGGCAGAAACCCGTCTTCCGGCGTATACCAGCTGATTGAAGCCATTTTCGCTGCGTTCAAGCAGGTAGAGTAGCTACAGCTCCTTCACACCCTCAACAAACGCCCGCAGCTTGCGGCTGCGGCTCGGGTGACGCAGCTTGCGCAGCGCCTTCGCTTCAATCTGGCGGATGCGCTCACGCGTCACCTGGAAGCTCTGGCCGACCTCTTCGAGAGTGTGCTCAGAACCGTCTTCAAGGCCGAAGCGCATCTTGATCACGCGCTCTTCGCGCGGGGTCAGAGTACGCAGCACCTGCGAAGTGTACTCCTTGAGGTTGACGCTTATGACCGCTTCAGAAGGCGAAACCGCCTGGCGATCTTCAATGAAGTCACCAAGATGCGAATCTTCCTCTTCACCAATCGGCGTTTCGAGCGAGATCGGCTCCTGTGCGATCTTGAGCACCTTGCGGACCTTGGCGACGGGAATGTCCATGCGGCGGGCAATCTCTTCGCTCGAGGGCTCCCGACCCAGCTCCTGCACAAGCTGGCGACTGGTGCGGATAAGCTTGTTGATCGTCTCGATCATGTGCACCGGGATACGGATCGTCCGGGCCTGATCCGCAATCGCGCGGGTGATGGCCTGACGAATCCACCAGGTGGCGTAGGTCGAGAACTTGTAGCCGCGACGGTATTCAAACTTGTCCACCGCCTTCATCAGGCCGATGTTGCCCTCCTGAATGAGGTCCAGGAACTGCAGGCCGCGGTTGGTGTACTTCTTGGCGATCGAAACGACGAGGCGCAGGTTGGCTTCAATCAGCTCGCGCTTGGCCTTTTCCGCGTCCATGTCGCCCTGAATCATCTCGCGCTGGGTGCGGCGCAGCTCGACGACGGTTACGCCGGCATCCTGCTCCAGCTTTTCAAGATCGACGTGGCAGTTCTTCTGCTGACGGCGGTATTCCTTCTTCAGGTCCTCGCTCTTTGAGGCATCGTGCTTGGTGTCGAGCGACTTGATCTGGCGCTCCAGCGAACGCATGATCTCGACCGTCTTGTTGACCTTGTCGAGCAGCCGCTTGCGCTCCTGGCCGGTGTACTTCAGCTCACGCACGACGCGCGAAACCAGCACCTTTTCGCGGGAAATCAGCCAGCGGGTCTTGCGGGCATCTTTGGCTTTGGTTTTGGCGTTGAGCGTTTCGAGCTTTTCTTCCAGCAGCGTGATCTTCTTGAGATGGGCAACGATCTCGTCGATCCGCTTCACGGTACCTTTGACGCGAGCTTGAACTACGTCTTCGGTCAGCTCTTCCTCATCAAACGTAACCACTTCCTTGACGTTGCGCACGCCACGCTTCAAGTCTTCACCAAGGGCCACGATTTCGCGGATCACCACAGGCGAGCGCGACAGGCTCTTGAGCACACGCAACTGCCCGCGCTCAATGCGCTTGGCAATCTCAACCTCGCCCTCGCGGGTAAGCAGCGGAACGGTTCCCATCTCGCGCAGATACATGCGAACCGGATCGTTGGTTTTTTCAAGCGTGCCCGGGGTCAGGTCCAGCTCGACGTCTTCGCCCTCTTCCTGGTCAAAGTCCTTGTCGCCGCCGAACTTGGGCCCATCGAGCAGATCAATACCCTGGGTGCCAATGGTCGTAATCAGGTCATCCAGATCATCGGCATTGTGCATATCGTCGGGCAACATGTCGTTCACATCGCCATACGTCAGATAGCCCTTTTCTTTGCCCGAATCGATCAGGTTTGAAATATCGTCTTCGAATTTGTCGTCAATAGCCAAGGCGCTCACATCTCCTGCGCAAAAAGTCTCGACAGCTCCCGTTTTCTGGCGCACACCTGGTTACGGTATCGGGAATCTGGCTGAAATTCTTCAGCCGCCGACTTCCGCACAGGCAGAAATGCTCCACAACATCGGAGAGCGATGTCCGGTTGAGTTGCTCGGATCAGGACAGGATGCGCAATCGGCCAAGGCTGGCGCGCCCCGGAGCCGCAGCTCACGTTTGGGGCAGTCGGACGCATGTCCTTCAGAGAACAGTAGAATACCACAGCGCACCTCTCGGATTAACAGCACGACCCCTGCACAAGTCAAGTATTTTCGACGTGCCGGCATTGCTGCTCCGTATCCGCGCGGTCTTACAATCTGTTGGATGCGCGGACGGCTGAAATGTTGCTGGAAGAAGCGCAATGCATGTTCAATCGGATACGCCGTGCGACCAAATGCCGTTCCCTCACTGTTTTCATTCGACAAAGTCTTGTCGGGCGCGCAGCGAATTTGATGGACTCCCGGCAAAGGTTCGGATATTTATTAGCTGCGTCTGTTTCACGCTACTCACCTGCAACGCCTGGGCTCTCGCCCGCACTCTACGGAGTGAAGTGCCAAAAACCGAACAGGAGCTCTTTGCATGTCGACCCCTCTCCGCCCCGATTTCGCCATTTCCCTTCTTCATGACACTCGGAATCGGGCGTTTACCGCTGCCGCGACTGTCCTCGTGATTGTTGCGCTCCAGATGACTTTGCCGACCCGGATTTCTGCCCAGTCCTCAACCACCCAGACAGGCCCCGGCGATCGTGCGGTGATAGTGCTGGAGCGAGCGGTCGGGCCCTCGGAAGTAATCGCCGAACTGGCTGCGAAGTCCCCCGCTGCAGCGCGCGCCATCGCCCAGGGCTTTCACCACTTCGGCA
This sequence comes from Acidobacteriota bacterium, assembly GCA_025359885.1. GTDB lineage: Bacteria > Acidobacteriota > Terriglobia > Terriglobales > Acidobacteriaceae > Acidicapsa. The sequence continues at coordinate 55,344 of JANYDG010000062.1, forward strand.
CAGCTCGGCCCGAGCACCCGGGCGAGCCGCAGACCCTCACCTTCCGCTTCCAGCAGGCGACGACACTGACGAGCCTCACGACCAGCGCCGATTTCCAGGTGAAAGGCGGCAGTTGCGCCGAGGGCCGCGCCTACCTGCCGGGCGAGCGCTGCACGGTGGATCTGGTCTTTACCCCACGGGGGCCGGGCAACCGCACTGGGAAGCTCATTCTGAGCCACTCCGCCTCGACACGGCCGTTCACCGTGCCCATGGGCGGCGTGGGCCAGGCTCCGGCGCTCAGCTTTATCCCGTCGCAGATCACCACGGTTCCGTCGACAACGGTCAACGGTGACGGCACTGGGGTCGGGATTTTTGGCAATCCGCAGGCCATGGCTATGGACGGCGGCGATCAGCTCTACATTGCCGATCTGTTGCAGAATGTCGTCCACACCATCGACATCAACGGGGTCGTCAGCACCGTGATCGGAGGAGGTCAGAGCTCTCCCTTCTTTTACAACGACGTACCGACCGACATCATCCTCAACGGGCCACAGGGTCTGGCGACCGACCTTTTGGGAAATCTCTACGTCGCCGATACCCTTGATCGCTTGGTGCTCCAGTATGACGCTTCGGGAGTCATCTATCCGATCGTCGGTGGAGGGGGACAATCCTTCGATACGTGTAGCTACCTTGACCCATGCCCTCAGCCCTCGAATCTCGTCATTACCCTCCCCACCAACCTTGCCACGGACTCCAGTGGCAATCTTTTTGGCAACATGCTGGATCTGGCGAGCCCGTTTCTGACTCCCTTTGAATACACCTACACCACGTTCTCCCAGACGCCCGGACTTTTCTGGAATCTGGTCTCCCGTGAAGGCAACTCCTACAGCAACGCCATTGCCGTTGACCGGTTTGACAACGTCTACTACGGGAAGGATTTTGCAAACGGACCTGTCAACACCTGTGCCATCTGGGCACAGGACCCCAACTTCGGCAACTACATTGTTTCCCCCTCAAAGCCAGCGCGTACCTGGAACGTTGCAGGTGGCCACAAATGCGGCTATGCGGGCGACAATGTGCCTGCCGTGGGAGCCTTGCTGCAGGGCGAGGTGGGCGGCATGACGTTTGATGCTGCCGGAAATCTTTACTTCACCGATTCCGGGAATCGACGCGTCCGCCGCATCGATGCACTCACCGGCATCATTCATACCCTCGCCGGCAATGGTGACAACGTCGGCTCCGGCGACGGCGGCCCATCGACGGCAGCCGGGCTTGCTACCCCGATCGGCATTGCCGTTGATTCCCAGGGCAATGTCTATGCCACCAACGAAACAGACGACTCGAACTCCACAACCAGCATTCGCGTATTTGGCACAGTGGGCGAAGCGGCATTTCCAGCGCAGACTGTCGCCCAGCCCTCGCCAGACCTCAAAGTGCTGCTGACCAACACCGGAAACGTACCGCTGAAGTTCCTGCATACTGCGATCACTGGCACCAACGCGGCAGAATTTGCCATCGATCCGCTAACCACCAATTGCGACTTCTCGGCCGGACTCGACTCGGGCAAGGTCTGCCAGATCAACTTCCGGTTTACTCCAGCTGCACTGGGGCCGCGCTCAGCGAGTCTCGTTCTTGCCGACAACACCCCCGGAGCAGTGCATCAGGTTCTGCTCTCGGGCACCGGAGCAACGCCAGCCAAGCCGGTTGTTTCGCCAACCGCTCTGGCCTTTGCCTCACACTTCCTGTCTGTCCCATACCCCGCCAAGACCGTAACACTGTCCAACTCCGGCGGCGTCCCATTTGTGATCCAGGCGATCACCTTGAGTGGGAGCGGAGCGGCGGCATACTCGCAGACAAATACCTGTGGGCTTTCCCTCGCGGCTGGCGCTAATTGCACCTTTTCCCTGCTTTACTTTCCAACGGTGCTGGGAGCCAGCCCAGCAGCCTTGAACGTCGTAACATCGGTCGGACCAGTCGCAGTCGCGCTGACTGGAACCAGCATCACCCCAACGCCTGCCAAAGTCTCCCTGACGCCAACCACGCTCGCCTTTGGAGATCAGGGCGTGATGCTCACCAGCAACGCCCTCACCCTGACTGTGAAGAACGTCGGAGGCACGCCGATGGCCGTCACCGCCGTCACCTTTGCTGGTACTAACTCCACAGACTTCAGCCTGATTGGCAATGGCTGCATGGGGACCGTCGCAGCACTTTCGAACTGCCAGCTGCAATTGGTCTTCACACCCGCAGCAACGGGGGCGCGAACCACCAGGGTCAACGTCTTTACCTCTGGCGGCAATGTCCAGGCAGTCCTGACAGGCACAGGCATTGCGGCAGCCAAACCCAAAGTCACGCTGGCCTCGAAGGTGAATCCAGCACCCAAAGGGAAGCCGGTCGCTCTCAAATCGCAGGTGGTCAGCAGCATTTCCGCAGGAGCCACCGGCAAGGTGCAGTTGCGCGAGGGCAGCAAGGTCATTGCGTCGGCGGTCCTCAAGGCCTCGGCCGCAAACTTCAGCCTCACCGGCCTGACGACCGGAACGCATACGCTCATCGCCCACTACCTGGGCGACGCGCACCATCCGGCATCGGAATCGGCACCGCTGAAGCAGGTGGTCACCGCGGCGCCGTAGAGGGTTGGCACATCGGAACCGGCGACCATCGAAGAGAGAAAGACCTTTCCGACGGTCGCCGATTCGATCACACAACGCACTCCAGTTCACGCACCTTGCGCTCGAGTTGCAGAATTTCCTGAGAAACGCGGATGTGCTCCATGGAATCGCGATGACCAGAGGATGACGTTTGAACTCGAACATGGCTGACAAGCAGCCTCGCCTACCCCTCGCACTCCAACTCACGCAGCTTGCGCTCGAGCTGCAGTATCTCCTGGGAAACGCGGATGTGCTCCATCGAATTGCGGTCCGTGGCCTGACCGACGACTGATCGCTTCTGGCCGATGGTGGAGCGCAGCGCCTGAATCTCCAAATCCCTGACAATTTCCATGTCCTGCTCGTGGCTGCGGGTGCTCTCACCAGCCTCAAGGAAGACCTTGCGCAGCAGGGTGCGCTGCTCTTCGGTGACGCTGGTGGCCTCGATGTCCTGGCCTTGCTGGCGAAGGACGAGCTGCTCAAAGAGGCCCGCAGGCAGGTTGCGCAGGATTTCCGTTTCCCAATCGGGTCGAGTCGCCGTGCGCATTCTCTGGTCAAAGTCGCGCAGGTCGGCGTGAAGCTCCTGGTATTCCGCGGGGGACTTCTGGTCGTTGCAGGCAGCTTCGATAAAAAACCGCTCAAAGGGCAGGATACCGACCTCGGCGCGGACTTCGACATGATCTTGCCGCTTGAGTGCAGCCTGCCGCAGCTCTTCGCGCAGCACCGCAGAATCAATGCCCAGCTTCTGCGCGGCATCATGGGCAAATTGATCCCGCTCAAGCTTTTGCGGAATGCGCCGGATATGCGGCAGCAAGTAATTCATTGCCTTGATCTTGGCGTCAGAGCTGGCGCCGGGAAAGCTCTGCCGGGCTCGCTCGATTAGATAGTCAGACTGACGGCGCGCCGAGCGAATGGCCGCAGCATAAGCCTCGACGCCGCGCTCGCGGATAAAGCGGTCCGGGTCCAGGCCGTCGTCGAGCGTAACCACCTTGATGGTGAATCCCTCTTCCGTCAGCAGCGCGATCGACTTCTCCGCAGCGTTGGCGCCGGCCGTATCAGGGTCAAAGTTGACGGCAACGTTGGTCGTCTGGCGGCGAAGCAGCGCGACCTGCATTTCAGTAAAGGCTGTCCCGCTGGTCGCAATCACGTTCTGAATGCCGCGCATGTACACCGAAATACAGTCCATCTGCCCCTCGACCAGCAGCGCGAAATCCATCTGCCGCATAGCCGATTTGGCCTTGTCGAGGTTGAAGAGTACCTGCCCCTTCGAATACAGCGGCGTTTCGGGGGAATTGATGTACTTCGGCCCAGCCTTGTCACCAGTGTCTAAAGTGCGCGCAGTAAAGGCGATCACCTTGCCCGACTCATTCAAAATTGGAAACATCACGCGCTTGCGGAAGCGGTCGTAGAGGCGGCCCGGAACGGCGTTGCCCTGCTGATCCTCCGAATCTTTTGAGCTGAAGAGACCGCTGGCGCGCAGCGTTTCGGCGTCTGTCAGAGAAGCGAGCTTGTCGCGCAGGCCATTGAAGTTGTCAGGCGCGTAACCGATGCGGAAAGTGCGAATTGCCTCAGGCGTCACCCCGCGCCCCGCCAGATATTCGCGAGCCAATGCGCCCTCGGGCGAGGCAAGCTGCTGCTGAAACCACGCTGCAGCGGCTTCGTGCAGGTCCAGCAGCTTGCGGCGCTGGCCGGCTTCGGCAGCTTCTTCAGGCGAGTTGTACTCGCGCTTGGGCAGCGGAATGCCGCTCTTCTGCGCGACCGCACGAACCGCCTCAGGGAAAGTGAGATTCTCTATCTTGCTGACAAAGCTGAAGATATCCCCAGACTGCCCGCACCCGAAGCAATGGTAGAACTGACGCCCGGCGTGCACCGAAAACGACGGAGACTTCTCCTTGTGGAACGGGCAAAGGCCAGAGTAGTTCTGAGCTCCGGCTTTGCGCAGGCGGATATAGGTGCCGATGACTTTGACGATGTCGGCTTGCTGCTTCACGGTTTGTGCAAAATCAGCCATGGTAGGAAAATCTGAAAAACTGGCAGGCTCCGGGTCTGTCTTCAGCATAGACGCATCCATTGCGCACAGCCAACGATTCCCCAGTCCGCCGGGTTATGCTCGGAATCAGGATCATGAGACAACGAGATGACTCGACCCAATGAATAGATCGGTTTCACATTTGGGTGCGATCGGGTTTGCGCTGGCAGGGTTTACGTTCTGGGTCCTCGCAGACACCTGCATCAAGCTGGTCGGGCAGTCCGGACTACCGGCGTATGAAATGGTCGCGTTCCTCGGCCTCTTCATGGCCATCTGCCTCGCGGCCTATGCTGTGGTCCGTGGCCAGGCGCGGGTGCTGGTGCCGCACCGGCTCGACCGGCAACTGCTGCGGGCCTGTCTCGATATGGCGAACAACGTCTGCGTCGTCGTAGCGCTCCGCCATCTTTCGCTGACCATGTTCTACATCTTGATCTTTACGGCACCGATGACGATTTCGCTGCTGTCCGCGTTCTTTCTGGGCGAGAGCCTGCCGTGGAAGCGCGCGTTGGCAATTGCCGCTGGCTTTGCCGGCGTAGTCGTCGCAGTCAACCCCTTTGGCATCGGTCTCTCCGGAAAGACGAGCGATTGGGACTGGATCGGCCTCAGCGCATGCCTGGTCTGCGTCGCCTGCTTTTCCGTGAACATGGTGTGGTCGCGCGTCCTCACCCGCACCGAGCGGCCAGAAAGCCTGGCATTCTTCTCCGGCCTGGTGACCTCCGCCATGGGCTTTCTGTGGATGCTCGTAGCCAGAGCCGGCAGCATTGGCGGGCAGGGCGCCAGTCCGTTGACCCCACCGCTGCTGCTGGGTCTCTTTGGAATGGGCATGTTCTGCGCGCTCGGGACGCTCTGCTTTTACATCGCCGTCAAGCACACCTCGGCAGCGAACGTTTCGCAGTATCACTACACCCAGCTGATTACCGGCACACTGGTCACCTACCTGGTGTGGCACACCCAACCGGGCCTCTTCGTTCTGCTCGGCGGCGCTCTCATCTTCGGCTCAGGCATCTACATCGCCCTCGGTGCCCGCGAAGTCGTCCCCCTCACCGAGGGAAGCTAGTTGAATTCCCGACTTGTTGGGAAAATCGTTGAGATGGAGCACTGCGTCAGAATGGGGACAATTCTTTGATGAGCGAGATTAACTTTGAAGTACGGGAAGACGAGGCAGACGGCAGCTACACCGCCAACGCTCTCGGCTACGGCATCCATACCCAGGGCGAAACCCTCGAAGAACTGCGGGCAATGGCCAAGGATGCCGTGCAGTGCTATTTCGATGAGTCCATGGAAGCTCCCAAGGTCATCAGGCTCCATTTTGTTCGCGATGAAGTCCTCGCCTGATGAGGCTGCCTGCGATATTGACGGACCACAGTTGGCAAAAGACCTTGCTGTCTCGGGCTACGAGACCACCCGGCAAAGAGGTTCGCATGTGCGTCTCACCACCGAGCGCGATGGGCAAAACCACGAAGTTATTCCATGGCACCATCCAATCAAGACCGGAACACTGGCTGGCATCCTCAAGCATATTGCCGCAAACCATTGGCTGACATGAGAGGCCCTTCTGAAAATGCTCAACCGGTAATAGACCTGCAACATTCGCAAGCATTTCAGTCAAGGCCTGATAATCCGTTATCTCTCCCTGCCGATTATCGTTGCGCAGTCCCCGACATCAACTCCACAAACATTCTCTGGAATCGCGGCAGGTCCAAATCCAGTTGCGCGTGCACCTTCTGCAGCTCAGTTGCCGGTCGCAGCTGGTCGGTCCAGGTAAGCGTGTTGCCGTAGCTCGGGCCGTGGCTCAGGTCAACGTCCATCAGCACCTGCTTTTCCCGGGTGATCAGGGTGGGCTCAAGCCACGCGCAGGCAGCAAGTTCGTCCCAAAGGTAATAGCGCTCCTGGGAGTATTGGGCGATGTACTGGGCCGCGTAGTTGGTCGGCACCTTGGCGGCGACAGTGATCTGGTCGAGCATTTCCTTTGTAAACATCGCCTTGATGGAGACATCCACCGTCGTCACATCGATGCGTGGCCAGGCGGCGCGGAGCACGATGTGCGCAGCCTCGGGGTCAAACCAGAAGTTGAATTCGTGCCGGGGGCTCTCGGCGAACTCCGGATCGGTCGTCTCGGGGTTGAGGCTGCCGCCCATGACCACCAGCCCCTGTGTCAGAGCGGCAAAGTCAGGGTCGATGCGAACGGCGAGGGCGATGTTCGTCAAAGGGCCGGCGGCGTAGACGGTGACCTGATGCGGGTGCGAGTGAACCTCGCGGATGAGGAAGTGGACGGCGTCTTCTGCAACAGGCTTGGTCGTCGGCGCACCCTCGGGCATCGGCGGAATCTCATAAGCGCCGTGCGTCTTCTGGTAAATGACTGAGGCTTTGCCCGCCGGGCCTCGTTCTGGCTGCCCCGTCGCGGAAAGATTTGTCGGTCCGCCACCCCACGCCCCGAGCCAGCTCACGTTGCCCGAGAGCTGGGCATCAATCGCCGTCTCCTGCTGGGTGCGAACAAGCGGAAAGACCGCTCCCTGTGCAACCGGAACATCGGTGCGGTGGAGCAGCTCAAGCATGCGCAGCGTGTGCTGGGTTTCTTCGTCCCGCCAGGCATTGCCGGTCACCATGGTGATGCCCAGCACCTGCACGTTGGGCGCCTGCAGCAGGGCAATCATCGCCATCTGGTTAGAACCGCCGGGGCCGGATCCATCCTGATCAATGAGTACGAGGCGCTTCTGTGCCGATGCGGGGAGGACAAGGGCAAGAGCTAAAAATACTGGAAATATCGAGCGCATGGCGGGTATTGTCGCATAGACGCAGGGCCCTGCGAGGGCGGATTTTCAGAGTTTGGGGTAGGGGAGACTCTGCAGCTGGTGTATTGCTTCTGCGGCGCGGGCCCGCAGTTGGACCAGTTCGGCGGCCGGCTTTTTGTTGAGCGAAGCGTAGGGCATCTGGAGGCGGAAGTTTGAGGCCAGCACAGGCTGATTGCGTTCGAGAAATGTCCAGTAAAGAGCGGTAAACGGGCAGGAATCAGGGCCAGTCGAACGTTTGGGGTCGAACTGGCAGTGGCCGCAGTAATTGGACATGCGGTGAATATAGGCCGCCCCCGAAACGTACGGCTTGGTCGCGGTGAGGCCTCCGTCAGCGTACGTCGCCATGCCGAGCACGTTGGTTTCGACGACCCAGTCGTAGGCGTCAATGTAGGCGATCCAGAACCAGTCCGTAAGCTGGCGAGGAGAGAAGCCGCACAGGGTAGCAAGGTTCGAGAGGACCATAAGGCGGGTGATGTGGTGCGACCAGCCCTCTTCGATCACCTGGGCGACAACCGTGTCGATACAGTGAAGGCCCGACTTCGCCCCCCAATAAACGGCCGGGAGAGGAAGCTCAGCGCTCAGGGCAGAGGGCGTGGCTCCGATGTCGGAGGAGGATAGATTTGGCGCTCCGGTGCCTTGGGTGGCATTTTCCTGGAGGACGGAAACGAGCCGGTAGCCATCCGTCTCGCGGTGCAGGTGGCGCATGAATTCGCGCCAGCCAAGGAGTTGACGGATGAATCCCTCGGCGCTGGCAAGGGGGATTGCACCACTCCCGGCGGCCTGTTCAACGTCGCGGATCAGGTCAGCAGGCAGCAGGCGGCTAAGGTTGATCAGTGGCGAGGTGCGGCTGTGAAAGAGCTGCAGATGGTCGTCGCGCATCGCGTCTTCAAAGGGTCCGAAGTGGGGTAGCAGATGCTGCACGGCAAATTGCCATTGCTGGTCCGCTTGCTGCTGGGTTACTGGCAGGCAAAAGTTGTCGCTTGACCCGAAGTGGTTGGGGTAGTGTTCCTCGACCAGTGAGATGACTTCCAGGGTGAGCTCGTCAGGCAGAAACTCGGGCGGGATGGGCACCGGCAACTCGTCGCGAAAGGGCTTGCGGTTCTCGCTGTCAAACGAGAATTTGCCGCCATGGGGCCTCGAACCCTCCATGAGGATCTTCGTTTGCTGGCGCATGGAGCGGTAGAAGCGGTCCATGACGTAGCTTCGGCCCACTCGATAGGGGCCAAAGACCTGGGCAAAGTCCTCGGCGGTGGAGAGCCACGTCGTGTCGAGCACTAGGCGCAGGCGAAGGCCTTGTTCCTGGGCAAACGCGAGGTCGAGGCGGAGTTCGCGCTCAGCCGGCTCGGGGACGACGATTTCGGGCAGGTTATGCTTGCGCTGCAGGTGCAGAAGAGCTTCGCCATAGGTGTGGTCGGTGAGGTGGTAAATGACCTTGCAGCCGCGGTTCGCCTGCTCCAGCGCAAAGTGGCGCATGTTGGCGAGCAGCAGGACAAGCTTTTTCTTGTGGTACGCGCGACGGTTGCCCTTCGCCCGCGACTCGATGAGGAGGACTCCGGTTGCAGAGGCAGGCTGCTCGGTAAGCGGGCCGGTGCGGTCGGTAAGGCGGTCATAAGGGACGTAAATCCAGCGCCGTCCGGGAATCTCTGCGGGGTTGGGGGCTGCGGGCTGGATGCGGTCGCGAAAGGAAGCCATACCTCTGATTTTGCTTGAGCGACAGTGCCGTGCGGTGTGGGAGTTCGGAATCAGGATTGATACGGCTACAGCATATTCAGCAATGGCGGAAAGCGAAACAAGTGTGCCCCTTGGATTTTTCATTGAGAAAAATCCAACCTCGCGAAAACGAGAGCTTTCGTAGAATTCCTGAAAATGCCTTGGGGTGGGCGGTTTCGATGGCTGCATGTCGGTTCGCAGGACTTGACCGGCTCGAATCGTTCGAAGAATCGCGAAGGAAGATCCTGATGAGTGCTATCGGCACCAGCCAAAATCCATAGACACTGAAGACGTCGCCGGGTAGTTCAGAGTTTCAGGCGTATCGCGATGAGAGCGCCGACGCCGCCCGCGCTGGTGGTCCAGGTAGGCAAAACTGAGCTGCGCTACCACCTGCGCAACATTGAAGACCTGCACTCCAAGTTGAAGGCTCACGGAGATTGGATGCTGCTTGGCAGCGCCGACGAAGGGAAAGATGCTGCTCAAGGGACGTGGAAGGCTGGGGACGTTCGGCCGAAAACCCTGTCGGCGGCTGGTACGGGCTAAAAAAGGAACTGCGCGGACGCTTCGGGATGTATGTGCCGCCAGTGCCGAAAGAGCTGGGACTGGCCGAAGTCGAGGCCAATCCGCGCAACAACCGCATGCGGGCGATCGAGGCGATTCCCAGGGCCCTGATTGAAATTCGCGAACAGCAAACCCTTCCCTTCGTTCAGGATGACAAATCAAAACAAACCGACCACGTAAATCAAACCGACAGATCGCCATTTCCCCCGGCCGTACCCTGCGGCCCCACGATGGCGCCTTCCGCTAACTGCGTCCCAGCCAGCACGACCGTGTGAGCGCCGACCCTGGCTTTTGCGCCGATAGTCGTCGGGGCAAAGATGACCTTGTCATAGTCATGCTCGTCATGCGTGTGGGAGTAGACCCGCGCATAGGTGCCGATCACGGCTCCCTGGCCAAGGGTAATCTGTGCGCGGTCATCGAGCAGGGCGCGATGCCGAATCATGACCCCGTCGCCAATCGAGAGGTTGTAGCCGTAGGTCAGTTCGACGCCGTGGTCAATGCGCACGCCCTTGCCCATGTGCGCAAAGAGATGGTGCCCCAGCATGCAGCGGAAACGGATGCCGAGCCAGTGATTCAGCCCAATCGGCGAACGGTCAAACATCTGCCAAAACCAAAGTAGAGGTTTGCTGCGGGCAAAGCGTTCCGGGTCAACATCGGCATAGTGCTGCGCCTCGAGCGTGATGTTGCCGGGGTCAAGCGAAAGCTGCAGCACGTTCAGGGGCAGTTCGCTGGTCAGGGTAAAGTTGAGTTTGCCGCCGTGCGGCCGCCCCAGGTAGAGCTGGAAAAGCTGGTCGCGCACAATCTCAGCCCGGCGCTCAGCAGCCTGGTGCCGTGTGAATTCCTCGTCAAGAAAACCAAGCCAGCGGCGGTAAAGCTCTTCAGCCTCGGGCTGCGGCTGCAGGGCGCGGGCGGAGCGTACAGTGGAAAGGTTGGCGGCTTTGGATGCTTCGACGTTGAGAGCCATATATCTATAGGACGATACACCGGGGTGCAAGGATGCGAGCATGGAATTGGTTCAATCAAGGCGGCAATCGCGCACAGAGAAAGATTTCTGTTAACCAAACTCAGAGCTGATTCGTTGTATGGGCAGAGGGCTGAAAGCGGCTTCACTCGCTAGCCGAAGATTAGCCAGGATTCTGAGGAGACCTGCAATGCATACCTGCTTCAAGACCTGCTTCACGACATGTTTCAAGACATCGTTCAAGACCGCCCGCAGGGCGGCAAGTTTGCTGACACTTTCAACCGTTCTGATAGGCGGTTCTGCTGGTCTGATAGCCGGTTCTGCTGGTCTGGTAGACGCGCAAACGCATCCCGTTACCGCTCCACCTGCGGCCCACGCAGCTCCGGCCGCGGTCATTTCTGACAAGGACCTCGCCGCCAACCAGGAGGAGCTGATCCGGCTCCTCAAGCTCAGCCCCACCCTCACGACTGTCGTCGCGCGGGACCCATCCCTGCTGTCAAATCAGGACTACGTCCGGCGCAACAATCCACAACTGGCCCAGTACCTTGAGAGCCATCCCGAGATCGCCCTGAATCCCGACTTCTATCTCTTCACCAGGCTCAAGGATCATGACGGTGGGCCCGACCAGGCCCTCGAACGGGCGGTTTGGCCTGAACTGGTCCAACCCCGTTATGAGCGGTCAGGGATGGAGATGATCATTGAACAGGGTGGACCCTTCGTCATCTTTGGATGCGTCCTCGGGGCGCTGCTGTGGCTGATCCGGCAGTTCCTTGAGAACCGGCGCTGGGGCCGCATCTTCAAGCTGCAAACTGAGGTCCACGGCAAGCTCATTGACAAGTTTGGCAGCAGCGACGAGTTGCTTACGTATATGGGCACAGACGCGGGCAAGCGGTTCCTTGAGGCCGCGCCGATTCCAGTCGACTTTGAATCGACCCAGCCGGTGCCAAATGCGGTGGCACGCGTGCTCAATCCGCTCCAGATCGGTATTGTGCTCTTACTCCTTGGCCTTGGATTCCTGCTCCTGCGCCATGCCCAGGCAGATATGGAGGTGCCAATGCGGGTTCTCGGCGTGCTGGTGCTCATGCCGGGGATTGGGTTTATCCTTTCTGCTGGCATCACCTGGGTGCTGGCCGGCAGGCTCGGCCTCATGCCTGAGGCTGGCAGTGGGCGGCAAGGGCTCCTGGCCCAGGATCGCAACCAGCGGTGAGCGCCGCGTACAGTTACGAAAGGGCGGTTGGATTGATCTGGGAGTTTGTCCTTCCAAACTCGAAATCCGGAGAGGCTTCGCTGGCTGTGGAGCAGCTCGGCCTCTCTGCCCTGCGCATGGATGGCGATGCCTTTGCCGCCTTTTACCTGCGCTCGGCGCGTCCCTTGTGGGCGTACCTGGCGCGGGTTTCACAGGACCCCGGGCTGGCCGACGACCTCATGCAGGAGAGCTTTGTGCGCTTCCTCTGCGCGCGCGGAGCTCCGGCCGCCGCGGAAGGCGAAGTAGCCAGCCGCCGGTATCTCTTTCAGATTGCAACCAACCTGCTCAAAGACCACTGGCGCAAACCCCGGGCCAGGTCAATTGAAGACGTCCCGGAAGAGTTTTTCGCTGCTTCAGCCGATGACGCCCGCGAAGATTCGCAGGCCGTCCTCGGCCCGGCGCTCAAAAAGCTGAGGCTCCGCGACCGGCAGATCCTGTGGCTTGCCCATGCCGAAGGTTATTCCCATCGCGAAATCGCCGAGGTCACAGGGCTGGGCACAGCCAGCATCCGGCTGCTCCTCTTCCGGGCGCGGCGCAGGATTGCAGCAATTTTGCGGGAGCAGGGCACTCAAGCTTCCCAGGCAGGTCGTGCGCGATGACGTTCACAGGTTGCCAATTCGAGTCCGAGGTCAGGGTCCTGCTTGAGGCGGGGCAGTGGCCCCACGCATGCCCGCCAGAGCTGCGCAGCCATGTCGAGACCTGCCGCAGTTGCAGCGACCGGGTGCTCGTGACCGGGGCCTTCCGGCGGGCCAGCGCGGCGTCGGCGCGGGCTGCCGTACTGCCCGCGCCGGGAATCCTCTGGTGGCGTGCACAACTGCGCCGGCGCAACGAGGCAGTCGAACGAATCGCCCGGCCAATCTTTGGGGCACAGGTATTCGCCCTGGCGCTGTTCGCTGCGGTTGTCGCGGGGTTCGTGGTGGTACAGGCTCACAGTGGAGCAGAGTGGTGGGCGACAGTCGGGTCAGACTGGGGCTCGGGCCTGGGTTCGTGGCTTGCCGGGCTGGGCCAGTGGCAGGCCCTTCATATGGAGGCGCTGCTCCCGGCAGTGACGGCAAAGAGCCTGGAGAACTTGGAGAGCCTGGGGAACTTGCCGATGCTGGTCCCCGGCGTGGCCATGCTGGCTCTGCTTGGCGGCGTAGTCGTCTTTCTCGCGGCTGAGCGACAGTAACCCGCGCCTTCCGAAAGCTCCCCGCAATAGGACATATTTCGCGCCTCCGGTACACTGGCCACTCATCCTGAAAACACGGAGGCGGGCGATGGTTCTGCGACGGTTCGGATTTGCATTGGCTGTGTTGGTTTGCCTGGGCCGCGTATCCAGCGCCGAGACACTGGCCAGCTTGAGCGAAAGCTTCTGGCAGTGGCGGGCCGTCGAGCAGCCCTTCACCAACGACGATATTCCGCGTATCGACCGGCCCATCGGCTTCCAGGTGGATTGGGCAGCGGCAACCGTTGCGAAACGGATGGAAGCGCTCGGTAAATTTGAGCAGCGCTGGCGTGCGCTGACTCCACCCGCGAACGCAACCACCCCCGAGCAGGTCGATTACCGGCTGGTTGGTTCGGCCATTGCCCGCGTGCGCTGGGAGCTCGCCATCGAGCAGAACTGGAAGCGCAATCCCGGCTTCTACGTCGACCAGACGCTGGGTTCAGTGTTCGTGCTTCTCCTCCCCCCGCCGCCTTTTTCAGCTGCGCGGCAGGGCGAGATTGTCGCCCGGATGCGGCAGATTCCCGCCACGCTTATCGACGGCAAGGCTAATCTCAACGATATGCGGCAGCCCTTCATCCAGCTCGCCATCGACGGCCTCAGCGATGTAGCCGCCCGCATGGATGCGACCGTCACGACGCTCGCCCCCGAGCTCACGCCGGAAAACGCCGCTGCCCTCAAGGTTGCCGCGGGCCCCGCGGCTCAAGCCCTGGTCGAGTACCGCGCCTGGCTACAGACCCGGCTCGCCGCCGCAAACACCGAGACCGCGATTGGCCGCACAAACTATCTCTGGTTTCTGCACAACGTCGCGCTCGTGCCCTATTCGCCCGAGGAAATGTTGGCCCTGAGCCGCCAGGAGTGGAGCCGAGCCGTCTCCTTCGAAGCCTACGAGCACAATCGCCAGGCCGGCCACCCTGCTGCAACCATCTTCCCCAGCGCAGCAGCACAGATTGAGCAGGAGCGCGTGGATGAGGCCAGCATTCGGCGCTTCCTCACCGAGCAGAAAATCCTCACCGTCCCCGACTGGATCGAGCACTATCAGAACCGCCTCCTGCCAAAGTATCTCGAACCCTTCGAAGACCTCGGCGTCACCGACGACCTCACCGGCCCCGACCGGCTCACCGAGCCAGGCACCAGCTACATCCGCACCCCGAGCCTGAGCCTTGGATACTTTGCCCTTTCGACGGCCAAAGATCCCCGCCCCATCATCGTCCACGAAGGTGTGCCCGGCCACTATTTCCAGCTTGCGCTCGGGTGGCACCAGTCAGACCCGATCCGACGGCATTACTACGACTCGGGGGCCAATGAAGGCATCGGGTTCTACGCCGAGGAGATGATGCTCCAGGCAGGGCTGTTTGATGACCGGCCGCGCACCCGGGAGATCATTGACAGCTTCATGCGGCTGAGGGCGCTGCGCGTTGAGGTGGATGTCAAGCTCGCGCTGGGCGAGTTCACGCTGGAGCAGGCAGCCGAATACCTGTCGAGCACGGTGCCAATGGACAAGAAGACGGCCGTCGGCGAGGCGGCCATGTTCGCCAGCACCCCAGGGCAGGCCATCACCTACCAGATTGGCAAGGTGCAGATCATGCAAATGCTCTCCGATGCGCGGCGGCAGCAGGGGACAGCCTTCTCGTTGCAGGCCTTTCACGACTTTGTCTGGACTAACGGAAATGTCCCGATTTCCCTGCAGCGCTGGGAACTGCTGGGGGATGCGACGGGGGTACCGTCGGCGCATTAGTCCTGTAATCCCGATGAGCGGCTGTTGATTCGGAATGGCAAGGTGCAGCGGTGAGGGAATAGTATGGTTTCGCCATGACTCGACCTTTTCGTTTCATCTTTGCCCAAGCCCTGTTGCTCGCCGTTCCCCTCGTTTCAATCCTGCCGTTGCTGGCCCAGCACCCGGCTGCGCCCAATGCGCAACTAGCTTCAAAAGAGCTGAATGCACGGGTCAACAAGCTGCTGAGGCAGATGACGCTCGAGGAGAAAATCGGCCAGCTGGTGCAGTTTTCGGCAGGCTTTGCCACCGGGCCCACCGGTTCAAAGCAGAGCTATGAAGAGCTGATCGAGCAGGGCAAAATCGGTTCCATGCTCAACCTCACCACCGCTGAGAAGACCAACCAGTACCAGCACATTGCCATCGAAAAATCGCGGCTGCACATCCCGCTCATCTTTGGCATGGACGTGATTCACGGCGAGCGAACCACGTTTCCTGTGCCCCTCGGCCTCGCAGCAAGCTGGGATGCAAAGCTGGTCGAGGGCGTAGCCCGCACCTCGGCAGTCGAAGCGCGCGCCGACGGAATCGCCTGGGTCTTCTCTCCCATGGTCGATATCGCCCGCGACGCCCGCTGGGGCCGCATCGTTGAGTCTGCCGGCGAAGACCCCTACCTCGGCTCAGCCATTGCCCGCGCCTGGGTCCGGGGCTATCAGCAGGACGATCTCGGCAAGCCGGATTCCGTGGCCGTCTCGGTCAAGCACTTCGCAGCATACGGCGCAGCCATCGCCGGTCGCGACTACAACGCCACCGACATGAGCGACATCACGCTCCGCCAGGTCTATCTCCCCACCTACCGGGCCGCCGTCGAGGCGGGCGCGGCCACGCTGATGTCCAGCTTCAATTCCATCAACGGCGTCCCGGCAAGCGCAAACCCCTACACGCTGACACAAATCCTGCGCAAGGAGTGGGGCTTCGACGGCTTCGTAGTTTCAGATTGGGGCTCGGTCAGTGAGCTGCTCAATCACGCCATTGGCCCCGACGGCTCGACAGTTGCGCGCAAAGCGCTGGTGGCCGGCGTTGACATGGATATGGAGGGAAATCTCTACGGCACCACCATTGCCGCACAGGTCCGGTCGGGTGCGATTCCAGAGTCAGTCGTCGATGAGGCAACACGCCGAATCCTGCGGGTAAAGTTCGCGCTCGGCCTCTTCGAGCATCCCTACACGGCGGTCACGCCAGCCTACCAACCCTCTGCCGCAAACCGCGCCCAGGCCCGCGCCGTCGCCGCAGAGACGATTGTTCTCCTCAAAAATGACCCCGTCGAGGGCGTGGGTTCGCTGCTGCCGCTCCGGGGCAAGGGAAAAGTGGCGCTCATCGGCCCGCTCGCCGATTCAGCAAAAGACATGCTCGGTTCCTGGGCCGGGCAGGGAGACGCGAAGTTTGCGGTTTCGCTGCGCAGCGCTCTCCACGAGCGGCTGGGCGAGCGGCTCGTGTATGTGCCCGGTTGCGCGATTCTGGCGGGCAACGATGCCAACGTCGTGAGGCATGTCAGCTTCACAGGCGAGGGCGGCACAGCGACCCAGGCCGAACCTTTGCCCGATGACGACAAGACAATTGCCGAGGCGGTCGAGACGGCGAAGAAGGCGGATGTAGCCATTCTGGCCCTCGGGGAAAGCGCCGACTGGATGACCGGCGAGGCCAGCAGCCGCGCAAATCTCGACCTGCCGGGACGCCAGGAGGATTTGCTGCAGGCCGTGGCAGCGACCGGCAAACCGGTAATTCTGGTCATGTTCACCGGGCGGCCCAGCACCATCAAGTGGGCCGGCGCCCATGTTCCGGCCATTGTCGAGGCGTGGTTTCCCGGCATGGAAGGCGGCAATGCAGTCGCTGACGTGCTCATGGGCGATGTGAATCCCTCGGCAAAGCTGCCGGCCAGCTTTCCGCGGTCCGTCGGCCAGGAGCCGCTGTACTATGCGCAGTTGCCGACAGGGCGCCCTGCGCATGGCGACCTGACCCACTTGCCCACAAATCCTGCAGAAAAGTTCATGTCGCGCTATCTCGACGAGGAGAATTCAGCCCTCTTCCCCTTTGGATGGGGGCTTAGTTACACCCGCTTCAGCTACAGCCAGCCAGCCGTCACCCGACCGCAAGTACCTCTTCAGGAGTTGCTTGCCAGCCCCAGCGGCTACAATCAACCAGCCGAAACAGTTGGCGTCGACGTGAAAAACGCCGGCAACGTCGCCGGAACTGAAGTCGTACAGCTCTACATCCGCAACACTTCAGCCTCGGTCGAGCAGCCCGTCCGCGAACTCAAAGGCTTCGAACGCGTCACCCTGCAGCCCGGCGAAACGAAGCACGTCGAGTTCCCCCTCAGCTTCAACGAGCTCAGCTTCTACAACGTCGAGAGCAAGCCGGTAGTCGAGCCCACGACCTACAAGGTCTGGGTCGGAGGCAGTTCGCTCGCTACTGCTGAAACGAGCTTTGAGGTGAAGTGAAGTGAAGTGAAGTGAAGTCAAGGCAAGTGAAGCGGAACGGAGCTGAAGCATTTTCAGCAATGGTACAAAAGAAGGCCGCACCGCTGGCTGGATTTTTCATCAAGAAAATCCAGCCTCGCGAAAGCTCGACACTTCACAGTATTCCTGAAAATGCTCTAAAGTCGTGCCCTTTCAAAACCGGACTCTTACCACGGGCTGCTCACTCCGCTGACAACGCCGACAACGCTAGCTCCGCTCCGCTCACACCTTCAAAAAAATCTTCTTCCGGTACATGATCCACACCGGCACAAAGCAGATCATCAAAAAGAAGAACGAGTACGCAAACGAGCTCAATCCGTCATAGGGAATCTTGTAGAAGACGCTCATGTTCAAATACCCCAGCGGCCCCACGCGGTGCCCGTTCCACGTCAGATGGATCAGGTCCAGAAATGTGTCGAGCGTCTCTGAAATCATGTAAGCCGCAATCGAGTTTGACCCCAGCACCAGCAGCGGCCACGTCCACTTGCCGCGCCAGTTCTTCACTTCGATCATCCAGAAAAACAGCGCCAGCAGGCTCATCGAGATACCCGCCGCCACCAGTACATACGAGCTCGTCCAGAGCTTCTTGTTCACCGGAAACCACTCCGACCAGGCCGCGCCGACGAGGATCAGCCCCAGCCCAAAGAGCGCCAGCTCCATCGCCTTGGTCTGCAACGTGTGCTTGCTCCGCATCCACAGGCCCGCCAGCAGCCCAATAAGCGCCGTGCCCAGCGCAGGCAGGTCGCTCAGCAAACCCTCCGGGTCGCGGGTTGTTTCGTACAGCATCTTGCCCGGGAAGATCTGGCGGTCCAGCCACGCCACCAGGTTCTGGTCCTTGTCCAGGAAGGGAATATCAACGCCCGGCACGCCTGCTCCCGGTACCGGCACCCAGCGCATCAGCATCCAGTAGCCCACGAGCGCCACCACGATGGCTGCCAGCTTGGTCTGCCAGCGGCGGTCCCACAGATAAAAAATTCCCACCAGCAGGTAGCAGACAGCGATGCGCTGCAGTACCCCGTAGATGCGCCACGAATCCAGGTGGAGCTGGGGAAAGCCGTTCAACACCAGGCCAAGGTTGTTTACGATAAGCCCAAATGAAAACAGCATTGCCGCCCGGCGCAGGGTTTGCCACGCGAGTTGGCTGCGCGTAGCCCCCTTGGCCAGCCGAGCCTCAAAGGCAAATACGATCGACGCGCCCACCAAAAACAAAAATGTCGGGAAGACCAGGTCGGTGGGCGTCAGGCCGTTCCACTCGGCATGCTTCATGAACCACCAGGCCCGGTCGCTGCCGTTGTTGTTGACCATGATCATGAAGGCGATGGTGAGGCCGCGCAGCGCATCAATCGAGATCAGGCGCGTCGATTGAGTGGCTGAAGCCATGTCAGGTGAGACAACTGTTTTAATCAAAAGGATTCTCCGCGTGGGAAAGCTGGCCGCGAGGCGGTTTTGTGTTGTGCCAACCAACCTATCGTTTCCGGTGGCCGCATGCAACAGGCAGAATTCAAAGGCAAGCCAGGTCCACTCGCCGTAGGGTAAACTTTGCCTCGGGAGACACCGGTTGCGGCGCATGCGATTTACCGAAATTTACCGACGCGGATTACTGGCGGCCGCACTCATTCCAGCTTCAATTGCGTTGGCCCAGACGTTGCCAGCCCAGACGATGCCAGCCCAGACGCCGCCAGCCCAGACGCCGCCCCAGGCCCCAGGCGCTTCGGGCGCAGTTTCAGGCATGAGCACCATGGGCGGCAACTCAACCGGCGTCGCCGCCAAGCCCGTCTACGACGATCAGCACCGGCCAATCACCGCCGGCGGTTTCGTCCCGACCGGTCCGGTGGTGTTCACTGATATTTCAAAGTCTTCGGGCATAGGCGCCTGGACCCACGTGATGGGAACGCCCGCGAAGAAATACATTCTCGACGCTGACGGGTCCGGCGTGGGCCTGATCGATTACGACAATGACGGCTGGCTCGACATCTACCTGGTCAACGGCTCGACCTTCGATGCCCTCGACGGCAAGCAAACACCACCCCACGCCGCGCTCTTTCACAACAACCACGACGGCACCTTTACCGATGTGGCGGCCAGGGCTGGCGTCACCAACGACCGCTGGGGCTTTGGCGTGGCAGTTGGGGACTTTGACAATGACGGCTGGCCTGACCTGGCCGTGACCAACTACGGCAAAAACCGCCTCTACCACAACAATCACGACGGCACCTTTACCGATGTTGCAGAAAAGGCAGGCATCACTCTCGGCAACTGGTCGGCAGGAGTAACCTGGGGCGACTATGACGGGGACGGCCTGCTCGACCTGTTTATCTCGGGCTATATCCACTTTGACCGCAATCATCTGCCCGAAAGTGGCAACAAGGAAGTAGGCTACGCCACCTGCAAGTTCAGGGGCGTGGTCGGAATGTGCGGGCCGCGCGGACTGCAGGGTGAGCCGGACCACTTGTTTCATAACAATGGCGACGGCACGTTCAAAGACGTGAGCGCCAAGGCCGGCGTGAACGACCCGACAAACGCCTATGGATTCACATCGATATTTGTTGACCTCAACGGGGATGGCAAACCAGATCTGCTGGTCGCAAACGACTCTGTCGCAAGCTATCTCTACATCAACAAGGGCGATGGCACCTTCGAAGATGACAGCTACGTTTCAGGCTTTGCCGTCAACAAGGATGGACGCGAGATTGCGTCCATGGGCCTCGGCGTAGGCGACTATCAGAACAACGGACTGCTCGATATCATCGACAGCGATTTTTCTGATGACTACAAGGTGCTCTACCACAACGACGGAGACGCCAGCTTTACTGACGTGAGTTACCGCGCGGGCATTGCCCAGGCCAGCATCCCCTTTCTGAGCTGGGGTGACGCATTCATTGACTACGACAACGACGGCCTCGAAGATATCTTTATCGCCAACGGTCATGTTTATCCAGATGCGGATGAGCATGACTGGGGAACCACCTACGCCGAGCGGCCACTGCTGTTTCATAACCTCAATGGCGAAAAGTTCGAGCCTGTTCCACCCGTCATCGGCACCGGTCTGGCCGACGTAATTCCGGCGCGCGGCGCAGCTTTTGGCGACCTCTTCAACGACGGAAAAATCGACGTCGTCATCAATCCCATCGACGGGCCAGCGGTGCTGCTCAGAAATGTCAATCCAGATAAACACCACTGGGTTGAGTTGAAACTGGTAGGCGGGCCAAAGAGTCCGCGCGACGCCATATGCGCATCGGTCTATATGAAGGTCAATGGCAAGACCCACCGTGAAGACGTGATGAGCGGCGGCAGTTATATCTCGTCAAATGATCAACGGCTGCACTTTGGCCTCGGCGATGCAACAGATCCAGGCACGGCTGAAATTCATTGGCCGTCAGGCTTCAGGCAAATGGTCAAGTTACCCGCCGTTGACCGCATCTACACCATCACAGAAGGCGTCGGCATTACCGCTGCGCTCTGTGGTGGCCAGCCCTGCGCGGCCGCAGGCAATGCCGCCGCACCAGCGGGTCATTAGATGCAGAGGCCAAAACCAGCCTGTATTGGCACAGGTCCATTCGTCCTGTTGGCCCTGCTATCTCTATTGGCATCTGCAGCCGGGGCACAGAATACGCCTCAGGCCAGCGGAAACGCCTCAGGCCCCCCGCATGCCGCCATCTATGACGCCCAGAAGCGGCCAATCACAGCCGGCGGATTTGTCGATACCGGCCCCGTCGTTTTCGAGGATGTTACCCAGGCCGCGGGACTCGCCGGGTGGCAGCATGTCATGGGCACCCCCCAGAAGAAATACATCCTCGAAACAGACGGCTCCGGCGTCGGGCTGATCGATTACGACAACGACGGCTGGCTGGATATCTATCTGGTCAACGGTTCGACTTACAAGGCGCTCGAAGGCCAAGAGCCTGCTCCACACTCCGCTCTGTTTCACAACAACCATGACGGCACCTTTACCGATGTTACCGCCAGGGCGGGCGTGGCCAACGACCGCTGGGGCTTTGGCGTCGCTATTGCTGACTACGACAACGATGGCTGGCCCGATATCTTCGTCGCAAATTTCGGCAAAAACCGCCTCTATCACAACAACCACGACGGTACCTTCACCGACGTTGCAGAAAAGGCCGGAGTCACCCTCGGCAACTGGTCTGACGGAGCAACGTGGGGCGACTACGACGGCGATGGGCGTCTGGATTTATTCGTCTCCGGCTATCTGCACTACGACGTAAAAAATCAGCCCCTCGCAGGCGACGGCCCCCAGGACAAAAACTCTGCGCCGCGGGCCTTTTGCCAGTTACGCGGCGCGCCCGTCATGTGCGGTCCGCGCGGCCTGCCCGGTGAGCCGGATCATCTCTTCCATAACAACGGCGACGGCACTTTTACCGACGTGAGCGTAAAGGCAGGTGTCTCTGACCCCGGCAATTACTACGGCTTTACGACAGTGTTTGCCGATGTGAATAACGATGGCAAAGTGGATTTACTCGTCGCCAATGATTCTTCACCAAACTATCTCTATCTCAACAAGGGCGACGGCACATTCGAAGATCAGAGTTATGTCTCAGGCTTTGCACTCAACAAGGATGGCCGCGAAATTGCCTCGATGGGGCTGGCCGTTGGCGACACGCGCAACAAAGGGTTTCTCGACCTCCTCGTGACTGACTTTTCCGACGATTACAAGGTGCTGTACCGCAACAACGGCGATTTGAATTTTTCAGACGTAAGCGACCAGGTGGGCATCGCCCAGATCCCGGTGCCGTTTCTCGGCTGGGGCGCAGGGCTGGTGGATTACGACAATGATGGCTGGAAAGATATCTTCATGGTCAACGGCCACGTCTATCCAGAGGTAGACCAGCATGACTGGGGCACCACATATGCCCAGCGGCCGCTGCTATTTCATAGCTTCAAAGGAGAGAAGTTTGAATATGTGCCGCCAGTCAAAGGTTCCGGTCTGGCCGTCGTAACTCCAGGTCGTGGAGCAGCCTTCGGTGACCTGTTCAACGACGGAAAGATCGATGTCATCATCAATCCCGTCGATGGCCCTCCGGTACTGCTGCGGAACGTAAGTCAGGACAAGCATCACTGGGTTGAACTGCGCCTCATCGGCGCGGCAAAGAGCCCACGCGATGCGGTCGGTGCCACGGTCTATCTCAACGCCAATGGAATGCGCCAGCGCGAAGATGTGCTGAGCGGGGGCAGCTTTATCTCAACCAACGATCCCCGCGCCCATTTTGGCCTTGGAGATACAAAGGATCCGGGGACGGCAGAGATTCACTGGCCTTCCGGGCTCAGAGAAACAGTGCGGCTCCCTGCCGTAGACCGCATCTTCACCCTGACCGAGGGCAAAGGCATTACCGGGGCCCTCTGCGGAGCCAGGGCCTGCGCCCTGAAGTTCGTGTCCCGACGCCCGCGCCCTGAAGTTCCTGTCCCGACGCCCGCGCCCTGAAGTTCGTGTCCTGAAGCCCGCGCCCTGAAGCAGGTGCCGCGCATCACAGCCG
Organism: Acidobacteriota bacterium; assembly: GCA_025359885.1. Lineage (GTDB taxonomy): Bacteria > Acidobacteriota > Terriglobia > Terriglobales > Acidobacteriaceae > Acidicapsa. The sequence continues at coordinate 78,181 of JANYDG010000062.1, forward strand.
CCCCTCGGCCGCTGGCTTAAACTGACACTATGCGAATCGCGATTATCGGTGGGGGCATCGCTGGCCTGGCGGCGGCATACGAGTTAGAAAAGTTGCGGCACTCAGCCACTCCAGTGGACTATGAACTCTTTGAGGCGGGTCCGCGGCTGGGCGGGGTCATCGCGTCCATTGTCGCCGACGGAGCAGCCTCGGGAAAGACTGTTCTGGAACTCGGGCCAGACTCCTTCCTCACCGAGAAGCCTGCCGCAATTGAGCTTTGCCGGGAACTGGGCCTGGGCGATGACCTCGTCCGGTCCAATGATGCCGAACGAAAGACCTTCATTCTGGTAAAAAAGCGGCTCATCGCGCTGCCCGACGGGCTGATGTTTCTCGTCCCAACCAAGCTGCTTCCGACTGCCCTCACCGGCCTTTTCAGCTGGCCCACAAAGATTCGCATGGGCCTTGAACTACTCCATCCGCCTCGGCCCCATACCGGCGACGAATCAGTCGCTGCGCTGGTCAAGCGGCACTACGGACAAGAGGCCGTAGACCGGCTCGCCGACCCGCTCCTCTCAGGCATCTATGGCGGGGATTCTTCGCAACTGAGCGCGCAGACCGTGCTGCCCCGCCTCGTCGAAATGGAAGCAAAGTACGGTTCCCTGACCAGGGGAATGCTGGCCGGAATGCAGGCCGCAGCTGAGGCAAAGCATGCTGCCGTGGCCAGCGGAAAAGTAGCCGAGCCGCGGCCCTTGTTTACCACACTTCGCAACGGACTGCAGCAACTGGTCGATGCCGTGGTAGCGCGGCTTGAAGCTTCGCGGCTGCATCTGCAGAGCCCGATTGGCGGCCTGAGCCGTGTCGGCGCGCAGTGGGCGCTGGCTGGCGCAGAGGGTCTGTTTGATTCCGTCATTGTCGCTACCCCAGCCTGGGCTGCGGCCGAATTGCTCGGCGCCGTCGACAGCACACTTGCCGACGAACTCAGTGGCATTCCCTATAGCTCTTCGATTACCGTCAATCTGCTCTATGAGGGCGCTGAATTTGACGCGCTCCCGCCGGGGTTCGGTTTTCTGGTCCCGGTCGTCGAGGGTCGGGCCATGCTCGCATGCACCTTTCTCCATCGCAAGTTTCCTGGGCGCACGGCGGCTGGCAAAACCGTCCTGCGGGCGTTTCTCGGCGGCTCGCGTAATGCCGGGCTGCTCGCTGAGTCAGATGAATTCCTCACCCGCCTCGTCCGCAAAGAGCTATTCGAAATCCTTCAAATCTCCGTTGCCCCAGAGCGCGTCGAGATTACCCGCTGGCCCCGCGCCATGGCGCAATACGCCGTCGGTCACAAGCAGCGCCAGGCGCGCATTCAAGAGCGCTTGACCGGCCTCTCTGGGCTGCGCCTGGTTGGCAATGCATACGACGGCATCGGCATTTCAGATTGCATCCGGCTGGGCCGTGCGGCGGCACGCAGTCTCGTTAGCGCAACCACCCCCGTGCAAACCTCAGTTCTCACTTGACAGAATGCAGAGGCTCTATCAGAGTTATCCTAGTCTTTCACCGTGTCCTCCTTGCGGTGAAAATAACATTCCAAGTGCGAGTGGGTTTCAAAAATGGTCAATAGAATTGCGCGCTTCCTGGGCGCTTCCTGTATCTCCATCGCGATACTTCTTGCGGTCGGCTGCGGATCGACCATGGGTCCGAAGTTACCAAAAGAGCTGTCTGCGCCGTCACTGCTGATTTATAGCCAGTCTGACTTCAAAAGAGATGCTGACGCCTATCATGCGGCGATTCAGAGTAAAGATCTGGTGCAGGCACAGGCCCTGCGCAACCTGATAGCCTACCGCGTCATGGCCGACGTTGAGTCAGGATATGGGCAGTTTGAAATGCGGCTCACTTCGCAGCGCGCCACGTTTGAGACCGCCAGTGACGCCATTCAACTCGGCATCACGGCGGCCACCACCGTCGTTGGCGTGGGCGACGTCAAAGACATTCTGGCGGCTTCGCTTTCGGCGTTTCAGGGCACGCGGCTTTCCTACGACAAGAACTGGTACCGCGACAAGACCACCGAAGCGCTGCTCTCGCAAATGCGCGCCACACGCAAAACCAAGCAGGCCCAGTTGATCCTGAGCCTCGGTACGCGGGATGTAGTCAGTTATCCGCTGGAGGCCGCGTGGATTGACCTGGTCGATTTCTACTACGCCGGCACCGTACCGTCGGCCCTCGTCGAGATTGCCAGTACGGCCGGTGCAGACGCTAAGGTGGGCGCTGCAAAGCTGGATGAAGCCATCGCACAGATGACTCCGGTGAAGCAATCCATCAGCAACCGCACCGCCTATGAGCGCCTCAAAGCTGCGCTTGCTGGTACTGATGACGCGAAGAAGGTCAGCGCAATCAAGGCGTTGCACAGCATCCTCATCGATACAGGGTATAGCCCGGATGCAAATGCAACCGGGGATGAGTTGCTCACGCTTTTCAAAAAGGCGCTGGCCGATACCGACCCTGATTTAGACACGAACCGTGAAAAGCTCAAGGCTCTGAGTGCCGCCGTTGCGGCCGCAAATGTGCAGTGAAATGGAGGGCGCATCATGACAGTAGGAATAGTTCCACAGCCGGGCGATTTGTCGATGGGCGACCTCGCTGACCGGCTCACCCAAAAAGAGCAGGACAACTTCACCCAACTGACCGCGCTATCGGCGGACCCAACCGCGGGAGTTCTGCGCAATCTCGCAACCTTCATTTTGACCGACAAGCAGTCGGGCCAGTTGGCCATCGTCGCCAGGGATGCCGCCTCGGCGGGAACGAAGCTGTTCTCGACGACCGCGTATATCCTTGGCGCACAAACGCAGGTGGATGTCTATCGTGGAATCCTCAACAGCTAAAGCATTTTCAGCAAGGGCGTAGACCTCAGCCACGAATGCTGTGTTGATCTTCCCCCTAGGAGAATCAACATTCCCCACCTTCACAAAGTTAACCGTATTTCCAAAAAATGCCCTGGCATCCACCCCTTGGCCTGATTTTCTACTCCGCCCCACGGCGCCGGTTCCTAAGCCCCCAGCGTGCCCAGCCACAGGCCGATCCCGTAGGTCACGATGCCTTCTACGGCGCCGACGGCCGTCATTTCAAAGCCGGAAGACCACCACGAGCGCACCGTAATCAGAGATTTTGCCGCTCCCACAGCAAAGTGGGCGATCAGCGAGATGACGGCAGCCGCGATAATCGCCGCAGTGCCGCTCATGAAAAAGAACGGAATAATGGGGATCGTTGCGCCGATCGCTGTCGAAAGTGCCCCCGAGGTCGCCGAGACCCACGGCACTTTCAGGCCTTCTTCGCTGGTGTCGAGCCTTTCTGAGGCGAGTGCCCGCAGCAGCATTTCGGGGTCGTTCGCGATATGTTCGACCACCCGCCCGGAGTCTTCCTCCGGGAGCCCCTTCACCTGGTAGTAGAGGCTCAGAAGTTCGCGTGCCTCAGAGGGGTTCATCTCGATCGCCTCGCGCTCCCGATGCAGCTCCGCTTCGTAGATTTCCCGCTCGCTCTTGGCCGCGAGGTACGCGCCTGAGCCCATCGAAAGCGCCGAGGCAACCATGCCTGCAATACCTGCGATGAGCACGTATTTGCCGCTGCCGGCCGTAGCTCCTGAAACACCCGAGACGATCCCGAAAATCGCGCCAAGTCCATCGTTGACGCCGTAAATCGCGTCGCCAATCCACGCTCCGGCCTGCGGTTTGCCCTGGTCGCGCTTGGCCAGCAACTCTTCGAGCAGGCCCTTCGCATCGACAATCTGCTTCCCGCCTTGGATCACTGGCGTCCGCCCCCGCAGCAGAGAGCCGAGTTCGCGGTAGTGGTCCTTTTCGTCTTCAATCACGTGGTTGAGAATTGCGATGGAGCCTTCGTCGCCCAGGTCCTTGAGCTGTGTCCCGTAGTTGGCAATGTGGCGGGATTCTTCAATCTCCAGCCGGCGCAGCGCCATCCTCGGGCCTCCGGCGCGGCTCGCCAGCGAATCGGCCTCGCCATGCACGCTGCCGGAGTAGGCGGGCTCCGGGCCGCCCAGGTCCTTGATGCGGCTCGCCCACAACGCAGCGTGATCCAGTTCCGCAGCCGCCAGGTGGCGCAGCACCTGCGCCCGCACCGCGTCGGTCTCGCGGTCAGCCAGGGCAAGGTAGGTGTAGTAGCCCTCCATCTCTGCATGCCAGTTGCCGGCCAGACAAGCCAGCACCTTCTTCATTCGGGCATTCTTGAACGGGGTAAACGAGGTACTTGAATTTGAGGGCACGCATTCCTCCTGCGACTCCTTGAGAATAGCTGAAACTTCTCCGATTCAGAAGCGATCAGATTGCAGTCAAACGATTGAACACTTCCCCATACGGGGGCTTGCCGTATAGTGTTGTGTGCAACCGATTCACAGGCGTGGTGCGTGCGCAGATTCCGCAAAGGCGCCCGATGTCAGTCTTCAGAATTCCCAGAGGCCAGGTCTGCGGCCCAATATTTGCACCAGAAGCGGAGAAACAAAAGATCATGGCTACAAAGTCCACAACGCCTGCCGGCGCATCCAGCACCCCCAGCTACACCGGCCCATTTATTACCGTTACGATGCTGTTTTTCATCTTCGGATTCATCACCAATCTGAATATGGCGCTGGTACCTCACCTCAGGTCAATCTTTGATCTGCCTTACGGCCTGGCCATGCTGGCGGAGTCGGCATTCTTTCTCGCCTACTTCGTCTTTGCCTCGCCCACTTCAAAGCTCATTGAATCCATCGGCTACAAAAAGACGATGGTCTTCTCGCTCTTCCTCCAGGTTGTCGGCGCTCTGATGTTCATTCCCGCAGCCAGCTACACCAACTTCCCACTGTTTTTGACAGCTTCGTTTGTCATTGGCGCTGGCGTAACGGCGCTGCAAACCTCGGCAAACCCCTATATTTCGATCCTTGGGCCTGAGAAAAGCGCACCAGTCCGCTTAAACCTCGCCCAGGCAGCCAACTCCATCGGAGGCACCATCGCTCCTCTGATCGCCGGTGCCTTCATCCTCACCGACCCGGAAAAGCTCATCTCCAAGGCCGGCATCGCCGACACCGTGCGCGTGCCGTATTTGCTCATCGCCGGTGGTCTGCTGCTGCTCGGCCTCGCCGTCGCCTTCATGCGTTTGCCCCACATCACTGCAACGCAGTCCTTTCGGCCAGGCAGCGAAAACGATCCAATCCTCAGCCGCAGCATCTGGAGCTACAGGCACACCGTCCTCGGCGCCCTCGGCATCTTCTTCTACGTAGGCGTAGAAGTGGGCCTCGCGTCCATCATGGTCAACTACTTCAAGCAGCAGGGGATTCCCAGCGCGGCAGCGGCCTCCAGCCTCATCGCCTTCTATTGGGGCGGCGCCCTCATCGGCCGTCTTCTCGGCGCATGGCTCGTCAGCCTGGTTCCCTCCGGCCGTCTGCTCGGCATCTTTGGACTCGCCGCAACCTCCATGGTTCTGGTCTCAATGGTCACATCCGGTCATGTCGCCATCTGGGCTCTGATTCTCTGCGGCTTCTTCAACTCCATCATGTTCCCCAACATCTTCACCCTCGGCATCGTCGGCCTCGGCCCCATGACCAGCAAGGGTTCTGGCCTGATCATGACCGCGGTTGTAGGCGGAGCCATTGTGCCCTTCCTCTTTGGCGCCCTGGCAGACAAGGTTGGCATTCAACACGCCTTCGTCCTGCCCATGATCTGCTACCTCTACATCGCCTACTACGGGCTGATCGGTTCCAAGCCCACGCGAACTGTCACAGCATAATGCCTCAACCAGGGGGCCGCTCACCCAACGCCCCCTGCATTCAGGCCTGAAAATCAGCCCATCCCTGCGGAGGATTCCTGCATGGCTACCGGTATTCCCCCGGCAACCACCGACAGCACCACCCTCACCCCGGATCAATTTCCGGCACAGTCCCGCGACCCCAGCGTTGAAACCATCCCAACCATCGACACCATAAGCGAAGCCGACACAATGGACCTCCAACAGCAGGTTGCCCGCCTCCAGGCCCTCCTCGAAGTCTCCCGCCAGGTCCACTCCACCACCCGCGAAGACGAAGTCCTCGAAACCGTCCTCCGCATCGTCGTCCGCGAGCTCGAAATGTCCGGCGCCGCCTTCTCCGGCACCGAGATGTCCTACGGCGAGGCGCCCCAACACTCCGCCGACGGCTCCTTCAACGGCCTCCAGTCCTATCCCCTCGACGACCGCGAAGGCAAGCGGATGACCGACCTCATCGTCGCTCCCCCCGAGGGCCGCCCCATCACTCTCTATGAGACGGATTTTCTCGAAGGGCTGGCCCTGCAGGCCGCCGTCGCCCTCGAAAACGCCCGCAACCATGAGCGCAACCTCCGCTGGGCACGCGTCCAGCAGGACCTCGACGCCGCCCGGGAAATTCAGCGCTCTCTCGTGCCCCAGCGCATGCCCTCCATCGCCGGCTACTCCGTCGCCGTCAAATCCCAGACCTGCTACGAAGTCGGCGGCGACTACGTCGACATCATCCAGCTCCCCGAGGGCGGCATCATCATGGTCGTCGCCGATGTCGCTGGCAAAGGCCTCGCCTCAGCCATCATGGCCACCAGTTTTCGCGCCGCTTTCCGGGCCATGGCCGTCACCGGCGTCTCGCTCGACCTGCTCGCCACCCGCATGAATCAGCACCACTGGAGCGAAGGCGAAGAAGCCCGCCGCCGCTACGTCACAGCCATCTTCCTCCGCCTCGATCCCGACCGCGGCGAGGTAGAAATCGTCAACGCCGGCCACAACCCCGGCTTCGTCATTACTCCCGATGGCGTGCAGCATCAGATCGAGGCCGCCGGAACTCCCCTCGGCCTGCTCCCCGGCATGCGCTATTCAAGCCAGAGGTTGCCCCTCAATCAAGGCAGTCGTCTCCTCTTTTACACCGACGGCTTGACTGAAGTTTTTCACGAAGACGAAGAATTTGGGCAGGATCGCCTGCTCGAAGAGTTTTCTAATACACCAACGCAGCAAGCCGATGGTATCCTCGATGCATTGTGGCTCGCAATCCACGGCTTTTCAGGCGGTGGACCCCAGGAGGATGACATGACTGCTCTGGTGTTGTGCCATCTGCCGGCAAATGCGCCTGCCGCTCAGGCTGCAACGGGAAAGGTAAACGCATGAGCACAGCCGTTGCACGCACAACCACGGTCGAGGTCAGGCTGCCTTCGCGGCTGGGATTTGAAAAAGTTGCCATGAGCACCGCCGCCTCCGTCGCCAAACTCATGGGCTTCAGACCAGAGCGCATCGAAGATCTCAAAACAGCCATCGCCGAGGCTTGCATCAACGCCATTGAACACGGCAACCGCCTCAACGAAAAATTGTCCGTCGGCGTCGTCCTGTCGGCCGGAACCGACGCCCTCGAAATCAAGGTCATGGACGACGGCAAAGGCATGAAGCAGCAGCCATCCAAGCCCGATATCGACAAAAAAATGCATGGCGAAGAAGACCCCCGCGGCATGGGCATGTTCCTGATTCAGGCCCTCGTCGACGAGGCTGAATGGGTCGTCGGAACCAATGGACGCGGCAGCTATGTCCGCCTGGTCATCCGATTGGATAAAGATCTGGTCTAGCCTGCGATTCGGCAGCAGACGCGCAAAAGCAAACTGATTTTAGGGAGATAGAATTCAAGTGCAGACTGATACAAAATCACGCATCGACCAGACCACCTCCGCTTCCGGACAGACCGTGACCGTGCTCCGCTTCGAAGGAGACATTTCTTCCGCCTCCCGTGAAGCCGTCATCGGCACCTACCAGACACTCAACAAGGTGGTCGTGAAGACGGTTCTCCTCGACTTCACCAAGGTTGAGTACATCAATTCAAGCGGCATCGCCCTCGTCATCCAGCTCCTCATGGAAGCCGCCAACGGCGGGCAAAAGGTCCTCGCCTTCGGCCTCTCCCCCCACTTCAACAAGGTCTTCACCATGGTCGGCATCACCAAGTACGCCGGGCTCTTCCCCGACCAGGCCGCCGCCCTCGCTACCGTCTAGATCATTTTCAGGAATTGTGGAGAGCCAAACAGCTTCGCTCACTGGATTTCTCGTCAAGAAAAATCCAGTTTCACCTCGGCGAGAGCATGTATAGAATTCCTGAAAATGCCTTGAGAGTCCTACCAGATGGCGCGAGGGTAATGCTGCAAAATCAACCTGTCGGCAGAGATCAACTCAGAAAGCCCGTGAGCACGCGCCTGGGCCACGATGATCCTGTCGAATGGGTCTCGGGTCCACCTCTCCCCCGCGGCAACTCTCGCGATGCTGCGGAAACTGAGTTGGCATACCCTCACCCCCAATTCCAATTCCAGCTTGTGCAGCAGGTCTTCAGCCGTGAGCCTGGTCTCTCTTTTAAGTTCAAATAGAGATTCCAATTCCAGCAGAACCATCGGTGAGATGAGTAGGTCCGTCTTCGCTGTCACGTCCAGGGCGCTCGGGCTGATCTGGCTCAAATTGCCGTTGGCAAGCCGCACTGCAACGTGCGTATCCAGATAGGCGCTCATTGCCTACAGCAGCCCCTGCTCTTCCCAATCCTTCTCCCACTGCTTCTGCATCTCCGGCAGCATATCGACGCCTTCCGCGCTCAGCAACTCCGGAGTCAGCAGATTCAACCGTGTCACGCGGTCGAAACGGGTCTTCGGATCGACCTCCGAAATCTCCGGCATCATGCGAAGTCGCCTGCCCTTGTAGGCGACTATGAGCGTCTCGCCCTCCAGGACTCGATTCGCCAGGGCAAAAATATCCTTCCGGAGCTGGGTAATGGGCACTTCCATAGACAAAATCTACCACGAGCATACCTTGCGCATGTACGCTCTCGCGCGCAGGCTGACCTTCAACCGCATGCCATTTTTTATAGCCCCCAGGACCGGACTGCCAGCGCTCTATCTCGCGAACGTCAAAAGTTCTATAAATGTGAGCGCACAACGCGCATATATCATTCGCCAATTGTGCTATAGTTTCTTTAGATTAAATGAGCGGCCTGCACTCATTGTTCCGGCTGCTCCAAATTGAGACTTCAATCAAGGAGATTTTCATCATGTCGATAAGCCGTTGGTACCCGATTCGTGAAGTTGCTTCCTTGCAGAACCGCGTCAACTCCCTCTTTCAGGACTTTGCCGGCGAAAATGAACCGGTCACAACCGCCAGCTTCACTCCCCCCGTCGACGTCTTTGAAGACGCGGAAAAGGTCGTGTTGAAGCTCGATATCCCCGGCATCAGGGAAGAAGACCTGGATATTCGCGTCGAAAATCAGTCGCTCAGCGTCCGAGGCGAACGGAAATTTGAAAAAGAGGAGAAGGAAGAGAACTTCCATCGCATCGAGCGCCGCTACGGCAGCTTCTTCCGCTCCTTCAGCCTGCCTACTTCGGTGGATACTGAAAACGTCACCGCCAACTACAACGCCGGCGTCTTGAAGCTGGAGCTCAGAAAGAAGGCTTCAGCCCAGCCCAAGCAGATCAAGGTCGGCACAGCATCCAGCAAGACCGTCGCTGCCAGCCACGCGGCCTGATCCACTTCCTGATCCGCTGGCTGGCCGCCGTGAGCAATCGGCCTTGAGCAATCAGCAATCAGCCGTGAGCCATCGGCATCTACCGCGCTGTAACAGCCACGCTGGGCCAGCCACGCCTGAACTCGAATTGCTGTCCAATCCCGGCCGGGCCAACGGTCAATCCGTTCCCGGCCGTTCTTAATGCAAACCACACCGCAAGTTGCATCAAAATTGCACTGGCTCAATGTGAGTGATTTGAAGCTGGTGGCTAAAAGCTAGGAGCCTACAAATGGCAATTCGTTGGGACAAGTTGACCGTCAAGTCGCAGGAAGCGATGCAGCAGGCCATCGCGCAAGCCTCGGAACTGGGCAATGCTGAGCTGCAGCCCGTCCATCTGCTCCTGACCCTGATGGGAGACCGCGAAGGCGTCATCCTGCCAGTGCTTGAGAAAATCGGTGTGCCCGCGGAGCGGCTCGAAGCTGACCTGCACGCCATCGAAGAGAAGCTCCCCCGAGTCTCAGGTTCGCAATCTGGCTCTACCCAGCCCGGGCTGTCGAACCGCCTCACCAAGGCGGTTGACCAGGCCTTCAAAGAGGCAGCTAATTTTAAGGATGAATATGTTTCCACCGAGCACCTGCTCCTCGGCCTCGCCCATGAAAAAGGTGACCCGGCCGTTGATGCAATGCTTGCAGCCGGCGCTACTCATGATGCAATTTTGAAAGCGCTCACTGTCGTGCGCGGCTCATCTCGCGTCACGGACCAGAATCCCGAGGGCAAGTTCCAGGCGCTTGAAAAGTACGCCAAGGATCTCACCGAACTCGCACGGCGCGGCAAGCTGGACCCCGTCATCGGGCGCGATGAAGAGATTCGTCGCGTCATCCAGGTGCTCAGCCGCCGGACAAAGAACAACCCCGTGCTCATTGGCGAGCCAGGCGTCGGTAAAACCGCCATCGTCGAGGGGCTGGCGCGACGCATCGTCTCAGGCGATGTCCCCGATCTGCTGCGCGACAAGCGCGTTATCTCGCTGGATCTAGGTTCGATGCTGGCCGGAGCCAAATTTCGCGGTGAGTTTGAAGAGCGGCTCAAGGCGGTTCTCAAAGAAATTGACGAGTCCGATGGAAAGGTCATCCTCTTCATCGATGAGCTCCATACGCTGGTTGGGGCAGGCGCGGCAGAGGGTGCCATCGACGCCAGCAACATGCTCAAGCCCGCCCTGGCAAGGGGAGAGTTGCGCGCCATAGGTGCCACGACCCTGAACGAGTACCGCAAGTACATCGAGAAAGATACCGCCCTCGAGCGGCGCTTCCAGATCGTCTACGTCGGCGAACCGAATGTCGAAGACACCATAGCAATCCTGCGCGGCCTCCGCGAAAAGTACGAAGCGCACCACAACGTCCGCATCAAGGATTCGGCCATCGTTGCGGCCGCCACACTGTCTCACCGATATATCTCAGATAGGTTTTTACCCGACAAGGCGATCGACCTCGTAGACGAGGCAGCCGCGTCCCTGGCCATTCAGATTGGCTCTGTACCCACCGAAGTTGACCAGTTGGAGAGAACCGCGACTTCTCTCGAAATTGAGCGTGCAGCCCTCAAGCGCGAAACCGACCCCAACAGCCTGCAGCGAACTGCCGTAATCGAGCGCGAACTCTCTGACTTGAAGGAAAAAATCGGCAGCCTCCGTGCCCGCTGGCAACAGGAGCGCGGAGCCATTACCCGCATCAGCGAGCTCAAAAAGGAAATGGAGGCCCTGCGCTTTGAGGCTGAGGCCCAAACCCGTAAAGGCGCACTCGAACGCGCTGCCCAAATCCAGTACGGCGAGCTGCCGCGACTGGATGCAGAACTCAAAAAGCTGAGCGACCTGCAGCACGGCGCATCCGGCCATACGCGCCTGCTCAAGGAAGAAGTCGACGAGGAAGACATTGCCGGCATCGTCAGCAAGTGGACCGGGATTCCAGTCTCGAAGATGCTCGAGGGCGAGGTCAAAAAGCTCGTCCGGATGGAAGATCGACTGCGCGAGCGCGTCGTCGGCCAGGATGCTGCGCTGACCGTGGTCGCGAACGCGATCCGCCGTTCCCGCGCGGGGCTGGCCGACCCCAGAAAGCCGATTGGCAGCTTCATCTTCCTCGGCCCCACCGGCGTTGGAAAAACCGAATCCGCCCGCGCGCTTGCCGAATTCCTTTTCGATGACGAAGCCGCCATGGTCCGCATCGACATGAGCGAATATATGGAGAAACACGCAGTCGCTCGGCTCATCGGCGCACCCCCCGGCTACATCGGCTACGACGAAGGCGGCCAACTCACCGAAGCCGTGCGGCGGCGGCCCTATTCTGTCATCCTGTTTGATGAAATTGAGAAAGCGCACCCCGATGTCTTCAACGTGCTGCTGCAGGTGATGGATGACGGGCGGCTGACAGACTCAAAGGGCCGCACCGTCGATTTCAAAAACACCGTACTCATCATGACGTCAAACCTGGGTGCGAGCCTGCTCATCGGTGAAGCGCTCAAGACCGAGCACGACTTTGACCGCGCCCAGGAGCAGGTGATGCGCGTGCTGCGTGAGCACTTCCGCCCGGAGTTTCTCAACCGCGTCGATGACATCGTCACCTACAAGCCGCTTGGGGCAGCGCAGATGCACCACATTCTCGACCTCAGGCTCAACGAAGTGCGCAAGCTGCTTGAGGGTCGCGCGATTTCGCTGGAGCTTACCGAGGCTGCGAGCCAGCTTATCCTGGTTACCGGGTCAGACGCGGCTTATGGGGCTCGTCCTTTGAAGCGCGCTTTGCAGCGGATGGTGCAGGACCCGCTGGCGATCAAGATCCTCAATGGGGAGATTGAGCACGGGGCGCACGTACGCATCGATGTGGATCGCGACAGCAACCAGCTGAGGTTTGAGGCGATGGGTCGGGAGGCGATGGCGTGAGGCGGGTCCCGGAATGTTACACGTGTAACATTCCGGGGCCTGTGTTGCGAGCCCGAAAATGTCAAGTAAATTTGTTGTAAGTCTATTGGTTTGAGACTTTTGCGATTGCGTTTATTTAGATGGGTTTGTGCATCTGGCAAAGGGCTGCCCTGGAGTATAGCCAAATTGCTATCTTTCGCGGGCAGTGTTCCACAGCAGGGCTGGCGACGCGAGGCTTTTTTGGGCGGCGGTTCAGATACCCGCGTACCAGGCGTAGGTGAAGTCCGCCTCCGGGGAGCCCTGGGTGCTGCCGAGGTTTTTGAGCGAGTCGGCTACGGTCAAGTGGGTGATGTACTTGACGCTCTTGTATCCCAACTGACGGGGGACGCGCAGGCGCAGCGGGCCGCCAAAGGGGACCGGCAGATCGCCGTCATTCATGCCCAGGGTGAGGAAGGTCTGCGGGTGCAGGGCGTCGGCCATATCGATGCTCTCCCACCAGTCTTTGTCGATGGAGAAGTAGGCGACATAGCGGGCGTGGGGCAGGACGCCGACGGCATTCAAGACTTCATAGAGGGGCGTGCCGATCCATTCAGCGATGTAGGACCAGCCTTCTTCGCAAGCGACCTCGGTGATCTGGCTGCGGACGGGTAGAGACTGGAGATCGGCGAGCGAGAACGAGGTCGGGTGCGCGACCATGCCGCCGACGGTGAGGCGCCAGTCGGCAAATCCGGCTGCCTGATGCCGCTTGAAGGCGTCGTTCATGGGCGAAACTGCGTTGGCAAAGGGGGCGCTGGAGATCATGCTGCGGGGGAATTCGCGCGCCAGGGAATGCCTGGTCAGGAGCCGTTGCGCGGCGTAGGTGAGGGTTTCGCCGGGTCCGTAGATGCCGCCGCTATCGGGCGGGATCAGGCCATGACTCGCTGCCAGGCGGGCGGCCACGGAGAGACCTGCGACTCCGGCAGTCGCGGCAAGGCCGGTGGTGATGAGCTTGCGGCGGGAGATGGGCTTCATGCTTCCTCCTGGGGTACGGGCCGGAGTACGGGCTGGAGTACGGGCTGGAGTACGGGCTGCGGCAATGGCTGATTTTCGGCGAGGCGGCCGGTGATCATTGCGCGCATGCGGCTCCTGAAGCCAGCGTGAATCACCATGGCCACGTGGACGAAGACGAAGAGCAGCAGCGACCAGGAGACGAAGAAATGGATGGTTCGCGCGGATTGGCGGCCGCCCAGGGCGGAGGCTGCAATTGGCAAGGCAGCGGTGAAAGCGGGAGACATGGCGAGGCCAGTCCAGAGGATGAGAGGAAAGAGAACGAAGATGACCCCGAGATAGGCGATGCGCTGGGCGACATTGTAGGAGCGGGCATCTGCTGGTTGTGGCGGCGCGCGGCGAATATACCTCGCGACCACTGCCCGGAGTGCGCTGAAAGATCTCTCGCCCTGGGCGGGAATCAGGTCACGTTTGAAGTGGCCGGAAAGCAGGCTTGCGATGACGTATACGAGGCCAGTCAGTACCAGGGCCCAGGCGGACTGGAAGTGGAGATAGCGGCTCCAGCCATTCTGATCGGGGAGAGTGGCGAAGCCGGTGGGGACGGTTCCGCGGGAGGCTGGTATGGGGAGCGAGAAGAGGGGCGTCGTGTTGACGTTGCCGACCTCGCCCCAGTAGAAGCGCGGGTGGGAGATGACGATTTCGCCGCCAGTGACGAGCAGGGCAAAGAAGGCGACCACGGTGAGCCAGTGCGTGACCCGGACGATCGTGGAATGGCGGGAAGCTGCTGGATTGGTGAGTTGGGAAGTCTCTGGCACAACCGAACGATAGCATGGGCGGATTGCTGTTGCCCACGGAATACTGGGGTTCTACGGGGCGGCTGTTGACGAATGCGATGGAGAAGATTTTGACCAGCCGGGAAGGAGTGGAAAGGGCACCTTTGAGGGGATTTCTCTCGTGGGAAGGCAGGGCAGGGGCTGAAGCCCGAACGCTTATTCTGGTAATAATATACTTGACTGAGCGGGCGATCTTCGGTACATTCGATACATTAACAGCCCAAAGACACTACTCGAAGCCATCAACGTATTCAGCAATCCAGATAATTGCCGCGAATTCATGATCTCGGTGCGCTGGCTTGACGGTGTTGTGCGCTGCCCTACCTGCGGCTCTGAGAGAATAGTCTGGATGGAGAACGCCAAGCTATACAACTGCAAAGTGAAGCACCCTAAGCAGAAGTTCTCTCTCAAAGTTGGAACCATCTTTGAAGACAGCCCAATCGGTCTGGACAAGTGGCTACCGGCTGTTTGGCTCATCATTTCTGCCAAGAATGGAATCAGCAGCTACGAGTTGCACCGTTCGCTTCGAGTCACCCAGAAGACCGCATGGTTTATGCTCCACCGTATCCGGCTTGCCATGCAGACCGGCTCATTCATGAAAGCTGGCGGCAATGGTGGAGAAGTTGAGATTGACGAAACTTTCATCGGGGGCAAAGCGCGAAACATGCATTCCGCGAAGCGCTAGCTGCGGGTTATTGCTCAGGGCGGGAAGGGCAAGGCAATCGTCATGGGAATCTTGGAGCGTGG
>JANYDG010000067.1 GCA_025359885.1 Acidobacteriota bacterium
GCTGTCGATCGCCGGGCCAAACAGCGTAGATGATGTGTACCAGATGTATCTGGATGGAGTGCTGCTGGGCGGTTTTGGCGACTTTTCAGGGAAAGTGCCGACGACTTATAACGCGCAGCCGGTGATGCTGCGCCTGGGTGAGGCGGTGAGCCGGGAGATGCTGGCGCATCCGGAGCGCGAGCATGTGCTGGCGATGCGGGTGTGGATGGACCGGACGACGCTGGTTGATACTCCGGACGCGGGTGGATTGCACACCGCGCCCTTGCTGGGCGAGGCGGATGTGGTGCGTGCGCTCTACCAGAACAACTGGCTGTCGCAGTTGAAGGCTGTGGGGCCATCTCCGCTTTTTGCTGCGCTGTTTCTGCTAGGGGGTGTGTGCTGCCTGGGGCTGATGTGGTTTGACCCGTCGGACCGTGCTTACGTCTGGATGGCGGCTGCCTTTCTGATGATTGGACTCTACGGTCTCGTGGTCACGGCGGGAGATACGACGCAGTGGATCAGTATCGCCATGGAACGGGTGCTTGCGGATGGAATCTTTGCACCGCTGGTAGGTTTTGTCTGGGTGATGGTGTGGTGGCGGTGGTTTGGATTTCGCCGGCCGCAGTGGCTGCCGTGGGCGGCGACAGGTCTCACAGGGCTGCAGATGCTGGTGAATCTGACGATGCAGGGGCTGTTGCTGGTCGAGGTCTTCGGTCCGTGGGCCGGAGTGCTGTTAAAGCTATCGGTAGCGTTGCGGGTAGTTTTCTTTCTGATTTCGCTGGGGCTGGTGCTGACGGCGATCCGCAGAGGCAACCGGGAGGGCTGGCTCGCCCTGGTGCCGCTGCTGTTGAGCGGGGTAGCGCGCTTTGAGCCAGAACTGGAAGGCCTGGGGTTGCGGGTGCGGTGGTTTCCGTGGGGAGTGACGCTTGACCTGGGTTCGATGACGGAGGTTGCGCAGGCGGTGGTGCTGGTATTGCTTTTGGGTCGCCGCGCATACCTGAGCGTGATTACGCAGAGGAGGATTGCGCAGGAGGTGCAGCAGGCGCAGGAAGTGCAGCAGGTGATTCTCTCTGATACGCGGATGGATTTCCCGGGATTTTCTGTGGAGTGTGAGTATCGACCTGCGCGGGAGGTGGGTGGGGACTTCTTTCAGATCTTGCCGCACCGGTCGGATGGGAGCCTGCTGGTGGTGGCTGGCGACGTGACGGGCAAGGGGCTGAAGGCGGGGATGGTGGTGGCGCTGCTGGTGGGGGCGATTCGCACGGCGGCGGATACGAGCGACGATCCGCTGTACGTGCTGGAGGTGCTGAACAGGCGATTGATTGGACGGGGTGATTCGTATGCGACGTGCCTGGCGATGCGGATTGCAGCGGATGGGAGCGCGGTGCTGGCCAATGCCGGGCACCTGCCGCCGTATTGGAATGATCGCGCGATGGAGGTGGAGGGTTCGCTGCCGTTGGGAATGGTGGATGGGATTGAGTTTCCGACGATGCGGTTTCATTTGAAGGATGGGGACCGGCTGACGATGATTTCGGATGGGATTATCGAGGCGATGGATGCGGCGGGGAACCTGTTTGGATTTGAGCGGACTGGGGAGCTTTTGGCGAATCCGATTTCGGCGGGAGAACTGGCTGCGGCGGCGCAGAAGTTTGGGCAGGATGACGATATCAGCGTGATTTGTGTGACTTGGGTGGGGGAGGCAGAGGGGGTGGGTGTGTAGGGGTGTGGATGCGTTCGGTCGAGGTTCGGGGAATGACGCATGGACTTTTGTGGTGCACGGGTCTTGGAAGCGAGACTTGGGGCACCCGGCAACGGCAACGACTCCTGAAGAGTTGGTTTCCCACCCATTCCAGAAAAGCCTGGCAAGGATGGGGCACCCGGCATTTGTGGTTGGGTTCCCACCCATGCCAGAAAAGCCTGGCAAGGATGGGGCACCCTTACATTTGCTGCTTGGGTTGGGTTAGACGCCGATGACGGCGCAGAGTTCTTTGACGGCTGCGGCACTTTTGTTGAGTTCGGCTTGCTCTTCGGGGGTTAGTTTGATCTGGATGATTTCTTCGAGGCCTGCAGCGCCGAGTTTGCAGGGGACGCCGATGAAGTAGCCCTCGATGCCGTATTCGCCCTGGAGGTAGACGGCGCAGGGGACGATCTTCTTTTTGTCTTTGAGGATGGCTTCGACCATTTCGACTGCGGCTGCGGAGGGGGCGTAGTAGGCGGAGCCGGTTTTGAGGTGCTTGACGATTTCTGCGCCGCCGTCACGGGTCCTTTGGACGATGGCAGCCAGGCGGTCAGCGGGGATTAGCTCGGTGATGGGGATGCCGGCTACGGTGGAGTAGCGGGGCAGGGGGACCATGGTGTCTCCGTGGCCGCCGAGGACGAAGGCGGTGACGTTTTCGACGCTCACGTTTAGCTCTTGAGCAATAAATGTGCGGAAGCGGGCGGAGTCGAGGATGCCGGCCATGCCGATGACGCGTTCGCGGTTGAAGCCGGCCTGCTTGTAGGCGGCCTGGGCCATGGCGTCGAGCGGGTTAGAGACGATGATGAGGATGGACTCGGGGGACTGCGCAACGACCTTGGCGACGACGTCGGACATGATTTTGTAGTTGGTATGGAGCAGGTCGTCGCGGCTCATGCCGGGTTTGCGTGGGATGCCTGCGGTGATGACGACGATGTCGGAGTTGGCGGTGGCGGCGTAATCGTTGGCTCCGATGACGGAGACGTCGCGTTTTTCGATGGGCATGGCTTCGAGCAGGTCGAGGGCCTTGCCCTGGGGGATGCCTTCGGCGATGTCGATGAGGACGACGTCGGCGAGTTCCTTGGCGGCGATCCAGTGGGCTGCGGTGGCGCCTACGTTGCCCGCGCCTACGATGCTTACTTTCTTACGCATTGATTCTCCTTTTTCAAAACTCGTTCTAAGGTTCAATTGTTGTCCGTGACGCTAGAAACCAATCTTCTTTTTTGGCTTGTCCGGAGGTATCATCAGCTCACGAATAGCATCGAAAACAGCCTTGAACTGGGCGTCGTATCTCTTTTCCATTTTGTCGAGCTTGCGAGCAAGTTCGCGATGTTCGCTTAACATTTCCCGAAGCTTTACGAACGCTCGCATGATTGCAATGTTGACCTGGACGGCACGTGGGCTGCGAAGAACGCTCGAAAGCATGGCCACGCCCTGCTCTGTGAAGGCATAGGGGAGAGATCGGCGGGATCCGCCCCAACTTGAAGTCACAAATTGTGACTTCAAGTTGGTGAACTCTTCCGCGGTCAGCGCGAACATGAAGTCCTCGGGGAAGCGATCCAGATTTCGCTTTACGGATTGGTTCAGCACCTTTGCTTGCACCTCATATAACTCGGCCAGGTCACTGCTGAGCATCACCTTTTGGCCACGGAGGAAAAGAATGCGATGCTCCAAGTTCGCCAACGTCACGGCCGGCGCGCTGGCCACGGCTACGATTCTGGCTTTCTTAGGCACCTTATCTCTCCCCGCTTGTATACATCTTCTTGAACTCGCAATGTTGTGAGTGCGCGCCCCATAACATCATTACGCAATAGAGTGCCCAAAACATGGCTGGATAGGTCGATAACAAAATATACTTCCCGATTCCCTCCCAAAGAGAATGGATTGGCATTCCAGCGAGAAACAGAGAAGTAAGTCCAACCATCACAAGGAAAGTCAATCCAGAGTGGAACGATCTTTTCTTCCAGTGTGTGATGCGGCCTTTCTGGTTTCCCAGGACGGCCGCAATCTCTTCATGATCTGGACTGTCGTCAATGTCGAGCACTCTAACCTCGATTACATATTGGCGATCATGTTGGTGGCGAACTGGCTGGTGCCTACTTTTGTTGCTCCCGGGAGCTGGCGGGCAAAGTCGTAGGTGACGGTCTTTTGCATGATGGTCTTTTCGAGCGAGTTTTCGACGAGCCGTGCGGCTTCTTTCCAGCCGAGGAAGTCGAGCATCATGACGCCGGAGAGGATGACGGAGCCTGGGTTGATCATGTCTTTGTCAGCGTATTTGGGGGCGGTGCCGTGGGTGGCTTCAAAGACTGCGTAGCCGTTGCCGATGTTGGCGCCGGGGGCGATGCCGAGGCCGCCGACCTGGGCTGCGGCAGCGTCGGAGATGTAGTCGCCGTTGAGGTTGGTGGTGGCGAGGACGCTGTAGTCTTCGGGGCGGATGATGATCTGCTGGAAGATGGAGTCGGCGATGCGGTCGTTGACGAGGATCTTGGACTTCCACTTGCCGCCGCCGTGGGTGGAGCTGATGGAGGCGAGGACGGCTTTGATTTCTGCGTAGATTTCGGCGCGGAAGGCGTCGTTGGCGAATTCGAGGCCGGGCTCGATGAGAGCGGCATTTTCTTCGATGGTGATGGCGGGGTTGGCCTCGACATTGCCGAGAATCCAGGATTCGCGCTCGGTGACGATCTGGTCACGGAACTCGTCGATGGCCACTTCATAGCCCCACTCGCGGAATGCGCCTTCGGTGAACTTCTGGATATTGCCTTTGTGGACGAGGGTGACGGTGTTGCGGCCGGTTTCAATGGCACCCTGAATGGCGGCACGGACGAGGCGCTTGGAGCCGAAGGGGGAGATGGGCTTGATGCCGACACCGGAGTCGGTGCGGACCTGTTTTTTGCCGCCTTTGAGGAGGTCGTTGTTGAGGAAGTCGATGAGTTTGGCGGCGTCTGCGGTGCCCTGCTTGAATTCGATGCCGGAGTAGACGTCCTCGGTGTTTTCGCGATAGAGGAGGATGTCGAGCTTTTCGGGGTGTTTTACGGGCGAGGGAACGCCGGCGTAGTACTTGACGGGGCGGACGCAGCTATAGAGATCGAGGATCTGGCGGAGGGCCACGTTGAGGGAGCGGATGCCGCCGCCGACGGGGGTGGTGAGGGGCCCTTTGATGCTGACGCGGAGGTCGCGTGCAGCGGCGACGCTTTCGTCGGGGAGCCAGGTGCTGAACTGGCGGTAGGCTTTTTCGCCGGCATAGATTTCAAACCACTTGATGGCGCGTTTGCCGCCGTAGGCCTTTTCAACAGCGGCGTCAAAAACGCGCTGGGAGGCCTTCCAGATGTCGCGGCCGGTGCCGTCGCCCTCGATGAAGGGGATGATCGGGTTTTCGGGGACGGTGTAAACGCCATCTTTGTATTCAATTGGAGCGCCATCGGCGGGTAGCGCCAATCCGTTATAGGTGCTTTGCATTCCTGTGCCTGTTCCTTTCGACGAGTGAGGGTGCGGGATTGAAGATTGCGG
This sequence comes from Acidobacteriota bacterium, assembly GCA_025359885.1. Lineage (GTDB taxonomy): Bacteria > Acidobacteriota > Terriglobia > Terriglobales > Acidobacteriaceae > Acidicapsa. Next base: position 5,222 of record JANYDG010000067.1, read on the forward strand.
AGGAAAACCTGCATAAATCCGACAAGTAAGGCTATCACCCTGAAATTGGGGGTGGCAATGCGTCCGGTCTGCTTGTATTAGATTGTAAGCATCATGCGATCCAGGCCCAAAAGCGCTCCAGTACAAACTATCGTTAGAATCGCGTTCGCTTGTTGGATGCTGTTTACTCTCTACTGGATGACGTTTGCGGGACTCTCTGGGATGGCATTTGACGGTGGTTATACGCGAGACGCATATGTCTGGTTCTGGTCAGTCTGGACGTATCCTGTCAGTCTGGCAATCGCATTCTTCCTACGGCGCAGGTTGCCTTTGATAGTTCTGCTACCTCTCGTAAACGTTTATGTGATGTTTAGTCGCTGATACGATTCCGCGGATTGTGAACGCTGCATCAATCGTGAACCTGCCGCATCCAAATTGAGGTCCTGCAAAATCCCCATGCGATAAACTCAGGGTTTGGAGCGAGGGTTGATTGCGCGGCTGGATGAGGTCTGGCCGCAGTTCCCGATTGGAGAAATTTAGAAATGTCACAGGCAGTTGGCGCGAAGTCGCGGAAATACAACGTTGGATTGATTCAGATGAAGATGGGGCCTGATCCGGAGGCGAATCTGGTTTCAGCGCTAGAGAAAGTGCGCGAGGCGGCGGCG
>JANYDG010000081.1 GCA_025359885.1 Acidobacteriota bacterium
ACCTCAGTAGTACGCGTACACCTTCAAAAATCTTTGCCGCAAATCGACCGGAATCTGCTCGATTCGCGCGAGATACTTTTCCCGAATCATCGCCTGATCGCTGACGGGAAGTGATTCATAAAGACCCTGCGCATCCTTGCCAAGCAAGCCTGCCGCCAGAATCAGTTCAAACTGCCGAATGCGCAGTTTTTTTGCTGCCACCGAAGCCAGGAACAAATCAGCCCGGTTTCGAGCACAGGCGGCTTCAATCCGTGACGATACCTGCTGAAACCCCTGTTGGTTCTGGACCGGAAACGCCGCCTGCTCAAACATTCTGCTTCCCATGCCTTGCCATTGCCGTCGCCTTCAAAAACCTGGAGCGGGAGACGAGGATCGAACTCGCGACCAACAGCTTGGAAGGCTGTGACTCTACCACTGAGTTACTCCCGCAAAACGGCGGCTGGCATACGACCGCCAGCCGCTGAAAAATCTGGAGCTGATGACCGGGATTGAACCGGTGACCTCTCCCTTACCAAGGGAGTGCTCTACCATCTGAGCTACATCAGCCCTGCTTACAACTTTCCGGCGTCTTCGCTGGTGCGCCGGCGAATCTTGTCTGCCTCGCGAGCCATCACGGTTCGAAAGACAAACGTACCCAGCACCAACAGCGGAATCAACCGAATCTCAACTGGCCTGCCGAAGACGAAGGTTGTGCCTTCCCCCAGGGTAAACCAGACACCCAACCCGAGAACGCTGTAGAGGCCGAGTGCGATCCAGAATTTCTGGTCCAGACTTCGCTTTCGGCTTGCAGTTTCCAACATCGTAAAGCCCTCAAAACGCTGGTGCACAGGGAAGGATTCGAACCTTCGTAGTCCCAAAGAACGGCAGATTTACAGTCTGCTGCCATTAACCACTCGGCCACCTGTGCCCATCTCTTCAATCCTTCGCGCTGGTTCCCGTTTTGGCGCATCCCAGCCCGTCCGGAAGACTCCGGGCATTGAAACCTGGGAGTGACGCCTCTGGGGGTTTACCGCGGAGGACCGAATTGCCCAGCTGAAATTCCCTCATTTGTCCCTGGGGAGATGTCGACTGGCAATTCGTAAAACTTGTTGTGCCTGCCCAGGTAGCAATTGCAGCCTGGTTGAGTGGAGCTGGCGAAGGGATTTGAACCCCCGACCCTCTGATTACAAATCAGATGCTCTACCAACTGAGCTACGCCAGCCTGGACCGTCTGAAACCGGAATTGAACGGGCGCACCTGCTCCCGCCGCGACTACGGCACAGAACTCAAGATTAGCATAGGGGCGCGGGTGGGGCAACCGGAATGGAACTCAAGAGAGCTTGCGCCACGATCTGGGCCGCCGGAGCACGATGGGAGGAATCGGGTAGACACGGGCTGGCAAGGGATTTGCCCGGTCCGAAGGCGAATTCACTTGACAGAAGACCGGCGACGGGGGAATCTGCAAGGGTCGCTTCGTATAACGCGATCACTCTTGTCAACTTCCACGCTTTCAAAAACAAGGACGAGTCATGAATCTCAGCAAGACACTTCTCTCCATTTCGTTGCTCACCGCAGTGATCTGCGGAGTTTTCCAAACCACGGCCTATGCCGCACCTCACAAACCCAGGATTGCCGTAATGGACTTTGAATACGGCACCGTCCGCACCTATTCAGCGGCTATTTTTGGGAGCGACATCGACATTGGCAAAGGAATTTGCGACCTGCTGGTTAATGATCTGGTCAAGGATGGCACCTACTCCATCATTGAGCGCAAGGCTCTGGATAAGATCCTGGCGGAGCAGAACTTCTCCAACTCTGACCGCGCCGACGCGACCAGCGCTGCCAAGATTGGCAAGCTGCTGGGAGTGGACGCGATCCTGGTCGGGAGCATTACGCAGTTTGGCAGCGAGACCAAGAAGACCAACCTGGGCGGCGGTGGCGGCACCTGGGGCGGCTATGGGATTGGCGGCATCGGACACTCGAAGTCGAAGTCGACCGTGGGCATCTCAGCCCGGCTGATCAGCGTGGATACGGGCGAGATTCTGGCCGTGGCTGAGGGCAAGGGCGAGTCTTCGCGGTCGAGCACGTCGTTGCTCGGTGGCGGCGGCAGTTGGCGTGGATTTGGCGGCGGCAATGCGGATTTCGGCTCCAGCGACTTCCAGAACACAATCATTGGCGAATCCACCAAGATTGCTGTGGATCAGCTGACGCTCAATGTGGTGGCCGGGGCCCCCAAGATTGCCACGCACACGGTGACGGTGGATGGCCTTGTGGCAGCGGTTGATGGCGGGCAAATCATCCTGAACGTCGGCGGCAAGGCAGGCGTGAAGGTAGGCGACCAGCTCGAAGTGGTGCGCGTGACCAAGGAGATTAAAGACCCGACGACGGGGAACGTGATTCGGCGGCTGACAACAACGGTCGGGGTCATCAAGGCGACGGATGTGGACGATGCCTCGGCGGTTTGTTCGCCGGTGAGCGGGTCTGGATTTCAGAGTGGGGACCGGGTGAAAACTGTGGCCCAGTAAATAGGGCAATTTACAGCGCTTGATCAAAGTACAAGGGCCACCGTGTTTGCACCGTGGCCCTTTTGCTTTTGGATTTGATCAATGCTCAACGAGAGAGCAGACCATCGCTCTTCAGTTCTTCACCGTCATTGCATCTGAGTTGACAGCTTTCTTTCCTGTTACCCCTTCAAGAGCAGCCAGAATTCCACGATACTCATTTTTGTCTGCCTGGAACACCAAGCCGCCCTTTTTGTCGCCGTCTGCCCAGGTCAAGCCGACATAATGCTTCTTTGACTTGGAGAACATCATGAGCGCACCGATGCCGAAACTCAGCACGGCAAGTCCGATCGCTGTTCCTACACGGCGATGAACATCTTGGCCATAGCTTACTTCAGTGACTGAAGAGGCTGGAATGAGAGCAATATCCTTGCCATCCTTCACGAAACGGATGTTCGCACCTTCAAGATAAAGTTTAATTCCACTTCCAGCTTTTGTTTCCGGTATTGAACCGCCATCATAAGTAACTTTGTATCCGTTGTCACCAGCAACCGCAATCGTCGGCAGCAACATACAGAGAAGCAGGGCAAATAGCTTTTTCATTTTTATCCTTTTCCTTGTCAGTCCTTTATTGACATCGTTGTTGAGGTTGCGGCGATAGAAATGGTTGAGGCTTTGAACGTCAATCAATTATTCGAAATCCACGCGCAAAGTAAACTCGTGCCAAATATCTGAGCTGCGGGAATGGCGCCCGGTTCCTTCTAGTCAAGGTGATGCGGTATTTGTGGCAGAGTCCAAACATAGGCGCCCTGCAAAACATTTGGGTTACCGCTGTTCTGAAGCTAGTGACTGGCGGCGGCATTCACCTGAACGCTGAGTTGGAGGCGCAGCCTCAGCCCTGACTCTGCTTGCGCACGCGAAGAGGAATTTTCAAAACCCTGTGGACGGGCAACCGTGACCTAAACGGACCGTGTTAGCTTTGCTTGACGGGGTTTGTGACCGAATCTCGCGGTATGAGTAGGGTGAAGAATAGGCTTGTTCAGAGATTCATGACCACGGCGGAGCTGAGAGCCCTCCGGGTCAATCCGCTCGAACTGTAAGACTGGGAGATTTCTCTTGCGCAGAATTTTAATCGCTGTATTGGCTATCGTGATGGTTGCCCCTGCACTCATTGCCCAGCAGGAAATGAACAACGAGGCCATCCTGAAGATGGTCAAAGCCGGCCTTTCAGGAGATATTGTTGCGGCCACCGTCAGCGCTCAGCCCGGCCATTACGATATCTCGCCCGATGCGCTGATTGCTCTGAAAAAGGCCGGTGCCAGCGACAAAATCATCTCTGCCATGATTGCTCGCAATGCCGCGCCTGCTCCAGCCTCAGCGCCAGCAGCCTCTGCCTGGCCCTCCGCCGGAACAGCCTCTGGAACAACCTCAACCGACCCTGCCGGGATTCCCCCGGGCGTCGATAGCGTTGGACTCTACGTCAAAGGGCCGGATGGTGCCTGGACTGAAGTATCGGCAGAAGTGGTGAATTTCAAAACTGGCGGAGCCCTCAAGCACATAGGCTCGGCCGGAATCATCAAAGGCGATCTGAACGGCTATGTCGCAGGATTTCACAGCCACTTGCCACTCAAGTTGCCAGCCGAATTCATTCTGTACGTGCCGGAGGGGCGATCACCCGGGGAGTACCAGTTGCTGCGATTCCGCATCACCCCCGACAGCCGAGAGTTTCGCTCTCTGACTGGCGGGGTTGCCCATGCCAAGGGTGGTGCGGTGCGCGACACAGTTGATTTCGCGACCCGCAAGATAGCTCCGCGTGTCTATCAGATCTCCCTCGGATCAGACATTGGCAAAGGCGAATACGGATTCCTTCCTCCGCCTGAAATGGGAGCAGGAAAGAACATCGAAAGCGGCGGCAAGGCGTATACCTTCACTGTCGGGGACTAGCGGTCGCGGTCTGTTCGGCTATGCTTACAGGTACCGCTGAGTTGGCGGCTTTTCAGTTCCGGCATTATGCATAGACGAACGCGTCGAACGCTTTGGATTGTGGCTCTGGTGCTGCTGATATTGGCGGCAGCGATTTATCTGCGCTTCAAGGCGCCGCCTGAGGCTGCGCGCCTCTTGCCCGAGTCTGATGGCATTGTCTACGTAAACCTGCGGCCGCTGCGCGCGGTGATGAAGCAGAGTCTGCCGCCAGTGACACGCGACGCGGAGTACCAGGGATTCATTGACGCGACCGGGATTGACTGGGAGCGCGACCTGGACGAGGCGGCGGTGGCGCTGCACCGCATGAGCGACCCCAAGGGACCGAATGGGCCGGTCGCCTACTCCATGGTGCTGGTCGGCAAGGTAGACGGCAAAGCGTTGGCGCGGTATCTCGAAGCCCATGCGGCGAGTCGCGAAACCTATGCAGGGCACGTCATCTACAGCCTGATGAGCCAGGGCCGGACGGTGCGCATCACGCAGGTGAGCTACGACACGATTGCTATTTCAAACACGCCGAGCACCGAGCAGATTCACTCGATCATGGATCGCCACGTGACGGCGGCGCTCCCCTTCTCTGGCTCGACGCTGCTGGCCGAGCATTATTCTGAGATGCCGCTGCTCTCGGTGGCGTGGGGCATGGGGCAGATCGGTCTGCCGTTCAGCGAAGATGGCGGGATTCGCGTGCTGGGGATGACGCTGCCGCTGGAGCCGGACTCGACGTTTCTGGCCTCGGTACACTGGGCCGGGGCGCTGAAACTGCGCGTCGTGGAAATCAGCGCTTCGGACGCGACGGCGACCAGCCAGGCGGCCAGCCTGAATATGCTGCTCGGAATTGCGCGTGGGGCGACGGCCGGGCTCTCAGCCGGAGCGGCCAATGATGGCTTGAAAGAAGTGCTGCGGACGGCCGAAATTACCCAGCGCCGCAACCGCGTGGTGGCCAATGCGAGCCTGCCCAAAAGCTTGCCCGTAGCGCTGTTGAAAGGCCAGGAAGCCTATACGGAGCCTTCAACGCCGACAAATTAAGCCTCTGCGGTTGCGTTTGTCACGCGAAAACGCCGGGCGACAAATTGCGCGCGGATTGCCTACAATGAGATCGTTCGACAAAATCGAGGTCCCCGATTTTGCGATTTCCCCCAGTTTCTTGACCACCCCTTCTCAATCCACATCTGACATAAGGAGTTCCATGAGCACCAGGTCATCCCATTCTTTGCTGCAACTGGCAGTGATTTCTTTTGCTTGCCTGACGATGCATGCGCCGATTGCGGCTGTGGCGCAGGCCAGCGGCCCTCAAAGCGGAACGCTGACCGGCCAGGCAGCCTTTACCGACTACCTGCACCAGGCGCCTGGAACGCGGCGCAAAGTGACGGCTGCGGATTTGCCCGCCCCTGCGCCCGCTGAATCGCTGGACAATGGCGCACACATGGTTCCGCGGCCGGAGAGTGCGTGGCCGACTGCACCCAAGGGATTCAAGGTGGAGTTGTATGCGACGAACCTTGAGAATCCGCGACTGATTCGCACCGCGCCGAACGGCGATATCTTTCTGGCCGAGAGCAATGCCAACAAGGTCAAGGTCTTTCGCGGGGTGGGAGCGGACGGCAAGGCGAAGCAGGTTTCGGAGTTTGCAACGGGGCTGAACCTTCCTTTTGGGATCAATTTTTACCCAGCGGGGCCGAATCCCAAATGGGTTTACGTGGGCAACACGGACGGGGTGGTGCGCTTCCAGTACAAGAGTGGGGACCTGGTGGCCAGCGGCCCGGCCGAGAAGCTGTTTGAGCTGCCGGGTGGCGGCCACTTGCGCGGTGGCGGGCACTGGACCCGCGACCTGGCCTTTTCAAAGGATGGAACGAAGCTGTTTGTCTCGGTTGGCTCGCTCTCAAACGTGGACGACGTGGATACCCACCCGGCGGAGTTTCACCGCGCCGATGTGCTTGAATTTACGCCGGAGGGCAAGTTCATCAAGGTCTACGCGTCGGGGATTCGCAATTGTGTGGGCGAGGCTATCAATCCGACGACCGGCGAACTCTGGTGCTCGACCAACGAACGGGACGGGCTGGGCAATAACCTGGTTCCGGACTATGTGACGCACATTCAGGAAGATGGCTTTTACGGCTGGCCCTGGTACTACATGGGCGGGACGGCGGGACAAGCGGGCGGAGGGCGCCAGGACCCGCGGCATGAGGGCAAGCATCCGGAGTTGCAGGCCAAGGTGATTACGCCCGACATCCTGGTGAATCCGCACTTCGCTTCGCTGGAAATGCTGTTTTATCAAGGGAGCCAGTTCCCTGCTGCCTATCATGGCGATGGCTTTGCCGCTGAGCACGGTTCCTGGAACCGCGCGGTCCGCAGCGGGTACGAGGTCATTCGACTGCCGATGAAGGGCGGTCACGCGACGGGCGAGTATGAGGATTTTCTTACTGGCTTTGTGTTGGCAAACGGGGATGTATGGGGACGGCCGGTGGGCGTGACGGTTGCCAATGACGGGTCACTCTTTGTCTCGGACGATGGCTCCCGGTCTTTGTGGCATGTCACCTATACCGGGAAGTAGCGCGAAGTACGAGCGGCAAAGACGAAGGGCCTGAGCATTGCGCTCAGGCCCTTCGTTGCATGGGTCTCAGAAAGCCGGCTACTTCTTTGCCAAGGGCGGGGTGGGGAGGTTGTTTGCTGCCATTTCTGCGAAGGTGGAGCGAAGGTACTTGTGCGGATTGACGGGCACGTTGTTGATGCGGACCTCGTAGTGGAGGTGAGGACCGGTGGAGCGGCCTGATTGACCGACGTAGCCGACGATCTGGCCACGGGTCACGTGCTGACCATCCATGACAAGCATGCCGGAGAGGTGGCCGTAGACGGTGTGTACGCCGTGACCATGGTCGACGATCACCTCGCGACCGTAGCCGCTGACCATGGCGGCTGAGTTCACGACACCGTCAGCAGTTGCCCGAACGACCGTGCCGTTGGGGGCAGAAATATCGAGGCCAGCGTGGAATGCTCCTTCTCCATTGAAGGGATCTTCCCGTTGACCAAAGCTGGAGGTGACGCGGCCCTCGACGGGCCAGAGAGAGGGAGCATCAGCAATCTGCGTCCAGTCACCGAAGCCGGAGGTGACACCAGTAGAGAGGCCGCCCTCAAGCGCGCGGGAAACGCGACCGCTGAGCGCCTGGGCGCGGAGGGTATAGAACTCGTCCAGAGAGACTTTGACTTGCTGCTGGCTCACCTCATCGCTGAGGGCAAGGCTGGCCGGGGTGGCTGATGCGGCAGCGGCTTGTTTGCCGCGTGCCGGCATTTTGTCGTTGAGCTTGTTTTGCTTCAGGCCGTAGATCGCCGTCACTTCGCTGGCCAGGGCACCGAGGGAGGCAACCTGTACGTCGCGTTCATGGGCGATCGCGGCCATCTGCTGGTAGTTTTTGCGGAGCGTTTCGCGTTCCTGACGAACCTGGTTGAAGCTCTCTGTCTTGAGCAACATGCGGGTGTATGACCCGGCCAGACCAACAATCGTGAATGCACCGACCAGCGCAGCCGCGACGAATCCATAGACATATTGAACCGGCAGCGGAATTTTACGCACGCGGCCGTCTTCATCTCGTGCAACAAACAGAATGTAATATCGCTTACGCAGCATGGAACTCCTTCAACGTTACGCCCGGTTGGACGGTAAATTGCCCCATCGCGAATACCAGGAATAACGAATACTGGCCCGAGCCCCCGCTCTGAGCCTTCCCTACTGAAGAGACGTAGACCGAATCTTGTACCCCTTATTGTAGAGCAATCTCATACAAATCAATCCAAATTACCGTCAGATTACTTTGGAATATCCAACGATTCCAGGAGAATTGTCGCATCTTGCAGGGGAGTGCGGCGCGATATGCTGCAGATACAGTGCAAATGCAAAAGCCCAGCTCGCGAACGTCACAAGAGGCCGGACAGGCCGGGGAACTGGTGCTGCTGCGATCAATTCGCGAGCGTGCGGGGCAGGGATTTCCGCTTCGGCGGCTGGCAGCGTCAGGGGTGCGGCTAGGCATTGGCGACGACTGCGCGCTGCTGCGGCCGCGTGCCGGCGAAGAGCTTGCAGTGACCACGGATCTTTCGATAGAGGGGCGGCATTTTCGCCTCGGCTGGCACCCGCCGCAGTCGGTAGGCCATCGCACTCTGGCCCGGGGCCTGAGTGATCTGGCAGCCATGGGTGCCAGACCTGTAGCGGCTTTTCTTTCGCTTGGCCTGCCGCGCGAACTGACTTTGGCCTCGGCCTCGGGGAAGGCCTGGGTAGAACTGTTTATGGATGGCCTGATGGCGCTGGCGCATCTGCATGGAGTACCGCTGGCTGGGGGTGACCTGGCGGAGTCGCCGGTCGCTATTGCGGATATTGTGCTGACCGGGGCAGTTCCCAGGGGCAAGGCGATGCTGCGTTCGGGAGCCCGGCCTGGAGATCTCATCTACGTAACTGGCAGTCTGGGAGGAGCGGCGGCAGAGCTGGCCTTGCTGGGCGGGGCGCCTGAATTATTTGCCACCAGAACGGCTGCTTCGGGAGCCTCGCCGCACCTCTATCCGCAGCCACGTTTAGCGCAAGGGCTATGGCTGCGCAAGCGGGGCCTGGCCTCGGCAGCGATGGACCTGAGCGACGGCATCTCGACCGATCTGTCGCATTTGTGCCAGGCATCCGGGGTGGCTGCAGAGATGGATGCAGCGGCTGTTCCTCTGGGAGCGAGCGCGACGCTGGACCAGGCGCTGCATGGGGGCGAGGACTATGAATTACTCTTCACCGCACCCGAAGCGGCGCGCATCCCGCGCAGAATTGCGGGCATTTCGGTTTCGAGGATCGGCCGGATTCTTGCGCCGAAGAGCGGTGAGTCGAACGTGATGTTGCGGACGGACGGCTGCCCGAAACCCCTGAAGCCGCAGGGTTGGGAGCATTTCAGCGAAGGCTGAAATCTGCCGCATCGTCCTTTGATGAACCGTCCTCTGCTGAATCATCTTCTGCTGAACCGATGGGCTGACCAGGCGGAGTGGCCAGGGTGGGGGGAGCCGCAAACCGCGCTGGCTCTTTGCGGAAGCGTTCAATTAAATCGATAGCTGCCGCCCAATGGGCCTTGGTTGCCGGGCTGGAGGAGGCTTGATTCTGCGCTTTCAGCCAGCCTTCCAGCGTGCCAATCCCGGCGAGAGCTTCGGCACGGGCCTGGGAGGAGGCTGCTGCACCGGCTGCAACGTTGACACTTGTGCCTGCAGGAAAGGCTGCGCCGGCTGACTGGCCCAGGCCGCCGTTGCCTGCCGCGAGGCTGAGCAGGTGGGTCAGGATCACGTCTTCGACCGCGAATTGGGTTTCGGACGCTAAACCTTGCAGTCTGGGTGCCTGCCAGGTGGATTTGAGCGTCTCTGCGATGACCTCCTCCAGGCTCGGAGACTGAATGTCGAGGGCGTGATGCTCGACGAGGCGGCTGGCGCGGGCGGGTTCAAAGAGGAGCGACGCGGTCAGGTTTGCAGCCGCCTCCACAGCGCCATTGGGGTCGAAGGTAAGGCCGGTGTGGCCTTCAAACGACTCGCGGGTACGGGGGAAACCGGGCGGCTGCGGGGGCAGATTTGCCAGCAGTTCAGGGGAGAGCGTGAGCACCTCAGGATCGAGAGTCTTGAGCACGGCGGCGAGGGCTTTGCGCTGTCGCTCGGGGCTGAGCTGGGCGGTGACCATGGCTCCGTCGCCGCGCACCGCATAACGATAATCAAGGCCGCCGATGAGCTTGGCCGCCGCTTCGGTCTGGTAGCGGTGGAGGAGATAGAGCGGCACCAGCGTCTCTTCAAGCTGGGCCATGGGCTCACCGGGGCGAATGGCGTTTTCACCAAAGCGGGCCAGCGCCGCCTTGCGGACGGCGAGAATGCGCTCCAGCTCTGCCGGTGCGTCTGGGCCGTTGTCCCAGAGGTGCGCGTAGGGGTGGGCGCTGCCGAGGGGGCGGGAATCTTCGTCGGTGATGTAGCGGAGGCCGTCTTTTTCGTTCTGCCGGAGCAAGGCGGCAAGAGAGGGGGCCTCAGGGGTTCCCTGAGCAAACTCGCTGTAGCCGTAGCGAATCGCGGCCTTATCCCAGGCTCCGATGCCGACTGCATACGCCTTGTCGAGGGTCGGCTTGCCGGAAGGGTCGAGCGTAACGAGGGGGTGGGGGTAGTCCATCACGGAGGTTTGCTGCCCCACCGTCGAGGCGGCAAAGTTGTGCTGTAGCCCGAGCGTGTGGCCGACCTCATGCGCGGCAAGCTGCCGGGTGCGCGCCAGCACCATCTGCTCCATGGCGGGTGGAATTGGCTGGCCGTCGAGGTAGGGAGCGAGCAGTGCCTCCGCGATTTTGTAGTCCTGGCGGGCGCGGAGGCTGCCGAGGGTGACCTGGCCCTTGATGATTTCGCCGGTGCGGGGGTCGGTGATGGCTTCGCCGTAGCTCCAGCCACGGGTAGCGCGATGCACCCATTGAATCATGTTGAAGCGCACATCCATGGGGTCAGCGCCTTCGGGCAGCACTTCGACACGGAATGCGTTTTTGAATCCGGCAGCCTCAAAGGCCTGCGCCCACCAGTTTGCGCCCTCAACCAGCGCAGAGCGGATTGGTTCAGGCGCACCACGATCGACGTAGTAGACGATTGGCTTCACCGGCTCGCTGACAGCGGCGTTGGGGTCGCGCTTTTGCAGACGATGGCGAATGATGAATTTCTGGTCCATGCGCTCGCTCAGGGGGACTGAGTAGTCCCGAAATTCAAAGGGAATGAAGCTGGAGCGGGGGTCGTAGCGGCGCATTTTGAAGCCCGGCTCGGGCAATGCGATGAGCGACGTGTGTTCGCGCAGGGTGATGGCGTGCGGGTCGGGAGTGACGGAGGCGACGTATTCGCCTTTGGGACGGCCGTCGGAAACAAAGGTCAGAATCGCCTCGACCTCGGTATTTTTGGGGAAGTTCTTTGTGTTGTCGAGCGTGATGGCACTACGGCTCGCTTCAAGCTTATAACTGCCCTGGCCGGTCGCTTGCAGTCGCTCTGCGACGCCGTGCGAGTCGCGGAGGAAGAAGTCGGTCGCATCAACGAGTGCACGGCCCGGCTCCTCGGCCTCGACTTTGAAGCCCCACAGGACGGATTCGGCGAAAGACTCGGTCACGGCAATGCGCTCGGCTGGGTCGGTGGCGCTGGACCGGTAGCTCAGATTGGGTTCGATCAGCAACACTTTGCCGCCAACGCGGGTGAAGTGGACCAGCCGACCCTCACCCAACTGGCCGCGATCAAGGCCTACATCGTTTGAACCGAGGCCATAGGGAATGTGGTCAAGCAGGAGCACATCGCCCGCCTGCTCTGGGATTTCGAGATAGAGTCTGCCTGCTTTTTTGTCCCAATCGAGGGGAAAAAGCCCATCCCGGCGCTCCATTCCGGCAATCTTCAGGGCCACGGTTTGAGGCTCATCCGCTGCAGGGGTTGCAGACGTCGCAGCGGTAAACAGGCCACAGGGAATCAGGAGCAGAGCCAGGCAAAGGGCTGGGAGATTTTTATGCGACACACGCTACCTCACTGGATAGAAGAGTATCGCAAGGCGCCATTCTGACAACTGCCTTTCCCGCGACCTTTTCCCGGCGCCGTTTCTCGCATCTCTTACTCTCACCCTCGGTCTGCGGCGTTATTCTCTTGAAGGACGGTGACTATGACCACACAGGCAGAGATTGACGAGCTTTTCAAGCAGACGCTCGAGGGCGACTACGACGACGACGAAGAAGAAGGCGGCCCCTGGGAAGCAGTGAGCAAGCTGCAGGCCATCGCGAGCCGCGAAGTCTTTGACAAGGCGGTGCAATGGAGCCGGCACAAGCAGCCAGCAAAACGGCGGCGCGGGGTAGACATTCTCGCCCAACTGGGCAAGACCGAGGATCATCCGGAGACGATTTATTCAGATGAAATCTTCAAAGTGGTGGTCAGCGTTCTGGAGGACGAACTTGACCTGCAGGTGATTGATTCATGCCTGGTGGCGCTGGGGCACCTGGGGAATGAGGCTGCCATTCCACTTATCCTCGAGCATCGCAACAACACTGACCCGGATGTCCGCTTCGCGGTGGCGTTTGCGCTGGGCTCGTTTGCTGATTCGCCCGAGGTTGTACCGGTTCTGTTGCATCTGATGGAGGACAACGATCCGGACGTTCGCGACTGGGCGACCTTTGCGCTGGGCGTTCAGGGCAATGCAGATTCGCCGGAGATTCGCGAGGCGCTTCTGGAGCGGCTGGATGACGGAAATCCTGATACGCGGGAAGAGGCTGTAGCAGGGCTGGGCAAGCGGAAAGAGCTGCGCGTGTTGCCTGATCTGATTGAAATGCTGCAGCAGGAAGAGGTTTCTTACGGAGTGGTTGAGGCTGCATGCAGCCTGCTCGACCTGACGGAAATAAACGAAGAGTGGAGCGCGGATGAGTACATCGCCGAGCTCACGAGCCGCTACGCCGACGAGCTTGACCGCTACAGCTAAAAAACCCGGCGGGGCCTGCGGCATCACAAGCCGCAGGCCCCGCTAGTTGACCCAACGCCGGGCAGTTCTTCGATTACATGCCAGCAGGCGGGTTTCCGCCGTTGTGCTTGTAGACACTCGGGAGGCCAGCCAACGCGGCGCTCAGGGTGTATCCAGGACCGGTGGCGGG
>JANYDG010000084.1 GCA_025359885.1 Acidobacteriota bacterium
GTCGAGCGCATCTTCCCCTTCAACTCCAAGGTCGTCGACAAGATTGAGAAGATTCGCAGCTACCGCGTCCGTCGCGCCAAGCTCTTCTACATCCGCGCCCTCCGTGGCAAGGCTGCCCGCATGAAGGAAGTCGCTCGCGACAAGGCCTGAACCTTACGTATCCCGCTTCTTGAAAAAGCCCCGACCACAAATCGGGGCTTTTTCACGCGTCTACGCATTTGCCACGGTCTTTGCTTTTCACACTTCACACTCACACTCGGCTCTCTATACTGAACGGGATGCCGCAGCGGCCAAACTCGCCAGCCAGGTCCAGGCGCAAGCCAATGCCCGACTGGACCTGCAACTTCGAATTCGAGTCGCTCGCCCGCGACACCGGCGCGCAGCACATCGCCGGAGTGGATGAAGTGGGACGCGGACCTCTCTTTGGCCCCGTCGTTGCCGCGGCTGTCATTCTGCCCGCGCAGGTAAAACTCCCCGGCCTGACCGACTCAAAGAAGCTCTCGGAGGCGCAGCGCGAGGCATTCGATTTGCAGGTTCGCGCTGTCGCCATTGCCTGGGCGATTGCCGAGGTTGACGCTGAAACCATCGACCGCATCAACATCCTCGAGGCGTCGCGGTTAGCCATGCGCCTCGCCGTCGAACGTCTCAGCCAGCCACCTGGCCATCTGCTGATTGACGGCAATCAGCGCATCCACTCGACCTGCCCGCAAACCACCATCGTTCAGGGCGACGCGCGCAGCCTGTCGATTGCTGCAGCCAGCGTAGTCGCCAAAGTGCATCGCGACCGTCTGCTGGTTAAACTCGACCGCGAATTCCCCGGCTACGGCCTGGCGCAAAACAAGGGCTATGGCTCAGCAAAGCACCGCGAGGCCCTGCTCCGCCTCGGCCCGACGCCCTTGCACCGCCAAAGTTTTCGCGGGGTCGTGCAATTTGCTACGCCTTAGCCGCCCGCAGCCGTGCAGTCTTCCGCGCCTTCCACCAATCCAACAGCGGCCGCGCGACGAATAGGCCCGTCAGGATCAGCGTAATCGGCAGCGGCGCAAGCACACCCTGCTTCACCTGCCACCAGTAATGCACGATGCCCAGGCTCACCGAGAGATAGACCAGCTTGTGCAGGCGGTTCCAGTTTTTTCCGCCGAGCCGCTTGATCATGCCGGTGGTCGAAGTAATCGCCAGCGGCACCAGCAGCAGCCAGGCCAGCACGCCGACGGTGATGAATTTACGCTTCAGGATGTCCTGCACCATCGTGTTGGGGTCAAAGCTGGAGTAGAGCCCTACATAGGCCATCAGGTGCGCCGAGGCATAGAAGAAGGCAAACAGCCCCAGCAGCCGCCGGAACTTGATCAGCCAGCTCAGTTTGGACCACAGCTGGCGAAGCGGCGTGATGCCCAGCGAAATCACCAGCAGATTGAGCGCCGTTGACCCGGTCCGAAAGGTAATCGTCTTGGTCGGGTCCGGGCCGAGATCGTTGGTCAGCGCACCGTAGATGAGGGTTGCCACCGGGTAAAGGCAGGCAACCCACACGAGTACCTTGAGCAGGATGAGCGTCGATTTCTTCATGGCTAGTAGAACTTCTTCAGATCCATGCCATTGTAAAGCGAGGCGACCTGGTCACCGTAACCGTTGAACATGAGCGTCGGATGGCGCTGCGCGTAAAAGGGCTGGCCAATGCGCCGCTCCGTCTTCTGGCTCCAGCGCGGATGATCCACGTTCGGGTTCACGTTTGAATAGAAGCCGTACTCATTGGCCGCGAGGTCATTCCATGTGGTCGCCGGCATCTTGTCAACGAACTTGATGCCGACAATCGACTTGGCCGATTTGAAGCCATACTTCCATGGCACAATGACGCGGACCGGCGCGCCATTCTGCCCCGGCAGCACGTCGCCATAGAGGCCGAGCGTCAGCAGGGTCAGCGGATTCATGGCCTCATCCATGCGCAATCCTTCGGAGTAGGGCCAGGCAATGTTGCTCTCTGAGGTCCACTTCTCCACCCTGCGGTCAAAGTAGCTGGTGAACTCGACGAATTTGGCCGAAGGCAGGGGATCGCAGACTTTGATCAGCTCAGAGAGCGAATAGCCGACCCACGGAATGACCATGCTCCAGCCCTCGACGCAGCGGAAGCGGTAGACACGCTCTTCAAGGGGCCGCAGCTTGAGCAGGCTGTCGATGTCGAGCACCTTGGGCGCTTTCACTAGGCCAGAGATCTTTACGCTCCAGGGCCGCGTCGGCAGAATTCCCGCGTTGTGGCCGGGGTCCGCCTTGTCGGTGCCAAATTCGTAGAAATTGTTATAGCTGGTGACGTCCTTGAGCAGTGTCAGTTCTTCGCCGGTCGTTGAGAGCTGGCTCTTGACTGTCGCAAGTTTCCCTGCCGCGAGCGCGGAACGCGTCGGTGAAAGCACCTCCGCCATCCGGTCAGCTCCCAGAGCAATGACCCCGGCAGCTGCGGCGCCGGTGAGCAGGCTTCTTCGATTGAGCCATTTATCTTTGGGCGTGATCTCAGAGGAGGGGATATTCGAACCGTACAGGGAGTCAGATTTGCGAATCAGCATGGGAAATGACCTCGGCAATTTGAAATTCAGAGAAGCGAGAAAGGAACGTCAACGCCCATTAGACTACGCCAAGCGCTCTCACGTTACAGAGAACGCAACAATTCCCAAATCAGATTGATCTGATTGAATTTGAGGTGGATGCCAGATCGGAAGCGAGATCAGGAAGCAAGTTCAGGAAGCGAGTTCAGAATCCTCAGCCAGAGCGACGCCGCCCATCGACTCGCCGCCGAGAATCCTGTACAGCGTTGACCGGCTGATGCCCAATTGCCGCGCCGCCCGCAGCTTGTTTCCGCGGTTCAGCTCCAGCACCAGCTGGATGTGCCGGCGAATCACCGCATCCAGGGTCAGGTCTTCCGGAACCTGCATCCCCGCAACCAGCGGGCCGCCAGCGGAATGGGAAGATTCCCGTTGCGGCAGCAGCACCAGGTCTCCCGGCCGAATGACCCCCGTCGTTGAATCCAGAATCGCCGACTCCAGTACCGAGGCCAGCTCCCGGACATTGCCCGGCCAGGCATGTTGCAGCAACCGGGGCAGCGTTCCCTGAGCCAGAACGGCTGTCGGTTGCTGGTATCGGCGACAAATACGGTCGACCAGCGCCTGCGTAATCGGCGCAATATCTTCACGATGCTCCCTGAGCGGCGGCAACGTAAATCGCACCGCAGTCAGCCGAAATGCCAGGTCTGGCAAAAACAGCCCCTGGGCTGCCATCTGCCGCAAAGACGTATGCGCTGACACCAGCAGCAGAAACCGCGTCGGCGGTGCATCCTGCAGCATCTTCACCACATTCAGCAGCAGTCCTTGCCCCCCACCAGCCAACAGATCCACGCGGTCCAGATACAACGTTCCCAATAGCTCGGTGGTATCCGCTTCCGTGGCCAGCCACTCCCGCGCGTCGCGCCGCTTGAATGGCAGGTTCGCCAGTGCCCCACGGCTATGCAAAGTCTTTGCGAACAGGTGCTTGCCCGCCCCCGCCTCGCCCTCCAGCGTGGCAAACTGCAGTCGGGCAGCCGTGATTTCCGCCTGCAACAACAGCCGTCGCAGCGACGCGCTCACGCAAATAAACGGTGGACACGTCAACGCTCCAGCCTCCTCGCCGCCTGCTCCCGCGCCATGCGAAGTTTCCGATGTCTTCGTCAATCCATGTGTTCCGTTCATCGTGAGCGACCGTCAGGCAGTCGACTCTGCAGCGCAAGTGCTTTCGACAGAGTGAGCCTCCCTCTCTCATCGGCGCTCCCCTGCTAAACATGAATTCCTTCCTCTCACCTCAGACGGCCTCGTTATGATGGTGTAAAGCATTTTAGGGAAAGGTCTAGACCGAACATCAGAAAAACGCGTGGGTTTTCTATCAAAGAAAAGCCGCTCTGCGCAGAACTTTCTGGACCACGGTGTTCCCTGAAAAGCTCTAGCTCACCCTGCAAAATGGAAGTATGCCTCATGAGCAAGCCCAGACTCGCCGCCTTCATCTTTGCTGTCGCCGCCTTGCTGGCCCCCATCACGTCCCCGGCCAGCGCGACGCATGCCCCGGCCGCAAAGCCCCACCGCCTCCCTATCACGCTCTATCTTGACTGGCACCCATGCGCTCAGTTCGCCGGTTTCCTGGTCGCCTATCAAAGGGGCTACTACCAGGCTGAAGGTCTCCAGATCACCATCACCCCCGCTGATGAAGCAATGGACCCCTTTGCCCTGATCGCTCACTCCAGCAACAGGATCGGTATCTCCGAGGCAGACTCACTGCTGGCCGAGCGCGCCAAAGGCATCGACATTCGAGCCTTTGCCACCCTCATGCAGACCACACCGTTCTCGCTCTTCACACTCAAAAACAGCGGCCTCACGACCTTCAAGAGTCTTAAAGGCAAACGCATCGGCCTCTACGGCGATGGGCGCAGAGCGATCGACGAACTGCTCAACTTCAATCAAATGGCCGCGAACGACGTAACCCTCGTCAATATTCCCTTCTCCCTTGACCCGCTCATCAGCGGCCAGGTTGACGCAATGCAGGGCTACACCATCGATGAAGGAGTGCGCCTCAATCTGCAGCACCATCCCGTCAACACCATTTCCATGGCCGAAAACGGCTATGTCTCCTACGCTGAAGTGTTGTTTTCCTCAGCTGCGTTGATCCATCAGCATCCCGACACGCTCGTGCGCTTCCTCCGCGCCACACGCCGAGGCTGGGACTATGCGGCTGCCCACCAGGCTGAGACCGCCAGAATGATCGTAGAGAAATACCTGCCCACCAGCTCCATCCAGGAGCAATCCCAATCCCTGGCGCTGACGCTTCCCCTGCTCAACGCCGAGACTCATGACCGCCTTTACGGCCAGATGCAACCGGCAACCTGGCAAAAAACCTTCGCAATGTTTCAGAAATACCAGGCCAAAGACTCCACATTGGCGCCTGCTGACCTGGTCGATTACTCCATACTCCATCGAATTGACAGCAAAACGCGGTAGTTCCGTGGAACTTCAAAGCGGGGGGACAGGTCCTTTTCCTGGCTTCAGGGGAAACAAAAACTCCAGCATCGCACCCACGCGTCCGGCCCAACTGTCTTCGTCATGCGTACCGCCGACGACTCTCTCAAAGTGCACGTGCGCGTCGTCCCAGCCGTTCGCCGTAAGCCTCTTCGCCAGTAGTTCCACGTCCGCCAGCGTCATGCGCCCTTCGTGGTCGCCCACATCGAGCCAGATCCGCGGTCGATGCTCAAGCTCCGGCGCGAGCTCGTTCAACACGCCGAGAATGCTTTTGTGGTTCCACCAGACGCTCGGTGAAAGAACCGCAAGCTGCCCAAAAACCTCGGCATGGCGCAGTCCAAGGTAAAGTGACACCAGTCCACCCAGCGAAGACCCGCCCAAACCCGTATGTTCCCGCCCCGGCTTGACGCGATAGTGTTGGGCCACCCAGGGCAACAGCTCGCTGGTCAGCAGTTGTCCGTAGCTGTCCGCTTCACCGCCGCCCATCTGCCAGTCACGCTCGTGGGTGTATTCGGCCAGCCGACGCTCGCCGGTGTTGTAGATGCCCACGATAATCAGCGGCTCCACCAGGCCTGCGGCAATTGCAGCATCCGCAGTCTCCTGTACCCGCCAGGTGCGGCCCTTGATATAGGAGGTTTCAGGATCAAAGAGATTTTGCCCATCCTGCAGATACAGCACAGGATAGCGGCGCTCCGAGGAAGCGTCATACCCCGGCGGCACATACACAATCAGATCCCGTCGGTCGGGCAGTATTCGGCTGCGAAACGCGCGATGCACCCGCAACCGCTCATGCGGAGTTGCCGCCGCCAACGACTCAGATGCGGCATGAAATGCCAGCCACTCCTGCCCAGCCTTTGCATCCCCGTGTGCTTCCGGATCCAACCGTGCCGCCCTCCGCCTCTTTTTGGTCATCGGCACCCAGCCCCTGTCGCCGTCGCCCTGCTCACAAGTTTTCGCCCTGAGACTGTTACAGTATCAAAAACGGCGTGCAGCCTGATATGGCACAAACGCAGGCACAGAGGTCAATACCCCATGAATCGCGAATATCACAAGTGGTATTCCCCCCGCCTCGGTCGTGACATGGAGCTGCTCGTCCATGGACACGCTGGCGTTCCGGTCCTGGTTTTTCCTACCTCCGGCGGACGCTTCTACGAGTTTGAAGATCGCCACATGGTCTCGACCCTCACCGGCAAGATCGACAACGGTGAAATCCAGCTCTTCTGCGTCGATTCCGTTGACATGGAGTCCTGGTACAACAAAAACGTCGGCCCGCGCTGGCGCATCGCCCGCCATGTCCAGTACGACGACTACCTCATCCACGAGGTCGTGCCGCTCATCCGTCAAAAAAACTGGGATTCCCACCTCGTCGCCCTCGGCTGCAGCTTTGGCGGATTCCACGCCACCAACCTCGCCTTTCGCCACCCCGACGTCTTCACCGGCCTGCTCTCCATGTCGGGAGCCTTTGATATGTCCAACTTCCTGCGCGGCCACTACGACGACGACGTCTACTACAACACGCCGACGCACTACCTCGCCAACCTGTCAGACCCCTGGTTCTTTCACCACTACCGTCGCAACACCTACATCTTCGCTACCGGTTGGGACGACCAATGCCTCGGCTCAAACCAGCACATCGATCGCATCCTCTCTGAAAAGAACATTCCCCACAAGCTCTATATCTGGGATAGCTACAACTCCCACGACTGGCCCACGTGGCAAAGAATGCTGCTCGAATACCTCTAAGGGGGGAAACCCATGACGGTCTATATTGCCCTGCTGCGTGCAGTGAACGTCGGTGGCACCGGCAAGCTCGCAATGTCTGACCTCAAGGCTCTCTGTGAACAGGCCGGCCTTGCCCAGGTGCGCACCTATATCGCCAGCGGAAACGTCATCTTCCACTCCGCAAAATCCCAGGCTCAGGTCAAGCAGCTACTGGAGGACGCGTTACTCGACTTCACCGGCAAATCTGTCGGCGTTCTGGTTCGCACCGCCTCTGAAATGAACGCTGTACTTGCCGCCAATCCCTTTCCCGACAAAGCCGGAAATCGGACCGTGGCCATCTTTCTCGATGAGCCGCCGCCCGCCAACGCCCTGGAACTGGTTTCAAACCAGACCACCGAAGTGCTCCAACTCGGCCTGCGCGAGATTTATGTTCACTATGGCGAGGGGATGGCGGATTCGAAGCTCAAAATCCCTGCCGCCAGGTCAGGTACTGCCCGCAACATGAATACTGTCGCCAAACTTGCAGCCATGGCCTTGAATCAATAGAAGCGCAATGTCGGCCGCAAATCCCAGGTGCGCCCATTGCAAAAAGCTGCTAAACCTATCTGCATGTCCACTTCTGACTCCATGCTGACTCCTCGCGAAGCGGCCCGCCTGCTCGGCATCAGCTATCCCACCATCAAGCAGTGGATTCTCTCTGGCAGCCTGCAGACCGTCAAGACCCCCGGCGGCCACCATCGCATCACCGAATCAAGCCTGAAACCATTCCTTGAAAAAGATCAGCAGAAGCAACCCGCCGAGTCTCGCGAACGTTACCGCCGGGTCAGCGGCCGCAACCAGCTTGTCGGCAAGGTCGTCAGCATTCGGGTCGAGGGGCTGCTTGCTGAAGTCGTTCTCGCGATTCAAAACACGCACGTCACTGCCATCATCACCGCCAGCGCGGTACGCGAGTTGCAGCTCAAGAAAGGCGACACAGCGGCCGCTCTCATCAAGTCAACTGACGTGATGATCGAGCGCCTGGAAGACCCGGCCTGAGTCTTGATTCGCCAAAGCTGGAGTAGGAAAACCCAATTCCGGCCCGTCGAAACCGTTTGACTATACGACTTTAATCATATAGATTCAAAAGCATTGCGCGAGATATACGTGCTGAGCAGCATCCTTCTTTGCCAACTCCCTTCCTTTTCATCCCATTTCCAACATCCACGCTGAATACAGCGGCGTTGTTGTCAGGAGCCTGACCCCGTGCATGTCCGCGCCTTTTTTTTGTCTCTGCTCGTTTTAGCTGCAGTCATCCCTGCCACCGCTCAGGTGGCAGCTGACGTTCAAGGCCGCGTCTTTGATCCCTCGGGAGCCGCTATCGCCAGGGCCAGCGTCACCTTGACGGAATCCAGCACCAACATCCGTCAGGAAACGGTTACGTCAGCCTCGGGCGACTACCGGTTTTCGCAGCTCAATCCAGGGGTCTATCGCCTTGAAGCGAAGGCTGCGGGATTCCAGCCGAGGGTCATCGGCTCGATTTCGACGGGCATTGGGCAAACAGCTCAGGTGGACGTGACGCTGACGATCGGGGGGGATAAGCAGATTGACACTGTCAATGGCGATGCGCCCCTGCTCCAGACCGCAACCAGCAATATCCTCACCAACATCCCCGGCTCCACCGTTGTCGCCATGCCGTTGAATGCGCGCAATTTCATCCAGCTGGCGACGCTTGCCCCCGGCGTCGAACTACCGCCCGGCACGCTGCTGCCCCGCATCAACGGCGGACGTCCGCGAACCAATGAATATCTGTACGACGGCATTTCTGCCTTGCAGCCCGAGCCCGGCCAGGTAGCCTTCTTCCCCAACCTCGACGACATTCAGGAATTTACCGTTGAGGCGAATAACGTTTCGGCGGAGTTTGGCCGCTTCAACGGCGGCGTGGTCAATGTGGCTACCCGCGCCGGTTCTAACGCCCTCCACGGCAGCCTCTTCGAGTTCCTGCGCAACGAAGACCTGAATGCCCGCAACTACTTCTCGACGACTGGCCACAAGCCGGAGTATCGCCGCAACCTCTTCGGCGCTTCGCTCGGCGGGCCCATCCTGCGCGACCGCCTCTTTTTCTTTGCGGACTACCAGGGCATCAAGCAGTTGATTGGGAAGACGGTGATTTCGACCATCCCCACACTGAACGAGCGCCAGGGTATCTTCACCGGGGTCGCCAACATCTATGACCCAACCAACACCCTGACGGTCAACGGCAAACTGGTCCGCCCTGAATTTCCCAACGACGTGATCGATGCGCCCCTTGACCCCGCAGCCGTCGCGCTGCTGGCGCGCTTTCCCAAGCCGACAAATTCCAAGGCAGCCAACAATTACTCCCGCACAGCCAACGATGCCGATCACCAGAACCAGTTTGATGCCCGCATCGATGGTGTTGTCAAAACGCATGATCGCGCCTTTGGCCGCTACACCTACTACAGCGAAGTCGAACAGCCAGTTACACCCTTTCCCGACGGCAGTGGCAATGTTTCAAATCCTGTCATCGGCACGGGTGGCGTTATCGGCCTGGCACACATTCGCGGGCAGCAGGCGGTGTTCAATGAAACCCACACTTTCAGCCCCTACCTGCTCAACGACCTGCGCCTCGGCTACACCCGCCGTAGCAATGGCCTCATCGGTGCGACTCTGGGCAACAGTGCTTCTGCCGCGCTCGGCATTCCCGGTATCCCCACCAACGCCGCCTTCAATAATGCCCTGCCGCTGTTCACGTTCACTGGCTTTCAGCAACTGGGCCCCTCGGCCGGCACCTTTTCGAATTACCAGACCGGCGTCTGGCAGGCCGTCGATACCGCTGTATTTAGCCGAGGCCGCCACGCAATCAAGGCCGGGTTGGACCTGCGCTTCTATCAGCTTGATTCGATTGCTCCGCCCAATCCACAGGGCTCCTTCGCCTTCACCACGACCGGGACTGACCAGCAGGGAGTCACCGGCACCGGCTACTCCATCGCCAGCTTCCTGCTCGGCCAGGTGGACACCTTCTCAATCGACCTGCAGGCGAACAAGATCAGCCCCCGCGACAAAATCATGGAGTACTTCCTCGAGGACGACTGGCGCGCCACCGACCGCCTCACGCTCAACCTCGGCGCGCGCTACACGCTGCATTTTCCCTCGACAGAAAAAAACAACCAGGGCGCAGTCTTTAACCTTGCAACGCAGCAGCTCGACTACCTTGGCCAGAATGGCTACTCCCACAGCGCCCGCGAGCTGCACTACACCAACGTCGCGCCACGATTGGGCGTGACCTGGCTAATCACCCCCAAAACAGTGGTTCGTTCCGGATTTGGCATCGTCTTCATCGACCAGTCGGGCATCACAACGCCCTTTACCACGCCACAGTTTCCGTTTATTCAGAATGTTCAGCAGCGCTCGACCGACGGCGTGACGGCGGCCTTCAAATTGTCCCACGGCCCTGCCGTTGCGCCCATTCCCCTCACTCCAGATGCCGGCCTCGGCCAAAGCGTCTATACCGTCAAGCGCACCGCGGGCTCAGGCTACGTCGAGCAGTGGAACCTTGCCGTCGAGCGCGCCCTCACCAACAACCTCTCCCTTGAGCTGGCCTACGTCGGCTCGCACATCGTCCACGTCGGCATTCCAGACTCTAATCTGAATCAGCTCACCGCTGGCCAGCTCGCCGAGGGCGCAGCACTGCTTGAAAAAGTCCCCAATCCCTACTACGGTGAACTCCCGAAATCCAGCTCCATCGGTGGCAAGACGGTGACCGCGGCGCAGTTGCTAAAGCCCTATCCGCGATTCCTCAACATCGCCACCTACCGCAACAACAGCGGAACGGCGAACTACAACGCCTTTGAGGCCAGGCTCGAGCAGCGCATGAATCACGGCATTTACCTGCTCGCCGCCTACACCCACTCCAAACTCATTGACGATGCGTCGTCGGTCTTTTCGTCAACCGTGCTTTCCTCTCCAAACTCCAGCAGCCTGGTCGCTGCAGACACTTATCGCCCGCTCCTTGAGCGCGACTCCTCCACGGGCGACATGCCCAACGTCTTCTCCTTCAGCGGCATCTACGACCTGCCGGCAGGTCGAGGCCACGCCTTTGCCTCCCACGGCATCGCCGACAGCCTGCTGGGCGGCTGGTCGCTCAACACCGTCGTCTCGCTCCAATCCGGCATGCCCGTCACCGTTACCCAGGCCACCAACAACAACGCCTTCGCAGGATTTGCATTGCAGCGGCCTAATCTTATCGCCAGCCCATCGCTCCCCGCAGGCGACCGAAAGCCAGAGCGATTCTTCAACACCGACGCCTTTTCGATGACGCCACAGTTCGCCATCGGCAACGCCTCGCGCAATCCCCTCCGCGGCCCAGCCTATCGCGACCTCGACCTGGCCCTCGTCAAGCGCATCCACCTGCCCGGGGAGACCGAAGCAACCTTGCGCGGAGAAGTCTTCAACCTCACCAACACGCCCGCCTTTGCCCAGCCCAACGGCAGCTTCGGCTCGGCCGCCTTTGGCAGCATTACCGCCACCACCAACGAAGAACGCGTCGTCCAATTTGCCCTCCGGCTGAGCAGATAGCCTGGCATGGAACGATAGCCAGGCGCTTGGCAGTTCGAATGTTGACCCACTCATGATGCTTTCAGTAACGTCAAAAGCATCATGAGCCAACTGACTCCCGCCTCTGCACTCAATCCCTACGCCCGCTTCCTCGCCCCTGATTCGGCAAACCTCGAAACTCTGCTGGCGGCTTCGCCAGTTTCCCTGGCCGCGATCGTCGAGGCCCTCGGCCCAGAACGCATCTCCCTGTCCCCGGCCCCCGGCAAGTGGAGCCCCGCGCAAGTCCTCTGCCACCTTGCCGATTGCGAACTCGCCTTCGCCTTCCGCCTCCGCCAGACCCTCGCCGAAGCGCATCACGTCCTGCAGCCCTTTGACCAGGACCGCTGGGCCACACACTACGGCAAAATCCAGGCCAATCAAGCCCTCGCTGCCTTTACCGCCATGCGCGAGTGGAACCTCATCCTCATTCGACAGGCCCTGCCAACCGCCGCCACCAAACCTGTCACCCACCCCGAACGAGGCTCCATGACCTTCCTCACCCTGGTTGAAACCATGGCTGGCCACGACCTGAACCACATCAACCAACTCAAAAAACTGGTATAGTCCGGTCCCTTCCGAGACCAATGACTCTTCGTGCGAATTGATCCACAGTTCGGTCACCCACCCCTCTCAACGCATGTGCGCAGCTTCCCCCAATCCTTAGCTTTCCCCAATCCTCAGTACATCGTTGGGTACAACAAATCACACTTAAGAGGAATAGACAAGATTCACCTCGCACTCGCAAAGTAAACTCTGCGTGATCTAATAAGAATCTGCGCTGCTGCTGAAAGCGAACCAGGATGGCCTTTCGGCCCAGGCTTTCGTTCTCTTCATTTCACAATCTGCGAGGTTTCCGTGATCCCCCAATTGACCGCCTACACCGTCTGCCCGCCTGCCGTTGAACGAACCGCCCTCTCACCTCGTTCTTTGCGGTTTGTCCTTCCACTTTTGATTGCGTTCATCAGCCTCGTGGTCTCGGGCGCAAGCGCTCAGGTAGTCTTCAACGGCGTACAAACGTCCATCGCAGGCGGTTTCAATCAGCCAACAGGTGTTGCCGTTGACCCTGCAGGCAACGTCTACGGGATTGTGTTTGGCGGCAACCAGCAGCTCAAGTTTTCGCTCCAGCCGGATGGAACCTACGTTCAGTCATCGCTTGGCAGCGGCTTTGCGTTTCCTTCAGGCGTTGCCATCGACGCCAACGGCAATCTCTTCATTCCTGACTTCTACCACAACACGGTCGTTGAACTGAGCCCTTCCGGTGGTGGATACACGCAAACCACGCTCACCCTGGATGCAGGTGGCGGTCCATCAGGCATCGCAGTTGACAGCAGCGGCAATCTCTACGTTACCAATCCAAGCGCGAACGCAGTCTACCTCGAGACCCCTGCCGGAGGATCAACCTATACCAAGTCCACCGTTGTATCCGGGCTCGCCAGCGGTGGACCGTTCGGGGTCGCCGTCGATGCCAGCGGCAATGTTTTCATCGCAGACACCGGCAACAACCAGGTGCTCATGGAAACGCCTGCAGGCGGCGGAAGCTTTACACAGACCACTTTGGCCAGCGGCCTCTCCGGCCCCAACGGCGTTGCCGTGGACGCAGCCGGCAATGTCTACATCAGCGATTCCGGGAATAACCGCATTTTGAAAGAGACCGTCGCCGGCGCCAACTACACACAGTCTGTCGTGAGCAGCTCGTTCAGCAACCCCTACGGGCTCACCGCAGACAGCAATGGCAATCTCTATGTCGCAAACGACGGCGGACCGCTGAACTTCCTGAAGTTGAACCTCACCAGCGTACCCTTTGGTTCCCAGGCCGTCGGCGTGGCCAGCAGCACCATCGCCCTACCCTTCACCGTAACCTCGGGTACAACCATCGGCAGTATTTCTGTGTTGACGACCGGCCTCGCAGGCAAGGATTTTACCGACGCCGGCTCCAGCACCTGCACTGCGACCGCCTACGGTTCTGACACCCCCTGCGTCGTCAATGTGCAGTTCACCCCACTCGCTCCGGGCCTGCGCCACGGCGCGGTGGTCATCAGGGATGGTAGCAACCATGTGCTGGCCATCGTTCCGCTCTCCGGCTTCGGTACTGGTTCACAGGCGGTTTACGGTCCTTCATCCGCCAAATCGCTCGGCTCCGGACTCGGAACCGTTTTTGCCATGGCCACCGACGCTGCCGGTAATGTCTACATTGCTGACAGCGGCAATGCCCATGTCGTCAAAATTACTCCCTCCGGAACCCAGACAAACCTCGGTAGCGGTCACCACCAGCCACATTCCGTCGCTGTGGATGGCGCAGGCAACGTGTTTGTCGGCGAAGTTGGCACTGGCTCGGTCGCCAAAATCACCCCGGCAGGCGTACAGACAACCGTCGTGTCAGGACTCAATGAGCCCTACGGCCTCCTCTTTGACGCAGCTGGAAACATGATCATCTGTGACCCCAACCTCAACAAGATCTTCAAGATTAGCCCGCTCGGCGTCCAGACCACCGTTGCCAGCAACTTCAACTTCGCTGCCGGCATTACAGAGGATTCCATGGGGAATCTCTACATCACGGATGCCGGACTTGGAATCATCTACAAGCTCACTCCGGCTGGAGTTCAATCGACCGTGGCTACAGGTCTCAATGTGCCTGCTGGTGTCACGATCGATGCAGCAGGCAACTTTTACGTCGCGCTCTTTGGTAATGGGCAAATCATTCAGCTGGCTCCAGGGGGGGCTCAGACCGTGCTCGCCAGCGGGGGTAGCAACCCCTTCGGTATCACCCTGGATGACGGCGGAAACCTGTTCTTCACCGACAGCGGCTCCAGCAAAGCATTTCAGATCGTCCGCGCCACGCCTCCAGCGCTCGCGTACGCCAACACTGCTTACTCGGCCACCAGCAGCGACAGTCCCCAAACCGTGCAGGTTCAAAATGTAGGCAGCACCAGCCTCAACTTTGTCTCGGTCACCTATCCCGCCGACTTCCCCGAGGATGCCTCGGGCGTCAGCGATTGCTCCACAATGACCCCCTTGGCCGTGAACGGCACCTGCACCCTCACCATTGACTTCACCCCGATTTCAACAGTCGGCGTGGGCCCCAATGCCCTGCTCAGCGAAAATGTCGCAGTCACCACCGACAATCTGGCAGCACCCCTGCAGAACGTCGCCGTCAGTGGCACTGAGATCGGCACTGGCGTCAGCTCAGCCCCCATCTTCTCAACCGGGTCTGGAACCTACAGTAACGCGCAGTCCATCACCATCACAGACGCCGATCCAGGGACTGTCTTCTACTACACCATCAACGGCACCACTCCGACCGCCGCGTCCAGGCTCTACACCGGGCCTGTAACCATTGCCAACTCCTTTACTCTGAAAGCAATTGCGGGCGCGCCGGGCAAAAGCTTCAGCAGCGTAACTTCCGCAACATACACCCTCGCGGCGGCAACTCCCGTCATCAGCCTCCCCGGCGGCGTCTACGCTACCCCACAGATCGTTTCCCTTTCAACTGATTCGACCGCCGCCCACATCTACTACACATTCACCCCCAACGGGCTTCCGCCAACCGGACGCTCTACCCTCTACACCGGGCCCATTACGATCAGCAGCAATGGGGTGCTGAAAGCAATCACCAGTGCGACGGGTTACTCGCTGAGCGGGGTCGCTTCCGCTACCTACATCATTCAGGCCCCTCCCACAGCTCCCACCTTCTCTGCCGCTCCTGGCACGTACAACAACGCTCTGTCCCTGGCCATCAATGAATCTGTGCCTGGCGCTACCATCTACTACACGTTGAATGGAACCACGCCGACAACCGCATCCAACAAATACAACGGTCCAATCGCAATCGGAAATACATTTACAGTCAAAGCGATTGCGGTGGCACCCGGCTACAGCCCCACCACGGCAACCTCTGGCCTGTATAAGCTCCAGGTGGCAACGCCCGTCGTCAATCTCGGGACTGGTACATACACCGGGACGCAAAACATCACCATTACCTCCGCCTCAACGGCCGCTCGCTTCTTCTACACCACCAACGGCACCACACCCAGCGTCAACTCAACAAAATACACGGGCCCCATCGCCGTCAGCGCCTCAGAAACGCTCAAAATAGTTGCAAGCGCTACCGGCTACACCAGTAGTCCCGTCGTCACAAACTCCTACATCATCCAATAGCATCAACGGGCGGCTCGTCTCTCTCTTCGCGGGGCGAGCCGCCTGCATTGCGGCAATTACCATAAAACCACCTAATTGGATGCAACCGGCAAGCCCAATGGAATGAGAGCGATACAATTTCTCATAGTGTCACACGTGTGACATTTTTGTGTTCCACACCAAATTCACCTACCTGCCGTAAACTAATGTTGATTCGGAGGAGGGCAGCAATGAAGAAAATTGGTGTTTTGTTCGGCATGGAAAACAGCTTTCCCGGCGCGCTCGTGGAACGCATCAACTCCCTCAATGTGGACGGCATCTCGGCCGAGTTCGTTGAAACCGGCGCAGTGCACCTCGACAAGGCCCCTCCCTACGCCGTGATTGTTGACCGCATCTCCCACGACATCCCCTTCTATCGCGCCTACCTCAAGCACGCCGCCATCAACGGCACGGTCATCATCAACAACCCCTTCTGGTGGTCTGCCGATGACAAGTTCTTCAACTACACGCTCGCTGAAAAAATGGGCGTCGCCATCCCGCCCACAGTCATCCTGCCTCATAAAAAACATCCCGAGGGCACAACCGACCGCTCCATGCGCAACCTCGAGTATCCGCTCGATTGGGAATCGGTCTTTGCCTATGTGGGAGAGCACGGCTTTATGAAGCCGGTAGACGGCGGCGGCTGGCGCGACGTCTACCACATC
The DNA here is from genome assembly GCA_025359885.1 of Acidobacteriota bacterium. Classification (GTDB taxonomy): domain Bacteria; phylum Acidobacteriota; class Terriglobia; order Terriglobales; family Acidobacteriaceae; genus Acidicapsa. The sequence continues at coordinate 16,169 of JANYDG010000084.1, forward strand.
ACCAATCGCCGCGAATTCTTTGAGGCCTACGACCAGTCCCGCGATCTCTGCATGGTTTACCAGAAAGCAGTTGAATTCAAAGAGTATTTCCGCTGCTACGTTGTCGGCCAAAAAAAGGTTCATATCATGCCGTACGACCCGCGCCGCCCGCACGCCGAGCGCTACCTCCAGGACCCGCCAAAGTACGACAAGGCTTTGCTCAAGCGCGTCGAGAAGGATGCGCTCAGGCTGTGCCAGGCCCTTGGCTACGACTTGAATACCGTGGAGTTTGCGGTTGAGGATGGAATTCCCTACGCCATCGACTTCATGAATCCTGCGCCGGATGCGGACCTGCACTCGGTTGGAGCCGCCAATTTTGAGTGGATCGTCTCTGAAGTGGCCGCACTGGCCATTGCCAAAGCCAAGCAGGCACCGGGCCAATCGGAATTGCGCTGGTCTGCCTTCCTCGGCGCTGCGACGAAGACTTCACCCGCGAAAAAGAGCCCTGCCGTAAAAAAGTCCGCTCAGCCCAGAAAGTGAACTGCGGTACACCCGCTACAATTGCGCAAAGCTTTTCATACTTCACGTCGTTTCTTGTCCTGGGAGAATTGCATGCGGCCATCGTTTACGCTCGGCATTGAAGAGGAGTACCAGACCATTGATCCGGTCACACGCGACCTCCGCTCGCACATCGCGACGGAGATGTTGTCGCAGGGCAAGATGCGGCTTGAAGAGCGCGTCAAAGCTGAAATGCATCAGTCAGTCGTCGAAGTAGGAACGCGCATCTGCACCAACATTGAAGAGGCACGCGAAGACCTGTACGACCTGCGACGACAGATGATCCGCCTGGCGAAGGAGAACAATCTGACGCTGGTCGCCGGCGCGACGCATCCCTTCGCAGACTGGCGCAAGCAGGAGATTTACCCTGACCCGCGCTACCGCCAGGTGGTGAAGGATCTGCAACTGGTGGCCCGCTCCAATCTCATCTTTGGCCTGCACGTGCACGTGGGAATTGAAGACCGGGAAGCGGCAATCCGCATCATGAATTCGATGCGCTACTTTTTGCCGCATATCATGGCTCTCACGACGAACTCACCCTTCTGGCTGGGATTGAATACCGGTTACAAGGGATACCGTGCCAAGGTATTTGAAAACTTTCCACGAACCGGCATTCCCGATGCGTTTGCGAGTTACTCGGAGTATGAGAACTATGTCAACCTGCTTATCAAGACGCATTGCATCGACGACGGGAAGAAGATATGGTGGGACATTCGTCCGCATCCTTACTTTGACACGGTAGAAGTAAGAGCCTGCGATATACCAATGCGGGCCTCTGAATCGATAGCCGTGGCTGCGCTGATCCAGGCGACGGCGGCCTATCTTTACCGGTTGCATGAGCGGAACCAGGATTTCCGCCAATATGCGCGCCCCTTGCTGATGGAGAACAAGTTTCGCGCGGTGCGCTACGGATTGGATGGAAGCCTCATTGATTTTGGCAAGGAGCAGGAAGTTCCCGAGCGCGATCTTATCCGCGAGTATCTTGACCTGGTCGATCCTGTGGTAGACGAGTTAGGCAGTCGCGAGGCTATCAACGGCATTCGCGAGATACTGGAAACGGGCACCGGGGCCGATCGCCAGTTAGCCGTATTTGAAAGCTCCGGCGGCGACCTCAAAGCCGTGGTGGATTACATGGCGCAGGAGACTGCTGCTGGGTTGTTTTGAGTCTGTTCTAAAACACGAGGACTGCGCGATGTGAGCGCAGTCAATGAAGGTAACGGCGGTTCCTGGTATCTATCAGTTGAGATCTGGTCAGAAGACGCTACTTCGTCTTAACTAGGCGATCATGCAAGCATCTATCCATGTGGATTAAGCGAGTTCTTAAGCAAACCGAACCAGAGAGCGTTTTTGCCTTGTTGATTAGCTGCTTTCAAGCTCGGAGTTGGCAACTTGAATTCCCGGGGCAGTCCGGATGTACCTTTATTGGTCTAGCACCGAGGGACTAGGCTAAACTAGGCCATTGAATGTTGAGGGATTTACGTGAGGATCGATCGCTTAAGGCTAACGAATTACAGGGGTTTTGCTGAGCGAGAGTTCACGCTCCACCCACATTTCAACCTCTTTGTCGGCGAAAACGCTACTGGCAAGACCTCCATTCTCGATGCGCTCACCTTGGCGATGGACAGCTGGTTTCTAGGTATGAAGGCCGGTGAGAGAAGCGGTTCCATCAAGACTCACGAAGTGAGATTTAAGACTTACTACTATGAAGACACTACTAGATTTGAGCCTCAATACCCCTCAATCGTCGAAGCATTCGGGCTGGTCATGGGACAACATGTCTCCTGGATCCGTGATCTTGCGCGCCCGGAGGGCAGAACCTCCACCGCTGGTGCCAAGGAACTCACCGGTATTTCCTTGGAAGCCGACCGCAAGATTCGTGATGGAGTCGATGTAGATCTACCACTTATTTGCAGCTACGGAGTGGAACGGCTTTGGTACGAGACACATCACCGCGAAAAGAAGGGTGATCATTCAACGAAATCCCGGCCCTCGCGTCTTGACGGATACACAGACTGCACGGCGTTCGAGATCCAAGAAACGGTTCTCCTCAAATGGATTCAAGCGGAAATATTACTTTCCCAGCAAAAGGGTAGTGACACAAATGCCCTAGCTGTGATGAAGCAAGCACTAATCAGTTGTGTTGATGATGCTCAGACAGTCCAATATGACCCGCACCTCGATGACCTTATTATTCGCATGGCTCAACACGGGCCGCAATTATTCCATAACCTGAGCGCTGGCCAAAGAATTATGGTTATCATGGTTGGCGATATGGCAAGGCGTGCTATCACGCTGAATCCCCACATGGGTCGAGATGTCCTCACAAAGATCGTGGGGGTTGTCACTGTCGACGAGCTTGATCTACACATTCATCCCAAATGGCAGCGGCGAGTGATCCGCGATCTTAGGAAGACTTTCCCGAACGTGCAATTTGTAGCGACGACCCATTCGCCGCAATTGATTGGAGAGGCTCTCCCTGAAGAAATCCGCATACTTGAGGACTGGAATGTATCGATTCCAGAGCGTTCATTCGGTTTGGATTCTAATAGAGTTCTTAAAGAGGTAATGCATGCTCCGGACCGCAATCCCGGAACTCAGCAGCTTCTATCTGAGCTCGCCGAAAGGATCGACGCAGAAGATCTGGCTTCGGCTAAAGAGTTGGTAGGAAAGATCGCTGAGAAGCTTGGCGAAGGCGATCCAGAGGTTACCGGAGCAAGCGCGCTCATCAGCCTTCTGGAATCAGCCGAATGAGAAAAATTTCCAAGCAATCTGAACCTACAAGCCTTATAGCATGGCGGGCGACAAACCCAACTGACTACAACGGCTACATGGACAAGAACACATTGCGCGACTCCTTGGTTTCTGAACAACGAGGTATCTGTTGTTACTGTCAGTGTCGTATCCATTCCGGCTACAACCGCATGAAGGTGGAGCATTGGCAGTCTCATGAGCGTTATCCGCAAGAACGTTTGGTCTATCGCAATTTGCTTGGTGCCTGCCTTGGCGGACACGGAATGCCGGGTAGATTCCAGCATTGCGATACGTACAAAGGTGATAGGGACCTTTGTCGAAATCCAGCAGACCCAGATCACAACGTAGATGCGCTGATCCGATACTTGAGCGACGGCCGTGTCACTTCATCCAATGAGGAGTTGAAGGAACAACTGGATTCAGTCCTCAACCTTAATCTCGAGTCCTTGGTGGAGAGCAGAAAGCAACAGCTTGTGTCCTTCATCAAGCTGCTCCATCTGAAACCGGGCCAGTTGAACCGCGCCTTCTGGCAACGGCTCCTCGATAGAGAAACCGGAGCGAATCATGATCGTGAACTGAGGCCGTTTTGTGGCGTGATTATCTACTGGGCGCGAAAGCATTTGGAAAGAAAACCCAGTTAGCGGTTGCATCTCAGAGGCACCAGCGTTGAGGACGATAATGTGCCAATGCAGATTGAATTGGTTCATCAAAAGTCCTCGTAAGTCGGCTTACCGTCTGCAACAGCCGACTCACGACAACTGCGCTTGCCAGGAAGCAAGTTCGTTTCCTGTCTCCAGTCATGCGCCGATGGTCTGCTAGGACTTTTTGGCGGCGGTGTCGTAGGAGGCTGGTGGTTCGTGGAAGGGTTCTACCGGGATGCGCTCGTATCGGATTTCGAGGACTTTCAGGGGTTCTTTGCCGCCTGGGGCTTCGAGGATGACGGTGTCTCCCTCGGCGGAGCGCATGAGGGCGCGACCGAGAGGGGAGACCCAACTGACGTGGTTGCGGTCGAGGTTGCGGTCGAGGTTGACCTCGTCTGTGCCGACGATGCTTACTTCGCGTTCGACTCCGGCGGCGTTGGCGTAGAGGACCGTCGCGCCGAAGTAGGCCTTGGCCTCTTGCAGTCTCGACCTTGGAGCCTCGGGGTCGACGACTTCCGCGGCCTGGATGCGCTTGGAGAGAAAGCGAATCCGGCCGTCGATCTGGCGCAGGCGGCGCTTGGCGTACTGATAGTCGGCGTTTTCGCTGCGATCGCCGTTGCTGGCAGCCCAGGCCACAACCTCCGCCACGACGGGGCGATCTTTGACGAGCAGAAAGTGGTACTCGTCTTTGAGACGCTGAAGGCCGCCGGGGGTAATGTAGTTCGTGGCGTGGAGGGCTGGGTCGTCATCTTTGGGTCTGCGGGTGTAGCCTTTGCGCATTTGGTTATTGTCTCAGGCAAACGATGGGGCGAGCGGCGTATGAAGCTCAGCGTGTTGCAGTTCAGCGGATCGGGCTGTCGGGGGCGGTGTAGACGATTTGGCCATCGACGAGGGTCATCAGGCACTTCATTTCTTTGATGTCCGCGGTTGGAATGGAGTAGGGGTCGCGGTCCCAGACGGCGAGGTCGGCGCGCTTGCCGGGCTCGATGGAGCCGATCTTGTCTTCGAGGAAGAGCTGGCGGGCGCTCCATGCGGTGTAGCTGCGCAGGGCGGTGTGGATGTCGGTCGATTCGCTGGTGCCAAAGGGCTGGAGGCCGTAGGTGCCTCGCGCGGTCTGGCGGGCAATGGAGGCCCACAGGCCGTAGCGGGCGGCGATTGGGGTGACGAAATAGTCTGACCCGCTGCTCCAGAGGATGCCGCGGCTTTTGAGCGTCTTGAGGGGCAGTAGTAGCTCGCCGCGCGCCTTACCGTAGCTCGCAGCGTAAATGTCGCCGATCCACCAGAGGAACTCAGCCTGCAGCTCAGGGTAGCCGGCGTCGAAGTTCTTTTGCAGCCAGGCCATCACGTCGATTGCATGGGGGGTGGGCAGGTTGGCGTGGATGATGCTGTGGCGGAGGCCGGGGCGGGGATTTTCCTTTTCGACCATGGCATAGGTATCGACGACCCAATCTATGGCGCGATCGCCGATGGCGTGGGTGCCGACGGGTACGCCCGCGTTGTGAAAGAGCCGGACCATCTTTTGATATTCGGCGGGATCGGTTTGCGGATAGCCTTGGTTGCCGGTGTCTGGTGTGGTGCTGTTGCGAAACCAATCTTCGTAGACCCATGCGGTGCGAGCCCCGCCGGAGCCATCCATGTAGATTTTGGCTCCGCAGGAGAGCAGGTGGCTATCCCCGAGGGTCGCGGGCAGCCGAGGCACGGAGTCGAATTGCACTAACGCATTTTTGGCCGAGGCCAGGGTGCTGCCAGCATGCCAGAGCACGCAGACCCTTATTTTCAGCTGGCCAGCGTCAACGACTGATTTGTATGCGTCCCAGGTAAGTTGAGTAATGTCAGGATCTTTGACGGCGGTCATGCCTTCGCTGAGAAGGATTTTCTGGATGAAGAGGACGCCCTGGCGCTCCTGCTCTGGGGTTGTTGGCGGAATGAGGCGGTCAACAGGGGCCATCGCGGTTTCTTCTTTGAGTACACCGGTGGGCAGATGGGTTGCCGGGTCGCGATCGATGGTGCCAGCGGTTGGGTCGGGCGTCGCAGCGGTGATGTTGGCGAGTTTGAGCGCGAGAGAATTGGCGACTCCGTAGTGCCCGGTGGTGTGGACGAGCCACACTGGATTTTTTGGGGAGACGCGGTCTAGATCGGCGGCGGTGGGGTAGCGGGACTCGGCGAGTTTGCCTTCATCCCAGCCGGAGCCAGTAATCCATTCTCCTGGCTTGAGGAGGGCGACTTTTGCCTGGACGCGTGTGAGGATTTCTTCAATGGAGGTGGCGTCGGAGAGTTTGACGCCGTAGAGCTCTTCAACGCCGCCGTCAGCGATGTGGGCATGGGTATCGATGAGGCCGGGAGTCACGGTGCGGCCGCGAAGATCGACCACCCTTGTGTTTGGACCGGCCAGCAGCTGAACTTCGGAATCTGAACCTGTCTTGAGAATGATGTGGTCGCGGATCGCAATGGCCTGGTGAATGGTGTCTCTAGCGTCTACCGTGATGATGTGGCCGTGCACCAGGATCAGGTCTGCGGGCGCGGATGAGGCTGGCTGTGCGACGGCGAAGTGGGAAGCGATGGAGTGAGGCAGGAGTGCCGCAAAAGCTATCAGGAGAAGGCGGTTTCGATTCATAGCAGAACACTCCTCGTACAAGTCGTTTCAATCACTGTATATGCGGATGGGCTGGCTCGAGGAAGAATTCCGGCGGCAGGATTTGGCCAAATTGGCAGGGCATGAGGGATTTCAATTGGGTGAATTTTCAGTTAGGCTCAAGGAATCGGCGATGTTCGCCACTTTCCCTTTCAAGCCTTGCTTTAAGCACTGGAGTTTGCCGTTGACGATGACCGCTACCGAATTGCTGCACTTGCCTTACCCCGCCGAGTTTGCGATGGGGGCGCGCTCTGCCGTCACAACTTGCCTGCGGATTGAGGCAACGGAAAAGGTAACGCTGATTACGGATCGGGCGACGGAGCAGATTGCAGCCTCGATTGGCGCGGAACTCGAGTTGCTGGGGTGCCGGTGGAGCGTGTTTCTGCTGGAAGACCTGGCACCGCGGCCACTGACGGAGATGCCTGAGGCCGTGTTGGCGGATATGGAGACATCGCAGGTGTCGATTTTTGCGGTGCAGGTGCAGAAGAATGAACTTCTTTCGCGCATGCAGATGACGGATGTGGTGAATCGGCGACGGATGCGGCATGCGCACATGGTCAACATCACGGCTGAGATTATGTGCCAGGGCATGCGTGCGGACTTTAACCTGGTTGACCGGCTTTCGCAGCAGGTACTGGAGCGGGTGCGGAAGGCAACGCGAATTCGCGCGACGACTGCGGCTGGCACGGACATTACGGCAGAGATGAATCCGGGGTACAAGTGGTTCAAGACGAGCGGAATCATCAGCACGGAAAAATGGGGCAACCTGCCTGGGGGCGAATGCTTTACCTCTCCGGGCGAGGTCAACGGCAGGTTTGTGGTGGATGGTGTGGTCGGGGACTGGCTCTGCGCGCGGTATGGACTGCTGCACGAGACGCCGCTGACGATCGAGATTGCCGGGAACCGGATTGTGAGTTGCTCCAGCGAAAACAAGTCGCTGGAGACGGATTTCTGGGCGTATACGCATACCGATGAGAATTCTGACCGGGTGGGCGAGTTTGCGATCGGGACCAATCTCGGTGTGGAGCGGGTGATTGGCAATATCCTGCAGGATGAGAAATTTCCTGGGATTCACATCGCTTTTGGCAACCCGTATGGAGAGCATACGGGGGCTCCTTGGCGCTCTGGAACGCACATTGACGTGGTTGGGCTGGGCTTTAATATCTGGCTCGAAACGGCAACCGGGCAGGAGCAGATCATGCGCGATGGGCGATTCCTGATTGCCGCTTAATCCGTGCGATTTGTCAGCTTTTGTGCAGCCGTGGATGGGGTGTTGGCATCTACTCTGTTGATATGACTACGACTGCTTCTCTCCCTCTGAAGACGCTTGGTAACTCTGACCTGAACCTCACCCCGATTGGCTTTGGCGCATGGGCTATCGGTGGCGGCAACTGGGATTTTGCCTGGGGACCGCAGGATGATGCTGAATCGATTCGCGCCATTCACCAGGCTGTCGATGAGGGCATCAATTGGATCGACACTGCGGCGATCTATGGATTGGGGCACTCAGAAGAGATTGTCGGCCAGGCGGTGCGCAGCAGCGCGGGCAAGCCGCTGGTTTTTACCAAATGCTCCATGCGCTGGGATGCTGACCGAAAGATCTATCGCTCGCTGACGGCCGCCTCGGTGGTGGAGGAGCTGGAAGGGTCGTTGCGCCGGCTGGGCGTGGAAACGATTGATCTGTACCAGATCCATTGGCCTAATCCTGAAGCAGAAATCGAAGAGGGCTGGGGTGAACTGGCACGGCAGCAGAAGCTGGGCAAGATTCGCTGGATTGGGGTTTCGAACTTCAACGTTGCCCAGATGAAGCGAGCCCAGGCGATTGCCCCGATCACCAGCCTGCAGCCACCCTACTCCATGCTGCGGCCGGCGGTCGAGGCAGAGATTTTGCCCTATTGCCAGGAGAACGGCATTGGCGTGATCAACTACTCACCGATGGTGAGCGGCCTGCTGACCGGAAGGATGAGTGCTGAGCGCGTGGCGGCCATGCCTGCCGATGACTGGCGGCGTAAAGCTGTTGAGTTCAACGAGCCCCGCCTGAGCAGAAATCTCCGCCTGGTCGAGCTGCTGCGGAGAATTGGGGCGGCGCACGAGGTAGATCCGGGAGTCGTTGCCGTAGCATGGACGCTGCATCATCCGGCGATCACTGCCGCGATTGTAGGCGGACGGAGCGCCGAGCAGGTCCAGGGACTTTCGACTGCGCTGCATTTCCGCTTGAGTGCGGACGAGTTTGAGCAGATTGGAGCCTTTCTGGCAGCAAACCCCGTCGCCTGAAAACGTGAACCCCTCACGGAGAAAAGCCCCGGACCTCTGAGAGGACCGGGGCTTTTGTCTGAATCAGGTGCGTCAGTTACATGGCAGCAACGAAGTCAGGAAGGATGATCGCCGCGTGGTTCTGGAGCAGGTTGGTCGTGCGGGCAGCCATGCTGCTGTAGAGATCGGCTGCTCGGAAGGCATTGACCTTAACGCCCGCAGTTGCCTGGCTTAGCGCATATTGTCCCAGGGCCATCAGGACGCAGAGGCGAATCTGCATGGCATCACTGCGAAGCGACTCCAGGATCATGGGGTCAACTGGTTCAGAACCGGGCGTACTGTTGCGGGTTGCGTAGTCAGCCATTTCGAGCATGACCCGCGCATTCTGGAACATTGCCCACAGGCCTCGGGGTCCGTCAAGGCGCTGCCAAATGTCTTCTGTGGTAGCGGTGAGTCCCTCTTTCCAGAGGAATTGCGCACTCAGGTCTCGCGCGCTCCAATCGGTGCGAAGCTGCCCCAGAAGACTGCCCCAGCTCTGGTTGTTCCTGCGGCGCACATCCTTACGCCACTTGCAGAAGTAGGCCACCAAGGCACTAACAATGACGATTTGAAGTAGCGTAAACATTACTTGATCCTTTTTTGTGTTGCGTTGAGAGGGAGGTTCATCGAGGGCCAGACGGTCTGTTGCGACCGCCTCCACCTAGTTGTAACAGAAGTTCCTGCATTTGTGGACTGAATTGTTTGCGTTCCTGCTCTTTTGCGCTGAAACTCAGTACCCAATACAAATCAGTACCGATGTAACTGATTGAAGTTGCGAGGTCAAGCCAGTGGTACTGCTCCGATGTTGAGGTATGCGAATGAAGGACCGCAACGATCAAGCTGACGATGGAGTAGAAGCCGATTCCGGTGGCGATTTGAAGTTCGCGGTCCCGCCAACCGAGGGACAAGAGCTGGCTCAAGCTGGCCAGAACAAGGAAAAAGCCCACGCGCAGGGTGGCGGGGGCGACCTGGAGGTGATACAACAGGGCGCTCTGCGGGCCGAATCCAGGTGGGACTGTTTGACCGACCAGCGGCCAGATGACCGCAGCCGAGATGGCTACGAGCACTGCAATGACATAAACCGTTGCTTTGGGCAGGGATGCTCGCATCGGTCGCAGTACCGACCAGGCCAGTTCTACCAACACCGCAAAAATCAGCAGGGAATCGATTGAAAGCTGAACCAGGTAGTAGGTGAAGTACTTGTCCGGGTGAGTCGCGAGAATGTACGAGGAGGAGAAATCGGTGCCGAGGGTCCAAACGACATAGGCGGTAAAGAAGGGCAGCACTCGCCATACCTTGCGGTACAACAGCAGACCGATGACGAAACACTCGCCAATCGCACCCGCTAACGAAACTGCTGTATCGAAGGACACCGTCCGGCCTCCAGGACCGAGTTGTGGACACTCGTTCCAATTAAGAGTCTAGCAGCGGATCGATTCTGTCAATCTACAACTTCTGAACCGTAAGTGATGCACAAACATGGGCCGTTGATGGCCAAAAGCCGTAAGCAACCTACGACAGGCTGATGGAGCCTGAGAAATTCGATCCTGGCTTGGGCGCGGGCGATGCAGGTCCGAAGTTGCTGCCTGGCTTGGGTGCAGGCGATGCAGGGCCGGCTACCACAGAATTGATGGTGGTGAAGTTCGATCCTGGCTTGGGCGCGGGCGATGCGGGGCCAGCTACCACTGAATTGATGGTGGTGAAATTCGATCCTGGCTTAGGCGCGGGCGATGCAGGTCCGAAGTTGCTGCCTGGCTTGGGCGCGGGCGATGCGGGGCCAGCTACCACTGAATTGATGGTGGTGAAATTCGATCCTGGCTTAGGCGCGGGCGATGCAGGTCCGAAGTTG
>JANYDG010000091.1 GCA_025359885.1 Acidobacteriota bacterium
CAACTTCGACAGGGGCGACAACCTCAGCGAGCACTTCCGGTTCAGTGGCTGCGATGACTTCTGCAACCGCTTCTTCGGTGACTGTGACTTCGGGAGCCGATGTCTCTGCGACAAGGGGGTTAGACGTGGATTCGAGCGACGGCTCAGCTACAGCCGTTGCGGACTCAAGTTCAGGGGTTTCCAGTTGGGTGCTCAGGGGTGTGCTCTCGGTTTCAAGATTGAGGACGTCTGCCATGACTGCCAGCTCCGGGATTCCGGGTCCCGTGGACAGGCACTGCAAGTTGCCCTGTCTCGGTGATCGCCTATGCCGCTGCGCTTGCCCAGGGCAAAGGTTTGCGACCATCGCACATGCTTCCCGACTGCACTTGCCTGCTACGATACCGAGTTGATGGACGAAAACTGCGTTGAGCTGTTGGGCCCGAATCTGCGTCTATCTACCTGGAAACATCTGACAAGACACGGTCGGCCAGTAGGTGGCCGCACCCGTATGCTGGAATCCGCGCATAAGGGTACAACTGGAGTGTAGCAATGCGCTGTTACCCACGTCAATCGAATGAGTTGGCGCAAACCGCAATTGCAACCACATATTCAACTTAGCTGCTCCAGTTATGGTGCAATTGGGCGAACGCTCACTCGCCGCCGCGTGGATTGGCGATCAATCGCGTCCGTTGGGTTAAGTTTCTCCAGAATCCACGCCGGGTTTTATACTCGCTGCTATGGACCATCTTTGGACCCCCTGGCGCTACAGGTATGTGACCTCGGCCGATAAGGCGAAGCGAGCAGGAGTGCCCGCAGCACTCGGAAGCTGGCCGGGGGATCTTGGCTGCGTTTTCTGCAACCTGCTGGCTGCAGTCGACTACGCAATCGCAAACGGTATGGCCGTCGACGAGGCTGAGGCCGCTGGCGCTCTGGTAGTTCGCAGGAAGCATTGCTTCATCTGCCTCAATGCATTTCCATACACATCAGGCCATGTCATGGTGATCCCTTATGCCCACGAGTCCAGCCTTGCGGCGCTACCCACCGAAACGGCCCATGAAATGATGGACCTCGCACAGAGAACCGAGCAGGTCATGAGGCTGCTGTACAAGCCGCAAGGGTTGAACTTTGGCATGAACCTGGGCGAAGCTGCGGGTGCAGGAGTGGCGGGCCATCTGCATCTGCATGCGCTGCCCCGCTGGTCGGGCGATACAAACTTCATGACCACCATCGCCGAAACCCGCGTGCTGCCCGAGGACCTCAACGAAACCTGGCGCCGTTTGCGGGCCGGGTTTGCGGAGCTAATCTAGACCTTCCGGTCTTCTTCAGCGCTGGCGGCAAGAGCCAGTTCAGCTTGCTCTACTGAGTCAAGTCCCGAAGCATCAAGCAGTCTGATTGGCAACTGCTTGCTGGTCCGAATGCCGGCCTTCTTGAGCATTTCAGTTTGGCGGACAAGGTTTCCTGACCCTGTACTCAGCTTGCCCATCGCGCCTTCGTAGCTCTTTCCGGCCTTGCGAAGTGACTCCCCAACGTCCTCAAGATCGCTGACAAAGCCAACAAATTTCTCATAAAGCTTTGTGCCGCGGTCGACAATGTCGGCAACGCTCCGGGCCTGCTGCTCCTGCTGCCAGAGATTGTCGACAATGCGAATGACGAAAAGCAGCGTCGTTGGACCGACCAGCAGCACATTGCGCTCGTAGGCCTCGCGCCACAGCTCGCCCCCTTCCTGCATGGCCAGCAGAAACGCCGGTTCGATGGGGATGAACATCACCACAAAGTCAGGCGAATCAATGCCTGGAAGCTTGTGATAATTGCGCCGCGAGAGCCCGTCAAGGTGGGCGCGGACACTCACCAGATGCTGCTTGATCGCATTTTTTCGGATGTCTTCGGCCGCTGCGTTTGCGTAGTCGGTATAGGCGTTGAGCGAAACCTTGGAATCAACGACAAGGTGCCGCCCTCCCGGTAGATTGATGATGACGTCGGTGCGCGAAGCCTTGCCCCGCACCCCTTCATCGTCGGTCGCAGCCCCAAAGCTCTCCTGAAATCGGTACTGCTCGCCCTCGTGCAGGCCAGCCTTCTCAAGCAGGTCGCGCAGGATAAACTCGCCCCAGTCGCCCTGCGTCTTGCTGGAGCCGCGCAGGGCCGTCGTGAGATTTTGGGCCTCCGTGGTGAGCTGCTGGTTGAGCTTTTCCAGGGACTCAAGCTTGCCGCGCAACTCAACCCGGCCCGCGAGTGAATCCTTTTGCGCTTCCTCAACCTTGCCGCGAAAGTCCTGAATCTGAACCCGCAGGGGGTTGAGCAACTGGTCAAGATTGGCCTTGTTCTGCTCAGTAAACTTCGTCGATTTCTCTTCGAGAATCTTGCCTGCCAAGGCCTCGAATTGATGCGTCAGTTCGACCCGGGCCTCGGTCAGCAGCTTCAGCTTTCCGAGGCTGGCTTCGCGCTCATTTTTGAGTTCAGCCTCCAACTGGCTGATGCGCGCCGAGTTCACACGTTCAATGTCCACTTTCTCCTGCAGCTTTGCCCGCAGGCTTTCCAGCTCCGTGGCATGGTCTGTGGCCGACTGACGAATCGTTCGCTCGCGTTCCGCTGCGAGTGATTCGAACCCGGCCCGTGCGGCAGACTGTGCCTGAGCATTTGCCAGTTCATTGCGAACAGTCGCTAATTCGGTTTCAAGTTGCCGGGTGCGCAACTCCATTTGCGACTTCTCTGAACTGGCAGTCGTAGAGCGCAGCCAAAAGCCAATCACAATTCCGGCAAAAGCTGCGATCAGGGCGGCGATTACAGTCTGCATGGGTAGGCGGGTTCTCCTCTTCGCCTAATGTACGCCTTTTACCGGTGGAATTCGCGGATTCTTTCGCAGTTTGCTCATCCCCGCTCGCAATTGCACCGCAGCTGGCGCCGGACCCGCCCTTCTGCGGCTTTACATGGCTCCGTGTGCCCCGATAGACTTGGAAGTTCGGGGCTGTGGTCCTGTGTTTTATGCACAGGCCTGGGCGCTGGAATTGTATTCGGGTTGCGGCGCAAGCTGCGGCAAGTATGGTAGGCTGCGAGTCGAACATCCAATTGCACCAGAGCAGCAGCATTCAGGATTGTGGTCCGCTTTTCATACAAATTTGAGGAGAGATTGACACATGGCAGTGGAAGAGAAAGTTAAGCAGATTATCGTCGAGCAGCTTCAGGTGGACGAAGCCGAGGTGACCCCCAACGCCAGTTTTCAGGAAGACCTGGGTGCCGACTCGCTGGACGTAGTCGAGCTGGTGATGCAGTTTGAAGAGGCATTTGACCTCGAGATTCCCGATGAAGACGCCGAGAAGATCAAGACCGTCAAGGATGCCGTGGAATATATCGAAAAGAACGCGAAGGCAGGCAAGTAACCGGTGAGGCGCCGCGTTGTCATAACGGGGCTCGGACTGATCTGCGGCGTGGGCAATACGACGCAGGAAATCTGGGGCCAATTGTTGGCTGGGGTCAGTGGCGTAGGACCGATTCAGTCCTTTGACGCCACCGGCTTTCCGGTCACGTTTGCTGCTGAAGTGAAGAACTTCGACCCGCTGCTCTTCGTTGACAAGAAAGAATCGCGGAAGATGGGCCGCTTCATCCATCTGGCCATAGCAGCGACTCAGGAAGCCATGCAGCAGTCCGGTCTTTTGATTACCCCTGAAATCGAAGAGCGGGTGGGTGTTTTCATTGGCTCTGGCATCGGTGGCTTTGAGATTATTGAGCGCGAACATCAGAACCTGATGCAGGGTGGACCTCGCAAGATTTCTCCCTTCTTTATTCCTGCCGCGATCGTCAATATGGCAGCTGGCCAGGTGAGCATCCGCTACGGGGCCAAGGGGCCGATCTCGGCTTCAGCGACAGCCTGCGCTACCTCCGCAAACTCCATCGGCGACTCATTCAGGATGATCCAGCATGGCGAGGCGGATGTGATGATCGCGGGCGGCTCAGAAGCTGCGGTCACGAGCCTGACCGTGGGTGGGTTTGCCGCGATGCGCGCGCTTTCAACCCGCAACGACGACCCCCAGAAAGCCAGCCGTCCTTTTGATAAGGACCGCGATGGTTTTGTGCTCGGCGAGGGTGCCGGCATGGTTGTCATGGAAGAGCTGGAGTTTGCCCAGAGGCGTGGCGCAAAGATTCTCGCGGAAGTGATTGGCTACGGTATGAGCGCGGACGCGTTTCACATGACCGGCATCGCTCCCGAGGGGGCAGGGGCCCAGCGCAGCATGCGGGCGGCCCTGCGCGACTCGGGCATTGCGCTTACCGACGTTGACTATGTGAATGCTCACGCCACGTCAACTCCGGCTGGGGATGGCAACGAGTCACGGGCCATTGAACTTGTATTTGGCGAGCATGCAACCAGCAAGAAGCTCAAGGTTTCAAGTACCAAATCCATGACCGGGCACTTGCTCGGAGCCGCCGGTGGCCTTGAAGCAGGGATCGCGGCGTTAACGCTGATTCATCAAAAGATTCCGCCGACGATCAACCTGGTCACGCCCGGTGAAGATTGCGTGCTTGACTACGTTCCGAACGAAGCGATCGATGCCAAAGTCAACGTTGCGCTCTCGAATTCGTTTGGCTTTGGCGGCATCAATGCCACGCTGATCATGCGCCGCTGGACTGACTAGAGCATCTTCAGGAATACTGTGGAGCGTCTGGCTTTCGCGAAAATGGATTTTTCTTGATGAAAAATCCAGTCAGCGGTGCGGCCTGCCTTTATAGCAGTCCTGAAAATGCTTTAGTCCAGATTTTTTGCACGCAAAAGAGGCGCAGACTCAACAGTCAGCGCCTCTTTGTATTTGCGATAAGCAGCTGGTTTAGGAAAAGACCGCAGCCATACCCACACTGAAGAGCGTCAAAATTGCCCACCAGCCAAAGACGGCGATGTATCCTGCGCTTCGTTTGACACCAGCCACAATGGAGATGCCGATGGAACAAAGCACCAATGTCCAGATTGTGGTTACATCAAGCGCATTGGCCAATGCCAGCAGCGCCTTTGGTGTCTCGGGCGCAAGGTAGTAACCAACGTTTGTACCGGCAAAGTTGTTGATATTAAAGCTTTCCGGGGCTAATCCGACAAACAGCGCAACGGTGCCCAATAGAAACTTGATCAGCCCTGGTAGCCCCGCCCACCAGACCACGGAAAAGGCCTGCCAGAAGGTCGATTTGCCTCCAAATCCAAAATTGATTGTCCCCATCAGGACGCCCGCCATCACAGCGACGATGATCAGCGCCACGACCGGCGAGGCAGCAAAGATACCTTGCGTGAGCATGGCTGCGAACTTCATGTTCGTGGCGCGCTGGTCCGCAGGCAGTTTCTCCATCTGCTCCGCCTGCTTGGGGCTCATCTTGATGTTGTTTTCAGCCACCTGTGGCCAGGTAACCTTGGTTTGGATGCCAAAAAACAGGGCATAACCAAACAGCGCTGAAAGGACGAAGGGTAGCCACCAACTGGTATTTCGTTTGATATCGGTGAATGCTTTGGAGGGAGCGGTAAAGGTGCAGACGACGCGCTCGATTTGACTCAGGCCCGGCGCTTCGGGTGGTGGCTGTACCGCAGTCGATTCAAGATGGTTCATGCCTGATTGCCTTTCAAATCCTCAAGAGATGTTCTTGCCCGCGATTGTACCGCGAGCACATCGCGTCATGTCAGGAAAATTCAATTCTTGAGGAAAGGCACCAAAAGCCTTAACGTCCGTGAGCCGCAAGCATCGATGCCGAGGCGACAGGGCCTTGCTTGACTGGGGCATCGGAAGCCGGTTTCGGCGCCGTGTAGCTCTTATAAACAGAGATGTGGAAGCAGGACTGGCGAAACTCCTCTTCGACATCGATTTTGCCTGCCTGCTCCTGAGCAATGAGCCAGGCGCGCAGCCAACCGATTTCGCGTGCAGTCATTCCCGCCTTCGCCAGGTCGATGGTTCCACCGGTTAGATGAGGTGAGGCGATATCGCCATCGGCTGCCGCAGCATTGCCGTTGATGTGGCGCAGTTGGCGCTGATACTCGACGGTGCGGACGGCTGAGGTCACTTCGAGCGGGCTACCGGCAAATGTTGCCGCATGCGCCTTCGCCAGGTCGCTGAGAAATTTCGCCGTCCAGGGTCGGCAGTAGCGGCGGTTTTCCGGGAGGTCTGTGTTTACGCGTAAATTTGCTGAGGCAGGCACAGGCACCAGTAACCCGTGAGCAATACGGTCAGCCAGGTCCTCGTCATCACGAATGCGTTCAAGGCCATCCATCTCAGCCATCTCATTCTGGTGGACCAGCGACTCGTGCGAACCGCGCAGCGGCGGAGGCATGGTGAACCTTACAGGCATAACGACAGCCGGCGGCGGGGTAATTCCACCGCGGGCGCGACGTCTTTCTTTGGCGGCACGAATGCGCGCATGAGCGCGGACTGCTTCTCTGGACCCTGGACGCAACCTGACCGCACGTGCCTGACGCCCATGACGCCCTCGCGCAGGCTCGGCAGCTTTGGCCTTTGCCTTAGCCTTTGCCAGGCCATGACCCCGACCATGAACCGGGCCATGAACCGAGCCCCGACCCGCTGCATGAACGGAGCCTGCGGCACGCGCATGTGTGTGCGCCCATGCCGTTTGAGGCAGATGCGCAGCTAGAGCGAAGGCCAACAAGACCTGCGAAACCAGCGAGACGAGCGAGTATGTCTTGCGCATAATAGGGGTGCGCGGAAAATCCTGAGCACTCCTAGTATACCGTCTGAGGCAGTAACGCCTGAGTGGCAAGGCTGGTGCACAAAGGTCTGATAACGGATGAAATACCCGGGAGGTAGATTCTGAAATGCGTCGAAACCGCGAAGCTGCAACGGCGAAAGGCCTGAAACAGGGAGTCTGGGCTGGTAGTTTTGGCTTGAGAAATCCTGATCCTCACTGCTTCAGAATGAACAAGCGGCACCCGCGATGAGGATGCCGCTTGTTGTGGATCCAGAGTTGCAGCCAGTCTGTGGACTAAAGCAGTGACCCCTGCTCCTCTTCCTTGATGTCCTCTGGTGGCACCACAACGGCCGCCGCAACCTTGTCATCCGGCTCAAGATTGAGCAGTTTGACGCCCTGTGTGGAGCGGCCAGCTGCGCGGATGGTCTTCGTATCGATGCGGATCATCTTGCCAAACTGACTGATCACCATCAACTCCGAAGTCTCATCCACCGGCAGGATATTCATTGTCTTACCCACCTTGGGCGTCGCCTTCAGGTTGTTCACACCCTGGGCGCCACGCGCGGTTAGACGATACTCGTCAATGTCCGTGCGCTTTCCAAAGCCGTTTTCAGTGATGGTGAGAATGAGGAATTTGCCAATGCCCAGCTTTTCGTCCAGGGCTTTGAGCGCCTTGTGCGCGTCGTCTGAAGCCTTTTCGGCAATCTTTTCGGCATTCTTCAACCGTTCGTCCTCGGGCTTACCTTTGCGGCGATCTTCGCGCGCCTGTTGCAGGGCTTCGCGGGCAGTGCCGACCAGGTTGCGCAACTCCTCCAGCCGAGCCGTCAAGCCCAGCGAAGCCGCGATTTCATCGCGATGGCGATCCCGCGTCTCGTCAGATTGCGTGACAGCCACGCCGATCACCTCATCGTTCTTCTTGAGCGAGATGCCCTTGTTGCCAGCGGCGTTTCTGCCCATCGGGCGCAGTCCCTTGCCGGTTTCGGGATCATGCTCCTCGTTGAAGCGGATCGCCATTCCCTCGCGGCTGGCGAGGAAGACCGTCTGCTTACCGTCAGTAATGGCGGCCTCGATCAGGTCGTCGCTCTTTTCAATGGCAATGGCGATGATGCCTCGCGCCATCACATTTGAGAAATCCTTGAGCGGTGTCTTTTTCACGATGCCATTGCGCGTGGCAAAGAGGATGAACTTGCCCTCCTCCTCGAGATTGCGCACCGGCAAAATGGTGACAACCTTTTCGCCCGGCTGCAGGTTGAGCAGGCTGGCCATGGACTTGCCCTTGCCAGCGGCGCTCACGTCGGGCACCTCATAGACCTTGAGCCAATAGACGCGGCCGGTGTTGGTGAAGCACAGCAGGTAGGCATGCGTCGAGTCGATGATCAGTTGCGCTACAAAGTCTTCTTCGCGCGTCTTCATGCCAGTGCGCCCAGTTCCGCCACGGCGCTGCTGACGGTAGATGGAGATCGGCGTCCGCTTCAGGTAAGCCTGGTGGCTGACGGTGACGGCCACCTGTTCATCGGCGATCAGGTCTTCCATCTGCAGCTCGGCCGTCTCGTCAACGATGACCGTGCGGCGGGCGTCGCCGTAGCGATCGCGTACGTCTTCGAGCTCCTTGACAATGACTTCGCGCAGCCGCACTTCGCTGGCCAGAATCAGCTCGTATTCTGCAATTCGAACGCGAATTTCGCCCAGTTCCTTGAGAATTTCATCGACCGAGAGCTGCGTCAGGCGGTACAACTGCAATTCGAGAATCGCATCAACCTGGCGATAAGTCAGGCCCCGCTCCTCAGCCGGCAGCCGCTCACGATCAAGATTCACAACGATCTCGACGCCCTTGCCCCAAACGTAAAGATTCTCCCTCGCCTCGGCACGCGAACCCGACCCGCGAATAATGCGGATGACACTGTCCAGGTTGTCGAGCGCAATCTTGTAGCCCTCTAAGATATGCTCTCGCTCGCGAGCCTTCCGCAGCAGGTAAACTGTCCGGCGGCGTACAACTTCAATTCTGTGGTCGATAAAGCAGCGAATCGCCTCCGCCAGACCCAGTTCACGCGGCTGGCCATTGACCACCGCCAGAAAGATCATTGAAAAGCTTTCCTGCATCTGCGTGAACTTGTATAGCTGGTTCAGCACAATTTCCGGCTGAGAACCGCGCTTCAGTTCAATGACGATGCGCATACCGTCGCGGTCGCTCTCGTCGCGTACGTCACTGATCTCGTCGATGATCTTCTCGTTGACCAGTTCGGCAATCCGCTCAATCAGCTTGGATTTGTTGACCTGGTACGGAATCTCATTGACGATGATGGCCAGCTTTTCTTTCGTCAGTTGCTCGGTGGCCACCTTGGCCCGCATCAGGAATCGGCCGCGTCCGTGGGTATACGCCGCAGGAATGCCGGTCTTGCCAAAGATGAAGCCGCCGGTCGGGAAATCCGGGCCTTGTACGTACTTCAGCACTTCGAGCAGCCCGGCCGTGGGATCATTCACCAGAGCAATCGTGGCGTTGACCACCTCTGTCAGGTTATGCGGAGGAATGTTGGTCGCCATGCCCACAGCGATGCCGTTTGAACCGTTGACGATGAGCGTCGGAATGCGCGTCGGCAACACCGAGGGCTCAGATGTCGACTCGTCGTAGTTGGGGACGAAGTCAACCGTCTCCATGTCGATGTCGGCCAGCATCTCGCCCGCAATCCGCTGCAGGCGGCACTCGGTGTAACGCATGGCCGCCGGTGGATCGCCGTCCACTGAGCCAAAGTTCCCCTGCCCGTCGATCAATGGGTAGCGCATCGAAAAGGGCTGCGCAAGCCTCACCATCGTGTCGTAAATCGCTGAATCGCCGTGGGGATGATAAACACCCATGGTCTGCCCGACCACCTTGGCGCACTTGGTGTACTTCTTGTTGTGCTCCAGCCCCATCTCGCTCATCGCATACAGCACGCGACGATGCACTGGCTTCAGGCCGTCACGAATATCCGGCAGTGCCCGCCCGATGATGACCGACATCGAATAGTCGAGATACGACCGCCGCATCTCTTCTTCGATGTTGATGGGAATGACGTTGGAGCCGCCCTGAGGTGGGCCGCCTGCTTCAAGAGGGAGTTGCGGATTCTGATCGTCTGCCATAGGGGGATTCGCGAATGATGACTCAGCAAACGAAGCGGCTGGTTTGGTACGCTTTGGGTCAGGCCACGGCTTCGCAGGCTATCCCCTTATTTTACCCGTTTACGGGGGGTTTAAGCAAACCGAGTCCTCGCAAATAAACCCTTATTTTGCATCAACTTAGCAGGGGTCCACGTTGGCTCTGAATGTACCCTCGTTAAGTTCCCTTGCATGGCCCGCTCCGGGCGCGAAAATTCTTCCAGCATTGCAGTGAAAATGGCCGGCGCAACTGGCCGCAGTCGTTCGCCCTACAACAGCCCCGGCAAGCTCAGCAGGCAAAACACCGCCTGCAGCATCACAATCGCGCCTCCGGAGGCCAGCGCAAGCCGGCCTCGCGCAGTCTCGTACGCGTCCGCAAACACTCCCCCCACAAACGTCAGCAGAAACGGCAGTGCCCACAGCAGCGGCATCCCCGGCACCCCCACCGTGATCAGCGTCATCGGCAGCAGCGCTACCAGCAACGGAGCCGTGTTGCCAAAATAGAGCGTCTTGCGCAGCCCCAGGTAAAGCAGAAGCGCGGCCCCGGCAGCCACCGTCATGCCTGCATTGCTCAACGTCCAGAAAAAATGCCGCGCCGGCTCCAGCGAAAACCCAACTTGCGCCGCGTCTGACCGGAACAGGTAGCTGAACGCATCCGGCGAAAACCCGTAGCAGGCAAACAGCAGCACAAACGCGCCAATCGTCGCCGTCAGCAGCACCGGCAGCACCTGGCTGCGACGCCCTTCGGCAATCCACAGCATCAGCGCAAACCCAAGCCCCACCAGCACCGGCAGCGCCGCGATATGCGAGGCCGCAACCACCGCAAAGCTCACTGTCAGCAGCACAATCCGCGGACGCCACTTACTCCGGGGCCCCTGCATCGCATGCGCCACTCCAATACATGTGTACAACCCGCCAAAAAATCCCACCGCCGTCAGAATTTCAGGATTTGGCGCAACTGAAATCCGCAAAATTGCCGGCGAAAAGCAGTAAAGAGCCAGCGCCGTGTACCCTCCAAAAGTCCCAAAGAGCCGCAGGGTCACCCACCACAACGCCCCGCCCAGCACCACGCCCGCCAAAATGAAGGGCAACCGCAGCAGCAGCAGCACATGGGTCAGTTGGTGGCGCAGCTCCCAGGTCGACGCTGAAGCATCCAGCGTCTGGATGACCTTGTCCTCCGGCTTGCGAAAGTTGTCGGCAAACCGCTCCCCCGCAATATTCAGCGTAAGTGGCAGCCCTGCAACACGATACGCCAGCACTCCGTCATGAATATTACCGCAGGTTGTGAAGTAGCCCGCCAGCGGAGAAGGCCGCTCCCACATTTCGCGCCCGCAGCGCGCGTACTGATAGTCCTTCTCAGTAAGCGTCTGGTGCGCCGTCAGCCACCCCGCCTGCGCGATAAACAGCAGCAACAATACCGCGGCAATGCGCTGCGGCATATGAAAGCGAAAGCGGCGAAGTGTCGCGAAACGGGCAGGCATGCAGGCAGTCGAAAGCTCCCTTTCAGTCTACCCGAGCCAAATCAGCCGCCGTCTCGCCCTGCGTAACTCCACGCTTGTTAGTTCCGCGTATTCGCGCTCGTCGTCGGCCCGCTCAGGTCGCCCTGCCCCAGCTTGCGGTGAAACAGATCCAGCGCCAGCGACATGCACTGCCGCGCCAGCTCCGGATCGTACCGAGCTCCCTCGTCGCGCAGAAACGCATGCGCCCCGTTCACCTCGTGCCACGTAAACTGTGCGCCCACCTCGTTCAGCCGCGCCAGCACCGCCATCCGCCCTTCCAGCGGAATATGCGGGTCCTGCCGACCCCAGATCATCAGCAGTTCCCCGCGAATGTGTGTTGCCCTCGCCAGCGAATCGTCCTGCATCCCCTTGCCGAGCCCGCGCTTGTGGATGTCGGTCGCATAAAAGCACACAGTCGCTCGCACATCCGCGTTCAGTGCCGCCCGGTACGCCAGGTGTCCGCCAATGCAGATGCCCATCGCGCCCAGTTGCCCGGTGCAATCCGGCCGCGATGCCAAATGGTCGAGCACAGCCCGCGAGTCAGCGTCGTAGCTGGCCAGTTCCTTGGTCGTCTTCAAAACATTGCCGCGCTCGGTGCCCGCCTGGTCATAAAGGAAAACCTCGCCCGCCTTCTCAAACTCGTGATAAATCTCAGGCATCGCCACCACATATCCGTGCCCCGCCAGCATCCGCGCCGTCCGCGCGATCGGCCCCGTTACCTGAAAAATCTCCGAGAAAAACACAATCCCCGGATACTTCCCCGCCGCCGCCGGCTTCACAATATGCGTCCGCATCGGCCCCCACGGCGTCGTCAACTCCACCTGCTCCTCAACCACAATCATCGCGCGCTCCCTCCAAATCTCCGTTGCCACACCACTCTACCAGCCACCGGCGTATCCAAAGCGCCAATCATTGCATCTGCGATTGCAAGCCACCTTCACGCGCCTCTTGATAGACTTGCCCACAGCATGGCCCCCAAATCCAAAGACGATCCCGAACGCCTCGTCAGCGCTGCCCGCGCCAACGAAGAAGACACCTTTGAACTCAAGCTCCGCCCCCGCTGGCTGGGCGAATTCATCGGCCAGTCCAAAGCCAAGGAGCAGCTCGCCATCGCCCTTGAAGCCGCCAAATCCCGCGGCGAAGCTCTCGACCACGTCCTCCTCTTCGGCCCCCCCGGACTGGGCAAAACCACCCTCGCCACAATCATCGCCAATGAATTGGATGTCGGCTTCCAGCAGACCTCCGGTCCCGCCCTCCAGATCCAGGGCGACCTGACCGCCATCCTCACCAACCTGCGTGAAAAACAGGTCCTCTTCCTCGACGAAATCCACCGAATCCAGGCCGTTCTCGAAGAGAAGCTCTACACCGCCCTCGAAGACTACAAGCTCGACATCATCATCGGCCAGGGGCCCGCCGCGCGCACCCACGTCATGGAGATTCGCCCCTTCACCTTCGTCGCAGCCACCACCCGACCCGGCCTGCTCTCTTCGCCGCTCCGCTCCCGCTTTGGCATCATGCTGCGCCTCGAGTTCTATACCGAAGAAGAACTCCGCGTCATCGTCGAGCGCTCCGCCGAAGTCATGCAGGTCCCCATCGACGCCGACGGCGCCGCTGAAATCGCCCTCCGCTCCCGCGGCACACCGCGCATTGCCAACCGACTTCTGCGCCGCGTCCGCGACTACGCCCAGGTCAGAGGCAACGGGGAGATCGACCGAAAAACTGCCCACGCCGCCCTCACCATGCTCGAGGTAGACGCCCACGGCTTCGACGAAATCGACCGCCGCCTGCTCATGACCATCATCCAGAAATACGACGGCGGCCCCGTCGGCTTAGGCACACTAGCCGCCATCCTCTCCGAAGACGAAGACGCCCTCGAAGAGGTCTACGAGCCTTTCCTGATCCAGATCGGTTTCCTCGACCGCACCCCACGAGGCCGCGTCGCGACCCGGCTAGCCTACGAACACTTCGGCCTGCCCCTGCCCCACAAACAAACGCCACTGTTTTAGTCGTAATCTTTTGCTCTTGTAGTTGTTCTTGCACTTGCCGCTGTACTTGCTTTTCTGGCTGTCATTCCCGAAGGGAATCTGCTTCTGTACTTCGTAGTCCCTTAGTACCGAAGTCCGTTGCCTTTCACACTCACACTAGCTTTCCACCAGGAGAACCACCATGGCCCGCACAGAATCCTTGATGTTAGCGCTAGGAACTTCTGCTCCAGAGTTTCTTCTCATCGACGCCGTGACCGGAAAGCTCGTAAAGCACGAAGACTTTCGCGGCAGAACCGCCTTGCTCGTCATGTTCCTCTGCCCCCACTGCCCCTACGTCAAGCACCTCGAAAAAGCATTGGCTCAACTCGGCCGCGACTACGCCAACAAATCCATCGCAATCGTCGCCATCGGCAGCAATGACGCCATCGCCTACCCTGAGGACAGCCCAGAAGGCATGATGAAGCAAGCCGAAACCTTCGGCTTCAACTTCCCCTACCTCTTCGATGAAACACAGGAAGTAGCTCGTGCCTACCAGGCCGTCTGCACGCCGGACTTCTTCCTGTTTGATCGCCACTTCCGCCTCGCCTATCGCGGGCAATTCGACAGCAGCCGCCCCAACTCCGGCATCCCCGTCACCGGCGAAAGCCTCCGCGCCGCCATCGACGCCGTCCTGACCGACCAGCCCATCCCCCAGGACCAGCACCCCAGCATCGGCTGCAACATCAAGTGGAAGTAAAATGCGAAAGAGGTAGACCTGCTGATTTCTACAAGGACGACTATTTTAAGCTTTGTCCGATCATTGAAAATGAGTTAAATAGACGATCTGTCCTGTGGCTTTATCGATCTGGATGACAACCGTACCTCCAGCGCAGGACGAACAATGAAGAGTTCCTAGTACAGTCCAGATGCCGCCTTTCAGGTCGGCCCGAAAGGGCAACTCTTCATCCATCACTTTCTTTCCGTATATAAGGACTGCAACCGCGTATGCAATTGCAGTCGCGGTCGATTCATCTGAATCCATCCCGGCTTTGGGCACAAAGTTAGGTGCAGTGTGTATCTGGCGCCGTGTGAATTCAAAGTCTTCTTTTTCTTTTTCCCTGGAGGCTTGCGCGATGATCAGGGCTAGAAAGAGTAAAGAGCCGCTGGCCAAACGAAGAGATGTGAACATGCGAAAAAGATAACAGAGTAGTGAGCTGTCTGGCATCACCGACATTGATGATTCAGCTAACTCTATCCGACTGCATGTTTGGCTTACAGCGGCAACCCCTTCAAGTACTCCCTGAATTTCCCGCCAAACTCCGGCCGCTTCAGCGCAAACTCCACAGTCGCCTGCAGCATGCCAAACTTATCCCCGGCATCAAATCGCTTTCCATCAAACGTAAACCCGTACACCTTTTCGTGCTCCAGCAGACCAAGGATGCCGTCCGTCAACTGCAGTTCGCCGCCCGCGCCAAAGCCTGTCTTCTCCAGTAACTCAAACACCCTTGGCGTTAGAACGTAGCGGCCAATAATTGCCTGCTTCGACGGTGCCACCTCAAACTTCGGCTTCTCCACCATACCCGTGCATTCATAGATGCGCTCGTCATTCGGGTCCTGCGCTCCGGCGAGCACTCCATAAGCACTGATCCCCGGCCCTTCAATCGTCATCGTCGCCAGCACTGATCCTTGCCGCTCGTCATACACATCGATCATCTGCTTTAGGCAAGGCACCCTGGCATCAATCACGTCATCGGCCAGAATCACCGCAAATGGCTCATCTCCGACTAACTGCTTCGCGCAAAGCACGGCATGACCCAGGCCCAGCGGTTCCTTCTGTCGAACATAGGAAATCCGAGCCAGCGAAGATATCTTGCGCGATATCTCCAGTAGCTCCTTCTTGCCCTTCTTCTCCAGCGTCGCATCCAACTCATAGCTGATATCGAAGTGGTCTTCCATGGCGCCCTTGCCACGCCCGGTGATGAAGATGATGTGCTCAATGCCCGAAGCAATGGCCTCTTCTACGCCGTACTGAATGATCGGCTTGTCAACAAGGGGCAACATCTCCTTGGGGATCACCTTCGTTGCGGGGAGAAAGCGCGTGCCCAGTCCGCCTGCGGGGAATACGGCTGTGCGTACCTTTTTGCTCATGTGTTGAATCCTTCCTGAAACATAGTCTTTGGATTACGAGGGGGAAACTCCCGAAAACAGTTTGCAACAGTAAGTCAACCAGATTGTAATTCATCCCTCGCCTCGATTGGTTTGAATTCATAGATAAGAATTCGACCAATCGAGGCCCGGTGTAAACAATAAGTTACAGTGTCGGAGAATCATCTCCCAACATAGCCTTCCGCACCAGCTTGATGGGTGGAAAACCCTGGCTCAGAAAACCATCATGGAACTTCTGCAGAGAAAATCCAGCGCCTTCCTTCTTGCGCAGGTCCTCACGCAGCTTCAGTATCTCCAGCTTACCCAGCGTGTAG
>JANYDG010000123.1 GCA_025359885.1 Acidobacteriota bacterium
CACTGTTTGAGCGGCGCGCGGCGGGGCTGTATCACAACACGGCTGTGACGTTTCACACGGATGGCACGATTGCGAGCGTGTATCGCAAGATGCATATTCCGGACGATCCGCTGTATTACGAGAAGTTTTACTTTACGCCGGGGGATCGCGGGTTCCAGGCGCTGGATACGGCGTTTGGCCGCATTGGGACGCTGGTTTGCTGGGACCAGTGGTATCCGGAGGGCGCGCGTATGACAGCGCTGCAGGGCGCGGAGACGCTGTTTTACCCGACAGCGATTGGGTGGCATCCGGCGGAGAAGGAAGAGTTTGGAGAGGCGCAGTATGACGCGTGGCAGACGATACAGCGGGCGCATGCGATTGCCAACGGGGTTTATGTAGCGGGTGTGAACCGTGTAGGCCATGAGCAGGGCGATGTGCGGGGGAACAGGGTCGAGGGACTGGGGCTGGAGTTCTGGGGCGGATCGTTTCTGGCGGACCCGTTTGGGCGGGTGATTGCGAAGGCTTCGCATGAGGCGGAGGAGATATTGATTGGGGAGATCGATCCGGGGCTGCTGGAAGATACGCGGCGGAACTGGCCGTTTCTACGCGACCGGCGGATTGATGCGTATGGCGGGATTACGCAGCGGTTTCTGGACCCGGAGTTTACGACGACGGAGTGGAAATAAGCATGCAGACGCCGAGGGAGTTGGGGTTTCGCATGCCGGCGGAGTGGGAGACCCACGAGGGGACGTGGATTGGCTGGCCGCAGAATGCGGCGGACTGGCCGGGGAAGTTTGCGGCGATACCGTGGGTGTATGCGGAGATTGTGCGGCTGCTTTCGCAGCATGAGACGGTGAACATTCTGGTGGGTTCAGAGGCTGTGCGGCGGCGGGCTGAGGGAATTTTGCGGCGGGCCGGGGCGGGGCTGGAGCGGGTGCGCTTTCACGTCTGGGCGACGGACAGGGTTTGGCTGCGGGATTCTGGACCGATCTTCGTGAAGGACGGGGCCGGGCAGATTGGAATTACGGATTGGAAGTTCAATGCGTGGGCCAAGTATGAGGACTGGCGGCTGGATGACCGGGTGCCGGAGCATGTGGAGAAGCTGACGGGGTTTGGGCGGTGGCAACCTTTTGCCGGGAAACACCGGCTGGTGCTGGAGGGCGGCAGCATTGATGTGAACGGGGCGGGGACGCTGATTACGACTGAGGAGTGCTTGCTGAGCGAGGTGCAGCAGCGGAACCCGGGGGTTTCGCGGGAGGGGCTGGAGCGGGCGCTTCACGAGTATCTGGGCGTGGACCAGGTGATCTGGCTGGACCGCGGGGTGGCGGGCGACGACACGCATGGGCATGTGGACGACATCACGCGGTTTGTGGGGCCGGAGACGATTGTG
This sequence comes from Acidobacteriota bacterium, assembly GCA_025359885.1. Classification (GTDB taxonomy): domain Bacteria; phylum Acidobacteriota; class Terriglobia; order Terriglobales; family Acidobacteriaceae; genus Acidicapsa. The sequence continues at coordinate 1,370 of JANYDG010000123.1, forward strand.
ACGGCGGTGGAGACGAATGGGGCGGATGAGAACCATGCTCCGCTTCAAGAGAATCTGGCACGGCTGAAGGCTTCGCGGACGCTCAAGGGGAAGCAGTGGACGATTGTGGAGCTGCCGCTGCCGAAGCCGGTGGTGTTTCGCGGGCAGAGACTGCCGGCGAGTTATGCGAATTTCTATATTGCGAATGGGGTGGTGCTGGTGCCGACGTTTCATGACGTGAATGACCGGGTGGCGCTGGGGATTCTGGGGGAGCTGTTTCCGGGGCGCGAGGTGATCGGGATTCACTGTGTGGACCTGGTGTGGGGGCTGGGGACGCTGCATTGCATGACGCAGCAGCAGCCTGCCGCAGGGCAGTGAATGGTCGCCCTCAGGGGCTGAAGCCCCGGTTTTCCAGGGATTTTGATGTACGGGCTGAAGCCCGTACCCTTCCCTCGGAAATGCAAGAATAGTAAGTACGAATGAACGATCTGGACTTTTTACAACTGGCGCTGGATGAAGCGATTGCCGCGGGGCAGGCGGGGGAAGTGCCTGTGGGGGCGGTGATTGTGCGCGGCGACGAGGTGCTGGTGCGGGCGCAGAATCGGGTGATGCGGGATAACGATCCGACGGGGCATGCGGAGGTGGTGGCGCTGCGGGCTGCGGGGCAGGCGCTGGGGAATCATCGGCTGGGTGGGTGCACGATGTTTGTGACGCTGGAGCCCTGCTCGATGTGTGCCGGGGCGCTGGTGCATGCGCGGCTGGACCGGGTGGTGTATGCGACGGCGGACCCGAAGGCCGGGGCGGCTGGGTCGGTGCTTTCGGTGATTAACCATCCCCGGTTGAATCATCAGATGCAGTTGGATTCGGGGTTGCTGGCGGAGGAGTCTGGGGAGTTGCTTAGGGCTTTTTTTCGGGAGAGACGGTAGGGCCGTTTCTTCGTCCAGGTCAATTACTCCCGAAACTCGCGAAGAGCGGACTTTTCGTTAATAATGCCCGCCGAAGCGTTTCTACCCGGGTGTCATATCGAAGCCAAACACGGACACATGAATAAGAAAAAAATTCCCGAAATCACGGGCTACACATTCGCTAACCAGAGCTCAAGTAAAGAGTCTTGGTACAACGCTGCCATCTCTTTTCATGAAGGTGCCGGTATCTTGGCGCAACATAATGATTCTATTCAAGGGGGCATCCGAGTGTTTCTTGTAAATGTTGCTCTATCTCTTGAACTACTCTTGAAAGCGATCCTCGTTGCACAAGGAAAAGAAGCTCCGTCGAATCACAAGCTACGCAGTCTCGCAGGCGAGACGGGAGTCGACTTTACGGAGAGCCAAAAAGCGACGTTAGAGATCTTGGAAGAAATATTTACGTGGAGCGGCCGCTATCCAGTTCCTAACAAAGCAAGCGTTTGGGATACCTATTATGACCAGGTTCTTGAAAGACACGTTATTAGAGAAAAGGCAGGAAACACCCACATAACGACAGCTAACCCGAAAACATTTCCTACGGTCGAAAATTGTGATGCGCTTTGGACGATAGCGAACCGGAAATGGGATGAGATTCAACCGCATTGAACCCCCTCCCAAGCAGGAAGAGCGTTGCTCCTGATAACGCCGAAATCGTCAGCGGCACGGAGAAGGTAGAAAGGCGCTCGGAGCCATCGAGGCTCCTCGTTTGGAGTTTTGGGTGGTGTTTGCGGCACGGCTGAAGCCGTGCCCTTTCACAAAGCTGAGAAATTCTGTGCGTGGAGGTGGCTACAGGTCCGGATGGTGCCGGTTGGGGTTTAATTTCGGGTCAAAGTGCGAATGAGCTGAGCATGTTCGGGCCATGTTTCGGCTAGCTCCTGATAACTTCCCTGCACATAGTCGGTGTGGTCGAAGCCGGGGGTTACGGAGCAGCCTAATAATGCTACTCTGCCGTTGCCGATGAGTTTTGTGCCTTGCCAGACGCCTGCCGGGACTAAGTGCTGGACTTGATGACCAGCCGCTAAATCTGGTCCGAGAGTTACGAGCACGGAGTGCCCGTCGGGCCAGAGTTGGAGCATTTCTACGGGGTCGCCGTAGTAGAAGTGGAAGAGTTCGTCGCTGGCGAGGGTGTGCATTTCGGAGAAGGTGCCGGGTTCGAGGAGGTAGTAGATGGCGGTGCTCATGGCTCGCGTCACTGGTTCTGGACCGCGCTCCAGTTTAACGTTGCGGGAGGAGGTGTAGGTGCGGCGGAAGAAGCCGCCCTCGTAGGGGTGGGCTTCGAGGTGGAGGAGGGATTTGATTTCGGCGGCGGTGAGTTGCGTGGGCATGGTCATTATGCTATCGCGCTTGAGGACGGAAGCCGATAGGATGTGGGTATGCAGGTTCTTATGTATTCCGCCGCGTGGTGCCGTGATTGCCGTGAGACGAAGCGTTATCTGGATGCGCATGGGATTGCGTATACCGAGATCGACATTGAGGCGACGCCGGGTGCTGCGGATGAGGTGATGCGCCGGGTGGGGAAGCGGGCGATTCCGCAGCTGGTGCTGGATGGGGAGTGGTTTCAGCCTTACAGGCCGGGGCGTGGGATTTTGTATGACGAGCTGGATGCGAAGTTTGGGATTCATGAGCGGTTGTAGGGGTTTGGGGTTGAGGCGGAGATTGGTTTCTCCCACCCATGTCGCGGTGGGGCTGCGACAAGGATGGGGCACCCGGAGTTTTGTTGATGGTGAATCGAAGGACTTGTTGTTCGCTGCGCTTGTGAAGTTTGGGATTCATGAGCGGTTGTAGGGGTTGGGGTTGAGGCGGAGATTGGTTTCTCCCACCCATGTCGCGATGGGGCTGCGACAAGGATGGGGCACCCGGGCTTTTGTTGATCGTGAATCGAAGGACTTATTGTTCTCCTTTGCCGATACAATTAGGGGTTGGCCTGCGTTACGCGGGCTACTGGAGAACTCTGCTTGATTGATCGCTATACTTTGCCCGCGATGGGGCGCATCTGGACGGAAGAGAACAAATATAGCTGCTGGCTGCGTGTGGAGTCGGCGGCGAGCACGGTGCTGGCTGAGGACGGGGTGATTCCCGTTGCTGCTGCTGAGGCGATTGCGTCGAAGGCGAGCTTTGAAGTGGCGCGGATTCAGGCGATTGAGCTGGAAGTGAAGCATGATGTGATTGCTTTCACGACTGCCGTGGCCGAGTCGCTCAAGGCGCAGGGGCTGGATGCTGAATCGCGGTGGCTGCACTATGGGCTTACTTCGAATGACATTGTGGATACGGCGCAGGCGCTGCAGGTGGCGGAGGCTTCGGGGCTGATTCGCGAGGCGCTGGTGGGGTTTCTTGCGGTGCTGCGGAAGCGGGCGGTGGAGTTCAAGCACACGCCGACGATTGGGCGGACGCATGGGATTCACGCGGAGCCGACGACATTTGGACTGAAGATTCTAAATTGGTTTGCGGAGATGGAGCGCAACCTGGTGCGCTTTGATGCTGCGGCGGAAGACATGCGGGTGGGGAAGCTGTCCGGTGCGGTGGGGACGTTTGGGCATCTGAGGCCGCGCCATGAGGAACAGATTTGTGCGCGACTGGGGCTGAAACCGGCGCCGGTGGCGACGCAGGTGATTCAGCGGGACCGGCATGCGGCGTTTATCGCGGTGCTGGCGCTGATTGGAAGCACGCTGGACAAGATTGCGACGGAGATTCGGCACCTGCAGAGGACGGAGGTGCGGGAGGCGCAGGAGTATTTCAGCGAGAAGCAGAAGGGCTCTTCGGCGATGCCGCACAAGAAGAATCCGATTACGAGCGAGCAGATCAGCGGGCTGGCGCGGGTGCTGCGGTCGAATGCGCAGGCGGCGTTTGAGAATATTCCGCTGTGGCATGAGCGGGACATTTCGCACTCGTCGGTGGAGCGGGTGATCTTTCCGGACTCTACAGTCTTGACGCACTATCTGCTGACGAAGACGACGAATCTGATCGACAGGCTGCTGGTGTATCCGGCGCGGATGCTGCGCAATCTGGAGTCGACGGGCGGGCTGATTTTTTCAGGGCAGTTGCTGCTCGATCTGGCTGAGGCAGGGATGATGCGCGAGGATGCTTACCGGCTGGTGCAGGGGCACGCGATGCGGGCGTGGAAGGAAGACCTGGTGTTTCGCGAGGAGGTGGCGCGGGATGCGGAGATTTCGGTGCTGCTGACGGAGGAGCAATTGGCGAAGACGTTTGATATGCGGCGGCAGTTGGGGAATGTGGATGCGATTTTTGCGCGGGTGCTGGGGGAGTGAAAGGTGCAGATCCGAGCTTTGATTCTGGCTTTGTGGATTGGATCGAGCATGGTTTCGCTCGCTCACGCACAGAGTTCTAAGCCGAGGGCCATGTCATCTGCGATGTTCGATGAGGATGATCGAGGTTTTGAAAACTCGAAGCCGCCTTCTGATGCAGTCTTGGACGCACTTCTCGCAACTTCTGACGTAAAAGAGGGCTTAGAAGATATCGAAGGTCAGAGCAGGAATTCGCTGCGCAGCTATTTCAAAGCTGTAGTTACGGATGCTGGTACTTTGCAGGTACTCGACTGCCAATGGCTGCAGGAGATTCTGGATGGTTTTGGATCGTGCGTACGAGCCACAATGAAGCAAATGTGATCCTGTTCACGATAGGACATACCCTTCGACTTGAGAAACGAAGGACGAACGGATATAGGGATATTCGAGCGATGACAGGAACGCCCAATCAGCGTGAGGAGCTCAGGTTCCGTTATGACGGAGCGGCGTACATTTTGGCAACGAGGAAGTTTCTCAATGCAAGGCCGTGAGGGTTGAGGCCGTCCCTACGGGACTGGGATTTTGGGGTGAATGGGGACCCCACGCTGAAGCGCGGGGCTAGTGGCCTTTGCGCCTACGGCGCTGGAGTTGCGTCGGTCGCGGGAGTTGCGTCGGTCGCGGGAGTTGCGTCGGTCGCTGGAGTTGCGTCGGTGGTTGGGTTTGTTCTTGTACTGGGTTGG
>JANYDG010000109.1 GCA_025359885.1 Acidobacteriota bacterium
CGCATCGGGCACGGTACCGGCTGCAGAACCGTTCTTGGGTGTCCACTGCTGCGCGCCAGCTGGGCTCTTGGTGAGTTCCCATTCATAGGTGAAGAGGTTTTCGAAGTAGTTGTTGTCCCACTGGATGGGGTTGGTGGTCCATGCGCCCTCAAGTCCGCTGGAGATGGCATCGACGCCTTTGCCGCTGCCAAAACTGCTCTTCCAGCCCAATCCTTGCTCTTCGATGCCCGCACCCTCAGGTTCGCGACCGACGTATTTGTTCGGATCGGCAGCGCCGTGGGCTTTGCCGAAGGTGTGTCCGCCAGCGATGAGAGCGACCGTTTCTTCATCATTCATCGCCATGCGGGCAAAAGTCTCCCGAATATCCCGAACTGCTGCGACTGGGTCAGGATTGCCATTGGGTCCTTCGGGGTTGACGTAAATGAGGCCCATTTGAACTGCGCCGAGAGGGTTTTCGAGCTGCCGGTCGCCGATGTATCGTTCGTCTCCGAGCCACTTGGCTTCTGGTCCCCAGTAAATGTCTTCTTCAGGCTCCCAGATGTCTTCCCGGCCACCGGCGAAACCAAAGGTTTTAAGTCCCATGGAATCAAGCGCAACGTTGCCGGTAAGAATCATCAGGTCAGCCCACGAGATCTTGCGGCCGTACTTTTGTTTGATCGGCCAGATCAAGCGACGTGCCTTGTCAAGGCTAACGTTGTCAGGCCAGCTGTTCAATGGCGCGAATCGCTGCGCACCTGTGCCAGCGCCTCCGCGACCATCCGCAATGCGATAAGTGCCCGCGCTGTGCCACGCCATTCGGATAAAGAACGGTCCATAATGCCCGTAATCCGCTGGCCACCAATCCTGCGAGGTGGTCATCAATGCATGCAGGTCCTTGATGACGGCATCAAGGTCCAGGCTCTTGAACTCTTCAGCGTAGTTGAACCCCTCACCCATGGGATTTGACAGGGAGGAGTGCTGGTGCAGGATTTTCAGATTCAGTTGATTAGGCCACCAATTTGCATTGGATGTGGCTCCAGCCACTGCATGTTTCATCGCGCCGCCCGAGAACGGGCACTTTGCTTCTTCTGACATGATTCTCTCCTTTGGCTCTCCCAGTTTACTAGCCGCGAGCCGCCTCCGTGTAAAAGTTGAGGACGCGCAGATCAACTCCGTTTCAATAGGGGCGCATTCCCTTGGGCGGGCATTGGAGAGGAGAACTGGGCGGGTTGGGTTGGATTCATGACCCGCTTCGTCGCCGGCCATCGGAATGCGTTCGATGGCCGTGACCTTGAGTTGCCGATACTCAGGAGTCAACCCGCTCTGGCTCCCACTCGTCGGGGAGTTCGCGCTCGACACGGTCTTCGCGATTTTCACGCTCTTCCTGTTCGAGGCGCTTTTCGCGCTCTTCTCGTTCTTCGCGGCCGTCGCTCATCATCGGTCTCCAGTTTGTCTAGTGTAAGAGGCGGCGCAGCCGGGCAAATAGAAATTCATCTGGAGAAATTTCATCTGAATTGCGATTTGTCGGCGGAATGGAAGTCTTAGCCGGATTGAATTGCCACTGCTGAGAGGATTCACTAAAGCCTGTGATGCGTGTCACTGCCCCGGCTGGCGCGAAGGGCTAGCGTGAAATCAGCGGCACACGCGGCGGTCTTCACCCGTCCTCGAAAGACTCTCTCCCCCTGAGATCTTTCCCGCCAGCGTTGATGATTGTTGCGACATTTCCCCAGGAGGTAAGGCGCGTGACTTCCAGTGATATCAGAACCATGGTAGTTCCTCAGCCGGCAACGGCTCCCAAGCCATCGCATGCACATCGAGCGGGTCTTCACGATTATTCTCGTAATCCCATGCTGGTGTATTGGGAAATGACGCAGGCCTGCGATCTGGCCTGCAAGCACTGCCGCGCAGAGGCGATGGCCGAGGCGCATCCGACCCAACTGACGAATGATGAAAGCAAGACCCTGCTGCGCCAGATCGCAGCCTTTGACAAGCCGTTACCGCACCTGATTCTTACCGGTGGCGACCCGTTGAAACGCGCCGATATTTATGACCTGATTGACGAAGCACATCAACTGGGCCTGACAGTTTCGATTACGCCGAGTGCAACATCGACATTGAACTACGATGTGCTGGCAAAGCTGAAAGCACATGGCATTGAGAGTTTTGGCCTGAGCCTTGACGGATCAACTGCAGCGCGTCATGAGGCAGTGCGCGGAGTCGAGGGCTGCTACGACTGGACGATGCGTGCACTTGACAATGCCGCGAAGTTGGGAATGCCCGTCCAGGTCAATACCCTGGTTTCAGAGGAAACAGTCGAGGACCTGCCACGTATTTATGAGCTTTTGAAGACCAAAACGGTTATGCGCTGGAGCCTTTTCTTCTTGATCGCCGTCGGAAGGGGCAAGATGCTGCAGCCAATTTCACCCGAGAGCGGCGAGGAGTGGATGAACTGGATCTACGAGATGGCCGCGATTGCTCCGTTTGCAATCAAAACTACAGAAGCACCATCCTATCGACGTGTGGCGCTGAATCGCATGCGTGAGAGCGGAATGACCGCAAGCGCCATCGAGCAAACGCCGGTGTATCGCGGCTTCGGCATTCGCGATGGACATGGAATCATGTTTGTTTCCAACCAGGGCGATATCTACCCTGCCGGCTTTTTGCCGCTGATCGTAGGCAATATACGTCACGACCACCTGGTCGACATCTATCGCAATTCACCCATGTTCCGTGCACTTCACACACCCACCCAGTTCAAAGGCAAGTGCGGCCGCTGCGAGTATGGAACGCTTTGCGGTGGATCGCGTGCAAGGGCATTTGCCTATACGGGCGATGCGCTGGCGAGCGATCCCTTTTGCCCCTATGAACCCGGCAATACCCTCAAACACATGCACGAGCAGGGTCAACTGTTGGCGCAATAGCGCGAAATGCCAAGGATGAAAGGAACCTCTGATTAACCCCCAAATTGCCAAGGGTACGGGCATCAGCCCGTACATTAAGTCCCGCAGAATCAGCGGGCTTTAGCCCTTGAGGGAAGCCCCGTGCAGACTTTTTCAGAAGTCCCTTAAAGGTCCTGGCCAGCGCTTCATCGATGAGGCCGCTGGCTCGACGACACGAATGGGCGCCAACCGACGCTCGCGAAGAAATTTATATCTCCCCTTTCTACAATGCTTTACGCACACTCTGCCTCATAAATGCTGCAGGGGGGATTGAATCTTGTGACCTTATAGGCGAATATAAGGCGAAGATTGTATGCAGACTGCCTCCCAGTTACGCGCCAGCATCGAAGCCACCCTCGCCGACCGGATTCCTGGCGCGCTGACGCCAGCCACTCGAACCGTGCGACCGGTTGCGCCCATCGGCATCGAGAGCTTGGATGCTCTGCTGGGCGGTGGGCTCCCTGTGGGGGCGATTACAGAAATCGTAGGAGCAGAGTCCTCGGGCAGGACTTCTCTGGCAGTCGCCTTTGTGGCCCGGATGACTATCGCGGGCAAGGTGTGCGCCTGGATTGATGTTTCAAATACGCTGCAGCCTGACTCGGCGGCGGCAAATGGCATAGAGCTGGAACGCTTGCTTTGGGTGCGCTGTGGTGTGACGTCTGAGTCGAAAGCAGAGAAATCCAATGCGCCGGTGTTTGCCTTACCGGAGAAATATCTTGCAGCGCCTGCAACAGTCAAGGGTCTGCACGGTGGCGGGTGCGGGACACATCCGCGTGGCGAGATGAAGGGACTTCCGGAGTCTGTAGGAGGTTTTTTGCGCCCCGCAGTGACGCCACCGCGCTCGGCAGAGCCCTTGGGTCGAGTTACTCCTGTAAAACAGACAATCCTGCCTGATCCTGTGCACATCAGTTCCCCGCTATCAACCTCTGACACGACGGCGCAATCAAAAGCTCGGTTGACAGCAGTGAAACCTCTTTCGCGCATAGACCAGGCGCTTCGTGTTACTGATCTGCTGCTACAGGCAGGCGGATTCGGTGCACTGGTGCTGGATATGGGCAGCATAGAGCCGGAACATGCATTGCGGGTCCCCATGGCAACATGGTTTCGCTATCGAGCAGCGGCCGAGCGAAGCCAGACAAGCATCCTGCTACTGACACAACATGCATGCGCAAAGAGCAGCGCGGCGCTGCTACTCAACCTGCGTATGAACCGGGCACTGCGCGACGAAGCAACCATATTTACGGGTATGGAGCCATCCGTTGAAGTAAGCCGCGAGCGATTTGCGCCGTCGGCAAGCAATATCCTACCGATGCGCAAGCCACCCGTAGGCGAGCGCGGTGCGTACTGGCAAAGCAGGACGACGTGGATGGGGAACAGATGAAACAGACAGATCAGTTATATGCCTGCATACGAGTGCGCGAGTTTGCTGCGCAGGCTCTGCTGCGTCTACGTCCGGAACTGCGTTGCCATCCCTGTGCAGTGATGGAAGGCGAGACGCCGCTGCTCAAGGTCTGCTCAATGAATGCAAAGGCTCTCGCTCTCGGTGTTGTGCATGGAACGACACGGTCAGAGATTGAGACTTTCGCTGACATCACTACTCTGCAGCGGAATCGCGGTGAAGAGGAAATGGCACGCAATGTGCTGTTGGAATGTGCAGGAACATATTCGCCCCGGATTGAGGAGCGATGGAGCAATCACAGCTATCTCTGTGTGCTGGATATAACTGGCATTGAGAAGCTTTTTGGACCTCCACTGGTTGTTACACATATGCTGCTCGAACGTATGAAGGCACTCGGGTTTTCTGTATCAATCGCTGTCAGCCACAACTTTGATACAAGCATCTGCGTAGCACGCAGTCTGAGCGGGCCTGAACCTGTGGCTGTGATTGATCCAGGTCAAGAGGGTAAGGCGCTGGCACCGCTTCCAGTGTCGGTCATTAACCCGAGCGAAACGCATCGTCAGACATTTGTGCTGTGGGGCATACACACGCTGGGCATGCTGGCAGAGTTACCAGAGCGGGAACTCATTGCACGCATGGGGCAGGAAGGCAAGCGACTGCGCCAGTTAGCACGTGGAGAAATGCCGCATTTATTTCTGCCTGTTGAAGCCAGCTTTGCACTGGAAGAACACATGGATCTCGATACTCCCGTACAGTTGCTGGACTCCCTGCTCTTTGTGCTTGGGCTGATGCTGGAGCAATTGATTCTACGGGCAGTCAATCGCATCGTTGCGCTGGCATCCGTGACTGTCACATTGTCACTGGAAGGGGGTAATGTGCATGCGCGCACTGTCAAGCCCGCGCTACCAGGGAATGACCGCACGATGTGGCTCAAGCTGCTGCATCTTGATCTTGAAGCGCATCCACCATCCGCGGCGATTATAGGGCTATCCATTGTGGCTCAATCAGGTACGACGAGTAAGGTGCAGCTTGGCTTGTTCACACCACAATTGCCTGAGTCGATGCGACTGGATGTGACCCTGGCTCGTATTCGAGCAATCGTAGGCGAGCAGTGCGTGGGCCGTGCGCGCTTGCAGGATACACATCGCAGAGAAAACTTTTCGATAGAACCTTTCTCTGTTCCGAGCGTATCCACTGCTAGCGCTAAAGCACAACCACTCCAGGCTGTTCTGAGAACACTGCGACCAGCCGAAAGAATCGCTGTAACTCTGCGCGACAGCAGACCTGTTGGTTTTCATTTTCGTGACAGATCGTACGGAGTAGAGGATGCGTATGGCCCATGGCACACCAGTGGCGAGTGGTGGCAACCTACTCTATGGCATGACGAGCAATGGGATGTTGTAGCCCGCTGCAGTCGAGATTCTCTCCTGTGCTGTTGCCTGATGCATGACTTGACTGATCACTCCTGGCAGATGGTTGCGCTCTATGACTGAGGGCTATGTCGAGTTACATGCCGCGAGCGCATTCACCTTTCTTGATGCTGCATCACAGCCCGAAGATCTGATTGCGCGTGCTGCTGAGTTAGAGATCCCTGCAGTTGCGTTGCTCGATCGAAATGGTCTGTATGGAGCTGCGCGCTTTCACACCAGCGCGCAGAGAAAAGGTGTGCGCGCACTCATAGGCGCTGAGATTGCTACACCTGAATTTGGCCAGCGCATGATGCCCCCTGCCTGGTTGCCGCACCGTCATGCATCAGAACCAGTGCGCCTTCCCTTGCTGTGCGAATCACGTATCGGATATCAGAATCTGTGTCAGATGATTACGAAGTTCAAGATGCGTGAGGCCAGTAAGGGTGAGGGTGCGGCGGCTCTCGATGACCTAGAACAACACGCTCCCGGGTTGATCTGCATGACCGGTGGAGATGAGGGTCCCCTGGCTGCAGCGCTTGATCGCGGCGGTGAAGTGGAGGGTCACACGTGCGTCAAACGACTTATCCATATCTTTGGTAAAGAGAGCGTCTATGTTGAACTACAGCGGCATCACGAACGTGCGCAGGAGGGGCGCAATCAGGCGGCAATTCGTATTGCGCGAGACTTGGAACTACCGCTGCTGGCCACCAATGGTGTTCGCTATGCGCGTGCCTATGATCGTGAAGTTATGGACATCTTCACGGCGATACGCAACCATGTTGAGTTAGACCAGGCAGGCCGTTTGCTCACAGTCAACAACCATCGCCATCTGCGTTCGGCGCACGAGATGGACGTCCTGTTTCGCGATCTGCCTGAGGCCGTTGCAGAGACACGCGAACTTGGTGCACGACTTCAGTTCGAGTTGAGTGATCTTGGCTACGAGTTCCCACGCTTCCCTGTTCCTGACTGCGACGACATGAACAGTTTCCTGGCAAAGCGTGTAGCTGAAGGTGTGGTACGACGCTATGGCGCCAAGCGTGACTCCGTGCTGCTGGCAAAGGCAGAAAAGCAGGTGGCGCATGAGCTTGCATTGATCGCACGACTAGGATTTGCCGGCTATTTTTTGATTGTGTGGGACATTATTCAGTTTTGCAAATCAAATAACATCCTGGTGCAGGGTCGCGGTAGCGCAGCTAACTCGGCGGTATGCTATGCACTGGAGATTACAGCGATTGATCCTGTCGGGATGGAGTTGCTCTTTGAGCGATTCCTCAACGAAAATCGCGGCGAGTGGCCGGACATTGATCTTGATCTACCTTCAGGAGACAAGCGTGAACAAGCAATCCAATACATCTATCAGCGCTATGGCGAACTAGGTGCGGCGATGACTGCGAATGTAATCACATATCGCGGTAAGTCGGCGGCGCGTGAGGTAGGCAAGGCGCTGGGATTTGATGCGGATTCACTGGGCCGATTAAGTGGATTGGTAAGCCAGTGGGAGTGGCGCGGGAAGACAGATACAATGGCACACTCGTTTCAGAATGCCGGCTTCGATGTGGCACATCCACGTATCGCCAAGTATCTTGAGCTATCCATGAGGATGCAGGACCTGCCGCGTCACCTGGGCCAACACTCAGGTGGCATGGTTATCTGCCAGGGGCATCTGAATCGCGTGGTTCCCCTGGAGCGTGCATCCATGCCGGGACGGACGGTGGTGCAGTGGGACAAGGAAGACTGCGCGGACCTCGGCATTGTGAAAGTAGACATGCTTGGCCTGGGCATGATGGCCGTACTCAAGGATTGTATTGAATTGATTCCGAGACACTACGGTGAGCCTGTAGACCTGGCAAACTTACCAGAAGATGACGAGGTTTATCGTACCCTGCAACTGGCCGATACGGTGGGGATGTTTCAAGTAGAGAGCAGGGCGCAGATGGCATCGCTGCCTCGTAATTGTCCCACTCGGTTTTATGACCTGGTCGTGCAGGTGGCCATCATTCGCCCGGGGCCAATTGTTGGCAAGATGATGCACCCGTATATGCGCCGCAGGCAAAAGAAGGAGGCCGTCACTTATCCTCATCCATTACTCGAACCTGTTCTGCGACGCACCCTGGGAGTACCCCTGTTTCAAGAACAGTTATTGCGCATGGCGATGACGGTTGCCAATTTTTCTGGAGCTGAGGCCGAAGAGTTGCGACGCGCTGTGGGCATGAGACGATCATGGGAGCGCATGCATAACCTTGAAGGAAAATTGCGCTCTGGCATGACGGCCAATGGCATCGACCTGAAAACGCAGGATAACATTGTCGAGAACATCAGTTCATTTGCACTGTATGGATTTCCCGAGTCGCATGCGGCGAGCTTTGCACTCATCGCTTATGCGTCTGCATATCTAAAGGTGAAATATCTCGCGGCGTTTACGTGCGCCATGCTAAACAATCAGCCGATGGGTTTTTACACACCTGCGGTGCTGGTGAAAGATGCGCAGCGGCATGGTCTACATATCAAACCGATTGATATTCAGGTATCGGATTGGATGTGTTATCTGGAGCATGAAAACAATGGTAAATTGTCACTGCGCATGGGGCTGGGCTATGCCATTGGACTGCGTTCCCAGGCTGCACAGGCCGTGGTTCAATCGCGCATGCGTCAGGGGCAGTTTAACTCTACCGAAGATCTGGCACAGCGCGTACCGATGCTCAATCGCAGGGAGCTTACGCTGTTGGCACAGATCGGTGCACTTAATTCACTGGATGGCATTACACATCGACGCGATGCGCTATGGCAGGTAGAGCGAGCGGGCAAGCCTGAGGGGCCATTGTTGCGCCAGGACGCTGCGATCCTGCGCGATGATACTGAGACACAACCTCTAAAAATGATGAGTACAGATGAGCGGATGGTCGCCGATTATGCAGGTACAGGACTTACTGTTGGTAAACATCCTATGCACTATCGTCGTGAAGAGTTGCGTGGCATCAGAGTGTTATCAGCAGCCGAGTTACTGCATTGCAAGGATGGCGATCTTGTACGAACGGCGGGCTGTGTGATTGCACGGCAGCGGCCTGGAACGGCCAGGGGATTTGTGTTTCTGTCGATGGAAGATGAGACGGGCATTGCCAATATCATCATCACGCCCGATGTGTATGAGCGTGAGCGTGTGCTGGTTTCGCGGGGACGGTTTCTGCTGATTGAAGGTGTACTGCAGAATCAGGACAAGGTTATTCACGTGAAGGCTGTGCAGTTGCGCGCGCTTTCAGACCGTGCGCTGGAGATGCGCTCACATGACTTCCACTAGCGATTAGAGCACAATCAGATTCACTGTACCCAACGGCAAAATTGTAAGACGGGATTTTTTATCAAGAAAAAATCCCACCTCGCTGAAGCCATACGAGTCCACCTATTCTGATTCCGCTCTAAACGAATGTTGGAAGGTTGGTGACGCCGGCAGCCCCGAAAACATGGCGGTAGCGTTCAACATCATCTGCTGCACCCATGGCCTTGGCATAGTTATCCGAGAGCTTCACAGCGGCCATGCCATTCGCATCGGTAAGTTTGCATACCAGGCTGATGGGATCGAAGACGTCGCTGCTGTTGGGATCGCATTCGCGAAAGTCGTTGGTAAGCAGCGTACCCCATCCGGCGCTGAAGCGAATGCGGCGCCGTGCATTCCACTTGAGCGGATCGAGGAAATCGGCTGCCTGATGAAAATCAGTGGGGCGGTGATTGCCAACAATTTCGCCGGAGAAATACGCGTGCAGAGCGAGGATATCTTCGACATCGAGGCCATCTGAGGCAATGAGGAGCTTCTTCCCCGGGTCGCGCCCGCGATCAGTGAGCCACTGAATATATTCGTCGCCAGCGAGGAAAGGATTCTTGCTGTCGATGCGCTGGCCGGTCCAGTCCGTGACCCAATCAGGTGCGTCGGCGAGGAACTGCGTTGTCCCAAACGTATCGGGCAGCATGACGAGCAATTCGCGCTGGTATGTGTTCTGCCACAGCTCGAGCATGCGATACTGCGATGCCTTGAGCTCCGCGTCGCTGTTAGCCATGGCGGCCATTGCCATGGGCAGTTCATGCGCATTCGTACCGATCGCCTCCAGGTCATGCTTGTAGGCAAGATAGGTATTCGAGGAGCCGGTGAAAGCCGCGCCCAGCGTGTCGCGCATGGCTCTGACGACATACTCCTGCCAAAGAAAACTGTGACGCCGGCGCGTGCCAAAGTCGGCAATTTTCAAGCCGGGGACGCCGCGCAATCGCTCAATCTTGCTCCACAATTTCGCCTTGGCCCGGGCATACAAAATATCAAGTGAAAACTCGCTCATTTCGCGCAGGCTCGAGCGGGTTTTCAGCTCGCTCAAAATTGCCAGTGAGTACACTTCCCAAAGTGTTACCTGGCTCCAGGGGCCATGAAAGGAAAGGTTGAATTGGCCGCCTTCAACGAACAACTCGTATTCTGGTAACTCAAAGTCATCTTCCAGCCATTCGAGAAAAGCTGGCTCAAAGATGCCGCGCTTCCCGTAGAAGGTGTTGCCCGCAAGCCAGATCAGTTCAGACTTGTGAAAGCGCAAGTTACGCACATGATCAAGCTGCTGGCGAAGCTCTTCCATGCCAACGATGTCGGCCAGTGGCACGCTCGTGGTTCGATTGACGAGCGTAAAGGTGGCGTGCACGTTAGGGAAATGCTTCCAGATGAACTGCAGCATAAGCAGCTTGTAGAAATCAGTATCGAGCAGCGAGCGCACAATGGGGTCGAGCCGCCAGTTGTGGTTGTGCGCGCGCTCGGCCAGATTGACAATCATCCGCTCATCCCCTGAGTCATCCAACGATTTTGTTCAATAGCCTCTGGCCGCGAGCGCCTTGAGATAGCCCGTATTTGGCTGGCAGTTTTCAAAGCGTATTTTTTCGAGCAGGTCAGCAAACGCTGCGCGAGAGTCTTCGAGCGAAGGCCGAGCGGCAACTGATTTTTCCGTATCGCCCATGCCAGCGTGGCGGGCGGCGTAGGCCACGATTGCCTCCCAATGAGCGGGTGGGGCAAAGGTGACGGGCGCAGACTTGGCTTCCATCTTCTTATAGGGCCAGAAGGTCCAGCTGATCTCGTCATCGTCAAGCAGTTTGCGGAATTGAGTTATCCATTCATCCGTATTTTCGCCGGATTCACCCATCCAGATAGGGACGTTGTACTTATCACGAAACTCAATATAGGGCTTGACCGAGTGCTGCACCGGGGGCATCCAGTACTTGTGGAAGGTGTACATGATGTTCTTGTCAAACGGGGCGCTGAAAACGCTGAAGTTACTATCCCACTGTGCGCCACCGAGAATGACGACGTGATTGCCATCGGCTGCGCGAACCGCAGCGACGAGCTTGCGGTAGAGCGGCTCAAGCTTCTCGTTATATTGGGCCAGTTTTGGGTAATGAGGAATAGGTTCGTTGAGCAGGTCATAGCCGAGCACGGTGGTGTTGTTGCGGTAGTGAGCCGCGATAGTTTTCCAGATGTCGGCGGCCTGCTGCTGGCTTGCCTCATCTTCGTAGATCCAGGGGTAACCCCAACTGTCATCGATATTTGCGCCAGTCTGGCCGCCGGGAGCGCAATGCATGTCAAGAATGACGTAGAGGCCATCCTCTTTGGCCCATTGGATGACGCGGTCGACCAGGGCAAAGCCCTCCTGATTGCCGGGCGTAAAGAGCCGGTAGTGGAAGGGGATGCGAATCGTGTTAAAGCCGGCCTTGGCGATAAAGTCAATATCTTTGCGCGTGATGTAGCGGTCGCGGTAGTCATGCCAGAACTTCTGGGCGTCTGTGGGACCGATGAGCTCATTAGCCATGGCTTCGATTTCGCGGGCTGATTGCGGGCCGCCTTCGAGGCGGAACATGTAGCCTTCCTGTACCAGCCAGTTGCCGAGATTGGTACCGCGCAGAATGAGCTTATGGCCTGCTGCATCGACGAGGAATTTACCGTCGGCATGGACGAAGCGGCTCTCAGCACCAAGACGGCACGTAATTGCCACCATGAGTAAAAGAATGAACCTGCGCATATCAATCCACCTTTCGCTACCTCACAAAATCAGAGGTGCAAATACCAAAGACACTTTACATCAACAGGGGCAGGTCGCGGGGCCGGTGCGCGGTGGCGCTGGTTCATTCCTCTTCAGAGCGCAACGACAGTTCGTCATACGACGCAAACAAAGTTCTGGCTCGGATGAAGGGGCATAGAGACACCAGAGCAGGGAGTTCGCAACCGTTGACTGTTGATGTGTTTGTCCTGGAATTACGGCATCTGAAGTCTTGCTTTGACAGTGTTTTCCAGTATCCTCTCAGCTATGAGTACTGCTATTTCGACCAACGGACTCACCCGGCGCTTTGGCGATTTTACTGCTGTGCAGAATGTCAATCTGGATGTTGCGCCAGGGCAGTTTTATGGCTTTTTGGGGCCGAACGGCGCGGGAAAGTCAACGACCATCAAGATGCTGACGGGGCTGCTTGCTCCTACCTCTGGATCCATCCACGTGCTGGGGATGGATTTTGCGACGAATGCCATTGAGGTGAAGCGCCAGATTGGTGTAGTGCCCGAGGGAATGGCGTTGTTTGGTCGCCTGACCGCATCGGAGTACCTGCTCTTTGTGGGGCAGATGTATGGTCTGGACCGGGCAACGACGCGGCAGCGAAGCGAGGAGCTGCTGGAATTCATGAACCTGGCCGGGGAGACGCGCAAGCTGATTACTGATTTTTCGCATGGAATGCAGAAGAAGCTGGCGCTGGCAGCGGCGGTCATTCACGCACCAAAGATTTTGTTTCTTGATGAGCCATTTGAGGGCGTTGACGCGATTGCGGCTGGAACGTTGAAGCAGATGCTGCAGGGGATGATTGCGCGGGGCGCGACGATCTTTTTGACCTCGCACGTGCTGGAGATTGTGGAGCGCCTTTGCACCCATGTGGGCATCATCCACCGCGGCGAGTTGATTGCCAACGGATCGCTCGAAGAGTTGCGCGCAGGCGTGGTAGCTCAGACCGATTCCAGTGATGCAACGAAGCTGCTGACTCTCGAGGAAATTTTCATTCGCGTGATCGGCAAGCAGGATGGACCGGGGACCGGGCAGGCGGAAACGGAGCTGTCATGGCTGGGGTAGCGCAGCAGCCGGGCACCGGGAGCGGAAACAGGAGCGGGTTGGCAGCACAGACTGGAAAATCACTGTCTTCGTGGCAGTTTTTTACGACGATTGCCTGGCTACGCTGGCGAATTTTCGCCAATTCGCTGAGGGGTAAAGGCGCCTGGGGCGAGTTGGCGGTGAGGTTTCTATCCTATCCGCTGCTGGCTCTCATGATCTTCGGGCCTTCAGTCGGCGCTGGAATTGCGGGCTACACCATTGTCAGCAAGGGCCTGGACCCGTGGCTGGCAGTTCCGCTGTGGATCATCTTTGCACTATGGCACTTCATTAACCTCAGTACCTCGACGACCGCACCAAGCTTTGACCTGACAACCCTCACGCGGTTTCCGATTCGCTACGCGGACTACTTTCTGATTCGGCTCATGTTTGGCCTTTTAGACCCTCCCACCCTGGCGGGGATTATGTGCCTGGCTGCGATGTGCCTGGGAATTGCCATTGCCGATGTGACGCTGCTGCCGTGGGCTGCATGTGCGCTGTTTGTCTATGCAGCATGCAATGTGCTGTTTTCGCGGATGCTGTACTCCTGGCTGGAGCGTTGGCTGGCCAGGCGGCGTACGCGCGAACTGGTGACGGGCATGATCCTGATCGGCTCACTGGGAATCCAGTTTGGCGCGCAATTCATGCAAAGGATGAGCGAACATCGTGGTGCGCAGCCGAGCCCGTGGATTCTGAAAACCGGCCACCTGCTGGTGGCTGCAAACTGGCTGCTGCCGCCCGGCTTGACGGCCAAAGCCATCGAACAAATGCACCGCAGTTCAGTTGGCCTGGCGCTGGCTGCACTGACCGCGGTGCTGGCCTATACGGGCGTCTTCCTGCTGATCCTGCATGTGCGTATCCGTGCGCAGTTTCTGGGCGAAAATCTCAGTGAAGCGCCTGCCCCAGCCAAAGCGATGCGGGCCCGCCTCCGTCCGGCAGAGGCGTTTGCTGGCACTCCCGCCGCCCCTTCACATCGGCTGCTGCCTGCAGGCGTAGCAGCATGCCTGGTCAAGGAGTTGCGCTACCTGCTCCGCAGCGGGCCCAAGCTCTATGTCCTGATCATGCCGGTCTTCATCATTGTGCTGATGTCTGCCCGTTCAACTGGGATGAGCTACCTGGGGATTTCACGCGGTATGACGGGCATTATGTTTACTTACGGATGCGCGTATATGGAGCTGATTTTTGTGGGGCTGCTGTATAACTCCCTGGGCAGCGACGGGTGGGGCGTGCAGTTCTACTTTCTGTCACCGATGCGCTTCCGGGATGTAATGCTGGCCAAGAACCTGTTGGTGGGATGCATTCTCATTGTTGAAATGGTGCTGATGTACCTGGTCGCCGCCTCGATGTCTAAAGCCGCTCCCCTTGACCTGACCGTAGCCACGATTAGTTGGACCGTCTTCACTTTTCTGCTCAACATGGCAATCGGCAACGTTCGCTCCATCACTTCGCCCAAGGGCGTTGATGCATCTAAAATGCGCAGCCAGAATGTTTCAGGGGTGAACAGCTTTATCAGCCTGCTGGTAGTGCTGGTCTCGGTAGGCCTGGGGACGCTCCTGTTTTGGGTGTGCCGCTGGCTGCATACGGATTACTGGATTGCGGCAGGAGTTTTCGTGATTCTCTCGGGCGCGAGCCTGGCGGTGTATCTCATGGTTTTGCAGCGGCTTGACTCGATTGCCGTGGAACATGCTGAAAACCTGACACGAGAGCTGTGCAAAGGGTAAAGTACCGGCGACCGGATGCGCTCGATGAAAGCCCATGCGCGGGCGCGAAGTGCCAAAACTACCCCCAATCGGGTACAACGGTAGGCGAGAGGAT
The DNA here is from genome assembly GCA_025359885.1 of Acidobacteriota bacterium. Lineage (GTDB taxonomy): Bacteria > Acidobacteriota > Terriglobia > Terriglobales > Acidobacteriaceae > Acidicapsa. Next base: position 14,684 of record JANYDG010000109.1, read on the forward strand.
TCTGCGGACGCCATGGTGCCAGTTGATGTAATTCCCTCGCGTTTTCTTTGTTTGAGCCTCGCGGGTATAAGGATGCTGATTGAGCCGGAGCATTTTTCCTGGCTTGAAAAGCTGCTGTTACTGCTGCTCATTCTGCTGTCGGGGGCGCTGTTCTGGAAGCGGTTTGGCGTGGTAGTCGGCAAGATCAGGGCGGCAAAGCTGGATGCCGGCTTTCGACTGTTTCCCCTCGGTAAGCGGGTTTGGGACTTCTTCTGGGAGGTTCTGTGCCAGGCAAAGGTGATTCGCGAACGGCCCCTTCCTGGACTGGCGCATGCCTTTGTCTTCTGGAGTTTTCTCGCCTTTGCGCTCGTCACGCTCAACCATGTTGCGGTTGGTTTTGGGTTCGGCTTCCTCGATGCTGCGGGTGTCTTTGGACGCGCCTACTTCTGGATTGCGGCAGTGTTTGCGCTCGCCTGCGCAGTTTCGATTGCAGGGCTCTTTGTGCGGCGATTTATTGTGCGTCCGGTCTGGCTGGCGCGGCCTGCGCTGCCCGGTCATGAGGTTTCGTATGAATCGGGCATCATCGCAGGCCTCATTTTTGTCTTGATGGCGACCTATCTCGCGGCCTTTTTTGTGAGCGAGGCCAGCACGGCCGTCCGGCTGCTGTGGTGGAGTCATACGCTGGCTCTGCTCGTCTTTTTGCCGCTCGTGCCGCACACCAAGCATCTGCACCTGATCCTGAGCCCGGTGACGATTTTCCTTTCGCGAGGCGGATTCAGCCAGATACCGTCGCTGGTTGGCGATGAGGATTTTGGGCTGGTTACCGGCAAGGATCTTACCCAGCTCGTCGCGCTCCAGGCATTCTCGTGCGTCGAATGCGGGCGATGCACCGAGCACTGCCCGGCTGCGAATACAGGCAAGAGCCTCAATCCAAAGGAGATTGTGCTGGGCGTCAGAGGCTACCTCAACGAGTTTGGGCCGACCGCAGAGGAGCTGCTGCTGGGCAAATACAATGCCCAGGAATCGGCCTTCCAGTGCACGACTTGCGGGGCATGCGAGTTTCAATGCCCGGTGGGGATCGAGCACCTGCCGATTATTGTGGGTTTACGTCGTGGGGCCGTAAACACAGGCGCGTGGGAAGACTCACACGGTACCAGGCTTTTTCTGGCGATGGAGCGCAACTCCAATGCGCTGGGACTAAGCTCGATGGAGCGCGACAAGTTTGTGCAAAAGGCCGAGCTGCCCATCTTTGACGGCACCCAGGAGTATTGCCTCTGGCTGGGCTGCATGGGTGGCTACGACCCCAAGGGCCGCGAGATTATCCGGGCGTTTGTCGAAGTCATGCAGTATCTCGGCACCAGCTACGGGGTGATGCGCAAGGAGAAATGCACCGGCGACCCGGCGCGGCGGCTGGGCAATGACCTGGTTTTTCAGGAAATGGCGGAGAGCAATCTCGAGGCCATGCAGCAGCAGAAAGTGAAGAAGATCATCTCGATCTGCCCGCATTGTGTGCGGACCATCCAGGAAGACTGGAAGGCTTTTGGGGCGCCACCTGAGGTTGAGCACCACAGCGAATTCCTGGCGCGGCACCAGGCGCGGCTGCCACAGCAGAAGACTGAGGAAAAGATCGTCTACCACGACCCCTGCTACCTGGGGCGCTACCGCAATGTCTACGACGAGCCACGTGCGGTCATTTCTGCCGCCGGAACACTGGTCGAGGCCGAGCGCAACCGCGAGCGCAGCTTCTGCTGTGGCGCTGGCGGCGGGCTGGCTTTCCTCGGCGAAGAGACGGGGCAGCGCGTGAGCCATGTGCGCGCGCAGGAACTGGTAGCCACAGGAGCCACTACAATTGGGGCTGCATGCCCGTTCTGCAATACGATGTTCCGGGATGCGCTGGCGGCCACTGGGGAGAATCCACCCAAGCTCCTCGACATCGCCCAGATCGCTGCCGCGCAGCTGCCCAAGAAGGAATTACCAGCGTGAGGGGGTATTTCATTTTGATTGAGCGCAGAGAGATTTGCCTATTGTGCCGGGCGCAAGGCTCACGATCAATCGAGTTTAGGTAACATCAATCCGGCGCAAAAGTCGTCGTAAGACTGTACCTTTGTGTTCGTATGCACTAAGCGAGCAATCTCCGCCAGGCACCGCTCCTGCTCTCCCTTCTTTTCAGCAGTGAGGAATAGGTCGATGTACGGAAGATAGATCGCTTCAAACTGGTCGTTCCGTCCGGCATGAAATTTCTCGCCATTTGGCAACTTGCGCAATGACCGGTCGTACCAAGTCATCAGAAAGGCGTATAAGATGCACCGGAACGGCGGACAACTATTTACAAAATCTCGGATAGATAGATCTGTGGATGGGTTAGAGGCTATTTTGTCGTATAAGCCCTTTGCAATTCCCCACATCAATCCTGAGTCGCCAGTGGCATCCGGAAGAACCTCTTGCAATGAGAGCGGGCGAGAATTTTCGTGCCGCAGAAACACTTCTTCCAGTAGAGGCCGCAGCGAGGTCCACATGTCTTCAAACTGCTTCTTCGTTTCCCTCATGTGCTGCCATTGCTTGGCTGCAAGAAGGTCATTGTCGCTGACCCTGCGGGTGCTCAATTCTGTAGCGTACTCAGGAGCACGTACGTTAACCGCGCTCCAGCTAAAGCGCTTTGGATCACTGTCATGAGCGAGAATCAGGAGCCGTAGTATTTCATCGTGCGCATGCAAGCAGTCGCTCGGGCCGTGCAGTAATCTTTCAGCTGACCCTAGTAATGCCCGACGCGCTTCCTGGTCTTTTGTGGACATCAGTTCCTCTATGCTAATGCCAGAGAGCCTCACGTAATAGCCAGCCGCGAATGCTGCGAAGATGTGTTCAGATTCGCGGCCATCCTCCAACAAGCGATTGTGTACGCTGGTGTCAAGCAATACAACTGGACGACCGTTGATCATCGTATTAGCCTTCCCTTGGGGCTTGAAATGACTTATCCCAATGGTATTCTTGAGCGCTCTTGTTATCAAATGCTGTCGCCCACACCCCCCAAACACTCTCAAGTGGCATTTGACCACCCCCGCCTCGAGCCGAAACAATAGGGGTGCCTTTCTTTGGAGCCTGTTCCCGCATGAAAATCATTGTTGCCATCAAACAAGTGCCCGAGCGCGATGCGCGCATTCGCGTTGACGCCGCAGGCAAATGGATTGACCTCCAGGATGTGGAATTCACGCTGAACGAATCGGACGCCTATGCGCTGGAAGAAGCGCTGCAGTTGAAGGAAGCCCACGGTGGCGAGGTCATCGTGCTGAGCGCCGGGCCAGAGCGGGTCGGCAAGACGATTCGCGAGGCTCTGGCCAAGGGCGCCGACCGGGCGATTCACGTCGAGAGCGACGATCTGGCCGCCTATGACGCTCTGGGCGTGGCGCAGCTCCTGGCAGCGGCAGTGAGAGACGAAGATGCTGACCTGATCCTCACCGGGCTGCAGTCAGACGATCTCGGATTGGGGCAGACAGGCGTGATTCTGGCCGAGTTACTCGCCTTGCCCCATGCCAGCCTGATTCTCAAGATTGAGGCGGTCCCAGGCGGCATCAAGGTGCTGCGCGAGCTCGAAGACGGCTGGTTTCAGCACGTCGAGCTGCCGACTCCGGCCGTGCTGACGATTCAGTCGGGCAATTCAAAGCTGCGGTACGCGACGCTGATGGGCATCAAGCGAGCCAAGACAAAGGAAGTGCGACGGGTAACTCCGCTCGAACTTGCAGCCAAACCTGAAGCGCCTGTCGTGGTGCTCGAACGAGTTCTGTTGCCCAACAAACAGCGGACGTCGCAGATATTAGGTGGTTCGCCGGCTGAGGCTGCGGCGGCCCTGGTCGAAAAACTGCGCTTTGAGGTGCGAGCACTATGAGTAATGCGATGAGCAGCGTTTTGGTCTTTCTGGAAATCAAGAATCGTGAGATTAGCCGCATTTCCTGGGAAGCAATGGCGGCCGCCCACACCCTGGCCGAGGGCCACGGATTGTCAGTGGATGTGGCCCTGGTGGCAAGCCCGGGTAACCCGATCTTCGCGACCATACACGGTAAAGCGCCGCGCACCGTTTATGCCATCGATCACTCGCTGCTCCACGACTACACCGCAGACGGGTATACGGCGGCCTATGCGCAGTTGATTCAGCAGGTCAGCCCATCTTATGTGGTCTTTCCTCATACCTACCAGGTACGCGACTTTGCTCCCTGCCTTGCGACCCGCTTCAAGCAGGTGCTGATCAGCGATGTCACTGGAATTGAAACACATGCCGGTGCCGCGTCGGTTGCTCCGACGTTCATTCGCCAGTTGTTGCAAGGCAAGCTCAACGCGCAGTACCACCACCGTGGCACCGGACCCTGCTTTCTCTCAATTCAGGCCGGAGCCTTTCGCGCGGATGCAGCTGAGGCGGGAGCGACGACACTGGCGACCTTCGAGCCGCGACTCGATGCAGCAAAGATTCGCACCAAACCCAGCGAGCCCTTCCGCGCCTCTGCGCAGACGGTCGACCTCAGCTCCGCCAGCATTCTGGTGTCGGTAGGCCGCGGCATCCGGGAGGAAGCGAATCTGCCCATCGTTCAGGAGCTGGCAACCGCCCTGGGAGCAGAATTGGCCGCCTCGCGCCCCATCTGCGACAACGGCTGGTTGCCCATGGATCGCCAGGTTGGCAGCTCAGGGCAGACAGTTGCGCCCAAAGTTTACCTGGCAATTGGCATCAGCGGAGCGATTCAGCACCTGGTTGGGATGAAGGGCTCGCAGTGCATCGTGGCCATCAACAAGGACGAAAACGCACCCATCTTCGAGGTCGCCGACTATGGCATTGTCGGCGACCTCTTTGATGTGGTCCCGGCATTGACGGCGGCAGTTCTCAAGGGCAAGGGATAGGGCTTCAAATTCGGAGCTTAAAGCCCTCTCATGAATAGCTGAAATCTGGGTGCCCCACCCTCGACGGGTCTTGGTTATTCCGGCCAGGGTGGGATAGCTGCAAGATGAACTCACACAAAAATGAAAATGTGTTAATCCTTGGCCGGCGATTGCAACGCAGCGCGCTCTTTGATTTGGCTCAGGAGCATTTCTACCTGCTCGTGCTCTTCCAGGCTTTGAAATCGCTCTTCAAGCGACTCCGGCACGAGGATTTCGCCAGCGGCGGCATTTTCCGCTGAGTGCATTCGTACCCGGCTCTTCATCCGCCCCATCGCCGCTTCCTGCTCCAGGCCAACGATCTTGCGCGCCTGCGTTGCCCGCCCCACCACCTTGGCGCGGCGATGCTCTGCCATGAGAATCTCGCACTGAGCCCTGGTTTCATTGAGTTTCTGCTCCAGCTTGCGCAGGGTCTGGCGCAGGGTGTCGGCTTCGAGTTGCTGATCCTCTGCCTGCGCAGCAAATCCTTTGGTGAGCCGGTCAAAGCTCAGCGACCGCTCCAGAGCACCGCGAGCCATGTCGTCCATGCCACGGGCAACTGCAAGCTCTGCCTTGCGCTTCCACTCGGTAGCCTGCGCCTCATGCTCGGCCCGCTTCTGCTTGAGCAGGTGCTCGTCGGCAATGGCGATGGCGACCTGCGTTTTTACCTGGAGCAGCTGGTTTTCCATATCGAGAACCAACTGCTTCAGCAGGCGCTCGGGGTCTTCGGCCTTTTCAATCAGATCGTTGAGGTTGGCTCGTAACAGGGTGCTGACTCTCTCAAGCAATGCCATGGCTTGCTCCTTTACTTACCCTTTTCCTGGGTGGGGGGTTCGTCTACCGTTTTGACAAGCGGAATGCCGTTGTTGCCGCTGGGAATGTAGATGGTGGTGTGATTCGGTGAGTTGGCCATCTGCATCTGAGCCTGGATCGCTTCATGCTGCAGGTAGCGGTCGGTCAAAGTTGCATTGATGATTTGTTGGGATTGCGCAATGCCCTCTGCATCAACGATGCGAATTTGGGCCTTCTGCTTTTCCACCTGCACGAGTTGCTCGGTCTGTTGAATCTGCAATTCGTTGACCTGGATCTTGTTGCGCTCGTTGGCGCGGGTCTGGTAACGCCCGTACTCGGGTGCGCCCCACAACAGAAACGCAAGCACGCCTACACTGCTGATTCCAAAAATTGTCATGGTTCGTGCTGCGCTCGGTCGCTTCATCGGAATGTCGTTCATCGCTCTCTCTCTTTTCAGGTTGTTGCCCGGTCAATGTCTTCAGCGTTTGAAGCCGGGATGGGCGGTCCCGGCCTCCTGCCTGCTCTTGAATACGTGCCTTTGCTACTTGTCCTGCGGCTTCTCACGAATCGCCTGCACATTGGCCATCAGGCTCTTGATGTCCATGCCGCTGAGCGCCTCAAAGATAGCCGGCACCTGCGCGGCAATCTTGGTCATGTCCCCGGTAATCTTGTTCACTCCCGCAGCACCGTCGTTGCCGGTCGAAATGACCGTGATCCGATCAACCTTGCTCAGCGGCTCGCTCATGGCCCGCACCACATCGGCCATGTTGGTGAGCAGTTTGTCGACGACTGCGGCCTGGTTCCAGCCCTGGTAGGCTTCGGCCTTCAGGTTCATGGCCTTGGCTTCGGCTTCGCCCTTCTGGAAGATGATCGAAGCCTCGGCCTCGCCCTGGAGCCGAATCGAGGCGCCCCGGCCCTCCGCCTCCGTGGTGAGCCGCGCCTTCTCCGCCGAAGCAAGCGTTTCGATCCGCTGCCGGTCGACTTCGGCTGGCTTCAGGACGGTGGCAATCAGTTCCTTTTCTCGGCGCAGAATTTCCGCTTCCTGCACCTTGACCTGGGCTTCCTTCTCGGTCTGCTCAATCTTCACCTGCTCTGCAATGACCTGCTGTTGCATGATGTTGGTCTGGATTTCGTATGCCTTGTCAGCGGTAGCCTGCTGGCGGCGGCTCTGCTCAGCGTACTGAGACTTTTTAATGTCCATGTCCCGCTGCGCCTCAGCCTGGCGGGCCTGAGAAGCGGCCTCTGCGATCACCCGCTCCTGGTCAGCCTGCGCCTTCGCTACGGAAGACTCTCGCAGGGCAATCGCGCGCTGGATGGCGGTGTCGCGCTCGGCAGTCGCGGTCGCCATATCCGCATCGCGCTTGATCCGTGCAATGTCGGGCCGGCCCATGTTCGAGATGTATTCGTTCTTGTCGCGCACTTCCTTGATCGTGAACGAAACCACTTCAAGACCCATCTTGCTCATGTCGGCGGCACACGTGTTGCGCATCCGATCTCCCACCATCTCCGGTTCTTTGACAATCTGCTCAACCGTCAACTGGCCGATGATGCCGCGCAGGTGGCCCTCCATCACCAGGCGAATCAGGCCTTCACGCTGCTGGGGACTCTTGCTGAGAAACTGCTCTGCGGCGGTCAGAATCGACGGCTGGTCGCTACGCACCTTGATCTGTGCGACGGCTTCCACCGTGACCGCAACACCCTGGTTGGTGTATAGATCCTGCTGCGGAGCTACATCAAAGCTCATCAACTCCAGCGAAAGCTCGCGACAGTTCTCAACCATCGGAAAGATCACCGTGCCGTGACCGGTAATGACACGCGGCCCGCGAAAACCGTACACAATCAGCGCTTCGTTCGGCCCGGCCTTGCGATACATCTTTGCAATCAGGCCAAGCAGGAAAATTAAAACCAGTACGCTCATTCCGACATACAACACAATCGTATTCATCATCGAGTTCCCGGTCCTTTCAACCGGGAGGGTTGGTGCCTTGGGTTCAACAACGTTTCAGACGAACTTCAAAACCTTGGTGCAGACAGCATCGCGGGTCGGCTTCGCTACGATTCCCACCGCCTGACGTAAGCGATTCCCTTTTCATAGCGAATGACAAAGACTTCCGTGCCATTTGCAATTGGTTCCCCGGCCTCGGCCCGTGCAGGTGAGGAGCGTCGTGCGCCGAGCTGCTCATAGACGATCTCGCCGGTGCCCCCGCCGCGGATCGGCGCGCTGACCCGGCCCAGTGCGCCCTCAACCCTGGTTTCCTCTGCAGTCAGCTCGCGCTCATGCGGCAACAGCACCTTGGCCAGAAACCAGAAGATGATCCCTCCCCCAGCCAGGCCGCACAAGCCGGCCAGCAGAAAAACAGCGCCAGCGATGAGGGTTCCGTAGCGGGTGAGCAGATAGCCCGCTGCGCCAAACCAGCAGAGAAACACCATGATTGAAAAGGCGTTCCACCACGGAACCGACGACGAACCGCGCCCGGTAGCCGGCACATGCGTGGCTCCCTGCGGCAGGTGCGTACCGTGCGCCAGATGCGGCAGGTGAATGTGCCATCCCCCATGGGCCACGCTGCCGTAACCCATCCCACCGATCAGCGAAACAACGCTGAGCAGCAATCCAGCCACAAAACAGGCAAAATAGAAGCCTTCCCAGAAACTCATGTCCGTGACAACAATCGAATTCGTAGCAATCAGAGTCAACGCAATCATCGTGCCCCTGCCTTTCGATTTTTGTCCTGCGCGGTTGCGTCCCCTGCCTCAGCAATCTCCGACTTCATGGCTGGACGCAGAACCTCCACAAGACGCGGCATCAACCCCGGCGTCTCCAGAATCGACTCAAGCAGCAACAGGCACTCACGCGATTGGTCATGACGTGCAATGGTCAGCAGTGCGTGCTTGAGCATCGCATCGCGGCGGAACCTCTCAGCACCCGCGACAAGCCAGAGATCGAGCTTGTCTTCCATCCCCCTGATTTCACTTTGCAATTCGGGGTGATAGCCCTCCGGGTCATCAACCAGGTAGCCGGGATGCACCTTGAAAAAGCTCGCCAATATCTGCCGCGTGGTATTGGTCAGGTGAGGCCGCGCACCACTTTCAATCTGCGAGAGATAGCTCTGGCTGAGCTTGCTCCCAGTCTCTGCTTCAATGGCGTGCATCATCTCCTGCTGGCTGAGGGCGCGGTCAAGTCCACGCAGACTGCCCTCAACTTCTCGCAGATACCGAATCTTATCGCCCAAATTCATAGCGTGAACCGTGCGGTCTTGCCGATTTCTTTCTGGTCAGTTTTCACTACGCGGAAGAACATATTGCAATCCGCAATTGAATATATCGCGGATTGCAATATGATGCAACAGAAATTTTCTCTCCTCGATGGGTGCGTCGATTTTCAGCAAGTTGTTGGGAAAGGCCACGTCAAGCAGCTTTCGTAACCTTTGATAAAGCCTGCTTTTTTCAAGGATACGGGCTTCAGTCCGTACTTCAGGTCGAGCAGAATCAGCCGGCTTCGCCCCTGAGCGAACCCCTATCCAGACTTTTTCAGAGGTTCCTTACGGCTCCACGTTGACCGTGAGATAGGCATTGTGGCTGACAGTCACCGTACCGACAAAAGCAGCAGCGGTGATCTTCAGCGTATGCACGCCCAGCGGCGTTCCGCGCGTGGTGCTCAGGGTCACGGAGTTGCTGCACCCCACGCCTGCACCCACCATTCCGGCGAGCAGGAGGGCGACCACCAGGGCTCTACCGGCCCAATTGCCAGCCCGATTCCGCAGCCAGCGCGCCCGGCGACCAATCGGTGTAAGCAAGAGCCCGATGAAGGCCAGCGCGATCCCTCCGCCAGCGACTGGGCCCACTCCGGAGCCGGGCCGTAAGCCGGGACCAGGACCAGGACCAGGACCAGGACCGTCATTCCGCGTCACATTGCCAGCCGTCGTGATGATGGTCAGATTGGGAGCCCCACTGCCATCAACGAGCGTTGGGGTGAAATAGCACTGAATCGCTCCGAGGGTAGAGGGATTCTGTTCTTCACAGACCACCTGAATTTGACCGGCGAGGCCGCCCAGGGATTGGACGGTAAATGGAACCGAGGCTGAGTTACCCTGAACAATGTTGATGTTGGTGATGGTCGAACTGATGGTGAAATCCTCAACCTGCAGATTGACCGAGTTTGAGACTGCGGCCTGGTAGGTTGGGTCGCCGAAGTAGTGCGCCGTTACAACATACTGCCCTGCCGGAATGTGAGGGACAAACACCGACGCCACACTGGAAAAGCCCTGACCAACCACAATCGGCACTTGCCCGCTGATGAGCGTTGAGTTGGCATAGAACAGGATGTAGCCGGATGGGTGCTGTTCCGACGTCAAAGGGGGCGTATTGACCGGGGTCACCGTGGCCGTCAGCTCCACTGCCTGGCCGGGGCCGAGCACCGCGTTGGTTGCCACCAGTGTCACGGTCACAGGAAACAGATTGGACTGCAGAAGAAGTGGACTGGAGGCACTCGGATTGTAGGAGGTGTCCCCCGAGTAGTTAGCGGTGACGGAGTGAGTGGTCGTGGTTGAAAGATTCACCCCACTCAAAATAGCGGTGTTGGCGGTAACCCCAACCGACCCAAGGAAAGACACGTTCTGGTCGTAGAAAGAGACAGTCCCGGTAATCGGCAGAGTGCCGATTGCAGATCCTGCCGGCATAATTGTTGCTGTAAGCGTCTCAGGGATTCCAGTGGAGATGATGCTGGGAGTTGCTGCCAGCGTTGTCACTGTTCCCGTCTTTACCACAGCAATTGCGACCGCAGTTGATGTGGAACTGTTGTAGTTCAGATCACCGGAATAGACGCCCTGCAGCGTGTGAGAGCCGGACGCCGGAACTGTCACCGGCAAGCTCGCGGTCGTTTTGCCGCCAATCGAGGCCAACGTGCCAAAGCCCTGTGAAATCCCATCGAGATTGACAGTGAATGTTCCCGTGGGAGGTGAATTTCCTGGATTGGCGGAGGTGACGGCTCCAGTGACCGTGATAGTGCTGCCGCCGGCTGGAGTCGCAGTCGAAGGCGTCACCGTCGACAGGGTCGAACTCGGCTGAATATTGATCGTCACAGGCTGCGAAATAGCAGCCTGGTAGAGCTTGTCGCCACTATACTCCGCGACAATGTTGTGGCCACCCGAGGTGAATTGCCCGATTTCAGAGTAAGAGGCGGTGCCGGTTGTGGTCACCGTGACCGGAGTTCCCGTGTTCCCATTGGTGGTCTGATCATAAAACTGCACGGTGCCCGTGGGAATCGATCCGCCGGACCCGGACAACACTCTGGCAGAGAGCACAACCGTCGCTGAGGGGTTATAGGTCTGACCGTTGATATTGGTCATCTCGACACTGTCGGTCGCAGTGCCAACATCCTGAGGCGATGCCCACCTGTCCATGAGCGATTGAGCATTCACGCTCCCAAGACCGGAAACCAGGTCGTAGCCCTCATGAGCGCTGAAGCCGATTTGCCCCCGGGGAGAACAATCCGGCGAGCCCAGTCTGCAGCCAATTTGTGCACTGCCAGCGGTTACATCCGTGAATGCCTTGCGTTGCCCGGTCTGATCCGACCTTTGCAGCGCGTAAAGGTTGGGTGCGAGGTTTCCCTGGGGGCCGTATTGCTGCGCCAGCCGGGCGGCGACTCCAGCAAACAGGGCGGCCGATGCCGCACTGCCGCTGCTGAATACCAGCCGGCAGCCGCTGACTGCATTTTGCCCGGAATAGCAGAAGGCCAGACCCGGACCTGCAGAAGCGGTGGGCAGACTCACATCCGGCAGGGACCGGTGATGGCCAGACTGGAAATCCATCTCCGCAGTGGGAAGCCCGGACGCCGATTGCCACCAGGGCGTTTCGTAGACGGCGCTGGTGCCACCACCAGAGGCGTAGTGCAGGCCCGCTGCCTGACTTGCTGGCTGACCGGCCTGCCAGGCAATGAAGGTGCCATTTGCCGCCGAGGAGACTACGCCGACCGCAGTGTTCCATGGCGTAGAAGCCAGCGCGTTGACCGCCAGGCCAGTCGTGACAGGGGCTGAACTTGCGGCGGAGTGACACGCTGCTGCGCCGCTGTCTCCCGTGGCGGCAATGACGGCAATCCCTTCAGCGGCCGCCTGCCTGTAGAGGGCGGCATAGAACTCCTGATGAGAGGAACTGATGGCGCGTTCGCAGGAGGTGTAGCCCACGCTGACCGTGCGGGCGAGAGAGTGGTCAATGGTGTACGCGAGGGCCAGGTCCAGCCCGTCGGTAGCGGTGGTAGATTCTGCAGCCACCAGAACGATCTGCGCTTCCGGCGCGGCAACGCCAGCCCACGAAGCAGCGAGAATTGCGCTGGCTTCATCGCCGGTTCGACCTGGGTCATTGCCGTTCAACTCAACTTGCAGCGTTGCGATAGGTAAACTAAATTTTTTACGAAACTCTGAGAAATCTTCCAACCGGACGTTGCTGCGGGCGGGAATGGCAATCCACTCACCCGCTCCATTGGCTGCGTGCGATGAGACAGGCCCAAGCTCCATGAGGGATCGGACGAGCCTGGGAGTCATGGCACCAGACCCCGCCAGCCTCTCGTTTATGGCTTGCTGGCTGGCTTGCTGGCCCGATTCCTGACTGCCTTGCGGCAACGCAGAATCCGCCGCGCCGCCAACAAACTCGACAGGCTCCAGGGCTGCCGGCGCCGATCGTGAGCCGTCAAGAGAAACCAAACCTCGAACAAATCGCGCAATATCGGCCGGGAAGGACGGCTCGCGTGTGATCTTGTAGCGAAGACTGCCATCGCTTTCGCTGCTGCCGGGAACCACTTTTACTGGTGTATGGAAGGCTGTCTGGACCTGCGCGAGAGTCCCGGAAAACTCGATCCATCCGCGGCTTTGCGGCAAAGGTGCGACTGCAAATCCCTGCGACCGCAGCCAGGATGTAACGGCGGTGGCGGCTTGAGTGCCCGGGGAAAATCGCTCAGCGAATTGCGCCGAGGTCAGCCAGTGATGAAACTGGGCGTCGCCTGGAGTCTGTTGAGCAATCAGCAACTTTTCGAGAGCGGCTCTTTTGCTGGGCTCAGGTTGCATGAGAAGTAGCATCCGTTGCAACTCGACACGGCTGCTGGTCGCAGACTCGCCTGCGGTTGCAGTTTGCTTCCCTTGATGGGCAAATAGGTCGCCTGCAGCTGTTTGCTGCGCACCAGTCGCATACGTGCTTGCCATCGACAGGCCAGCAAGCAGAAGGGGTAGATACGATCGGCTGGAGCGAAATCTGGGTTGCATTCTTCCCTTATTGTGTAGTTCGAATCGATTGTATAGCCGCGCCCATCGCCTGTCCCACAGAAACTTGGCCGTCGTGGCGGGAATGTCCCTCCTGGTCAACGGTCAGAGTGGTTTCAGTCGGCGAGGCGCAAGGAGAAATCTACAGAGAAAAACCATTGAATTGCTGCAGCGCTGACCGCTGTTGCCCTTGATCATCGAAGTTTTCCGGCGCGAGCCAGGCTTCAAACGCCAACTTTCGGGCCGGCCATTCCAGGTCCAGCATGGAGTACCAGGCAGTATCGCGATTTTGTCCCTTGATAACCATATGCTGGCGAAAGACGCCCTCGAAAGCAAATCCGAGCCGAAGTGCGGCGCGGCGCGAGGGCAGATTGAGCGCGTTGCATTTCCACTCGTAGCGGCGGTAGCCGAGGTCTTCGAAGACATGGCGGGCCATCAGATACATGGCCTCGGTCGCCGCAACAGTGCGCTGCAGTGCGGGGGCGAACAGCACGTTACCGACCTCGATGACGCCGTTGGCCGCGTCGATGCGCATCAGGCTGGCGTATCCAACGGCCTGGCCGGTTTTCGCGGGAACCAGGGCGAAGAAGCGGGCACTGGCTCCGGTCTCCTTGGCAGCGATTGCTTCTTTGAGCTGGGCCTCGGATGTGTAGGGCCCGTCGCCGAGCCAGATCCACACGGCATCGTGGCCCTGGACGGCCTGCCACAGGGCCGCTGCGTGCTTTTCTGCCGAGAGCGGTTCGAGGGTGACCGTACGACCTGCCAGAGTGACAGCTCCGGGCAGTGGGACCGGTTTCCAATGAGCTAAATCTGGCTGTGGCGCAGTCATTGCATCAGGTTAGCAGCAGGCACCCTTGTCTTGAATTTGCCAGTGAAGGGTGCACGGGTGGTAGGAATTTGGGAAGAATTGGCTGTGGAACAAAAATGTCACACGTGTAACATTTTTTGGGGGAGCGGCCGGGGGCCGGCGTTGTCAAGGGAATTTGGTGGAAGTTGTTTGAAATGAGAGGTATGGGTTTGCGTCGAATTGAGGGTGAATGTGCCTTAGCGTGAGCGGCGCTGTGGGGGTATAGCCAAAATGCTATGTGTCACAGGCGGGACGAATGAACAGAGACAGTGAATAGCGACGAGGGAACAGGGGTCGTGCTGCACACGAATCTGGTCGCACATCTCAGAACCAACCGAGATGCGGGGCACCCTGCTTGACGGGCAAGAGAGTTCCTCTTCACTTCGTTGAGGATGACGAATTTTCCTGAACGGACGGGCAACCGATAGCTGGTGACTGGAGACTCAGGCGGCTACATCTTCTGAATGCGCTGGACTTCTCTTACGCCGGGGAGGCGGCGCAGGCCGAGCACCATGCGGTTGAGGTGGCGCAGGTCTTCGGCGTCAACGACGAACTCGACGATTGCCTCGCCGTTTTCGCCATCCCTGGTCTCTACGGCGCGGATATTGGTGTCGTCGTTGGAGATGATGGCGGTCATCTCCTTGAGCATGCCCGAGCGGTCATCGCAGAAGACGGTGATCCTGACGGGGTAGCGTTGTACTTGACCTGACAGCTCGGCAGCAGATTTAGCCCACTCTACATCGATGCGGCGGTCGCTTTCGTAGAGCAGGTTCTGTACATTGGGGCAACTGCGCGCGTGGACTGCAACGCCTTTACCGCGGGTGACGTAGCCGATAATCTCTTCACCACGGATGGGGTTGCAACAACGTGCGCGATAGACGAGCAGGTCATTCTGACCCTCAACCTGCAGGCTGTCAGAGCCGGTGAGATGCAGCTTTTTGACCGCATCGGACATGACGGCCTCAGCCGTCCGTCCATCTGTGGCTTCATCGGCTGCACCGCCAGGGCTGCCTGCTCCCGGCATTGCAGCCACGAGTCCGGGTGCGAGCTTGTTGAGAATCTGCCTGGCTGAGTGCTTGCCAAATCCAATCGCGGCTGCCAGATCGGTTGCGGTTGCCAACCCATATTCGCCCGCCACCCGCGCGATGTCGGAGTCTTCGAGGCGGCTCATGGAGATTTTGAATTTGCGTGCTTCGCGCTCGAGCAGCTTTCGTCCGACTTCGATGGCCCTGAGCCGCTGGTTCTCGTTGAGCCAGTGCTTGATCTTGTTGCGGGCGCGTGGACTTTTGACGAAGGTAAGCCAGTCCCGGCTGGGTGTATGGCCGTTCTGGGTGACGATCTCGATGATGTCGCCGTTGCGGAGCTTGGTGCGCAGGGGCACCATACGCCCATTCACTTTTGCCCCAACGCAGGTGTGACCGACCTCAGTGTGCACGGTATAGGCAAAATCTACCGGCGTGCCGTCTGCGGGAACGATGACCACCTTGCCGCGCGGGGTGAAGGTGTAGACCTCGTCGGGGTAGAGATCCATCTTGAGGCTGGAGAGGAACTCGTTGGGGTCGGTCATCTCTCGCTGCCACTCGACGAGCTGCCTCACCCAGGCCAGCCGCTGCTCATCCTTGGCGGAGATGACCGATTCGCCGGCCTTGTACTTCCAGTGCGCGGCGATGCCTTCTTCGGCGATGCGGTGCATTTCTTCGGTACGGATCTGCACCTCAAACTGATGACCGCTGTCTCCCATGACGGTGGTATGCAGGGATTGATACAGGTTGGCACGGGGAATGGCGATGAAGTCCTTGACGCGCCCAGGGACGGGCCGCCAGAGCATATGAATGAGCCCCAGCACGCCGTAACAATCAGACTTGTCCTGGGTGATGATGCGAATGGCCAGTAGATCGAAGACCTGATCGACCGAGACCTGGGATTTCTGGAGCTTCTGGAAGATGGAGTAGAGCCGCTTGATGCGCCACTCGACGCGGGCCTGGATGTTGTTTTCGCGCAGTTGCTCGACGATTGCATCTTCGACGCCGGCCAGGAACTGCTCACCCTCGATACGCCTCGCTTCGACCGCTTCGGCAACCTGCGCATAGCTCAGCGGGTCGGTGTAGCGGAAAGCGAGGTCTTCCAACTCCCCGCGCACCTTGCCCATGCCGAGGCGATGTGCCAGGGGGGCGTAGATATCGAGAGTTTCGCGGGCGATGGCCTCCTGGCGGTCCGGCTTCAGGTGCTCGAGGGTGCGCATGTTGTGCAGCCGGTCGGCCAGCTTGATGAGCACCACGCGCACGTCTGAGACCATGGCGAGCAGCATCTTGCGGACGTTCTCGGCCTGCCTGTCTTCGCGATTGGCGAATTGAATCTTGTCGATCTTGGTGACGCCTTCAACGATATGTGCGACCTGCTCGCCAAATTCGGCGTCGATCTCTTCGCTGGTAACCGGGGTGTCTTCAACCGCATCGTGCAGGAGCCCGGCGGCAATTGCAGTGGCGTCGAGCTTCATCTCGGCCAGCACTTCGGCTACTTCAAGGGGGTGGATGATGTAGGGTTCGCCCGAGGCACGCATCTGCCCATGGTGATATTTGACGCAGAATTCCCATGCCTTGCGGATGGGAGCAATGTCCTCATTGGGACGATTGGCGAGAACGGTTTGCAGCATTCCGGCAAAGCGTTTGCTGATGGGACTTTCAGGCAATGGGCCGATTGGAGGAACCGATACGGCAATTTGGCTGGCTTCAGCGGCAGCGATTGGGGTTGCTGTCAGCTGCCACGCACCCTGGATGGCCTGGTTGACCTCGACGACCTCGGCAGCAGCGCCGCTTGCCGTGTCGCTTCCCATGTTCGCGCTGGGCGGAGCAGACGTTGCGGTGGCCGCCTGAGGACTGCCGGGGTGGGTCGCCATGCTTCATTATAGGCCTGAACCGTTGCAGAATCTCGTCGCGAGGCTGCGGAATCCCATCTGCTGAAAACGAATTCATTCCTGTTTTTTGCAGGTTTCCGGTGAAAAGGCCAATCGCGGACAGGCGATGAATCGCTTACCAACGCGGGCCTGCACGGGCAGAGCGGACCCGTATCAGGCGATAGCTTGTGGCCTGTGCTGGGCGTCACAGCATAACTCTGACCGACTGGAGTAAAGTCTGCTGCGGATCATAAGTCCAGAACGGGGTACTTTATGTTGAAACAGATATTAGTTACAGCGATGGCTGCAACACTTACGATGGGCGTGGCCCTTGCGGGACAAACACCGAATGCAATCACGATTCATGCTGGAAAGACAGCGGCTAATAACGGCCAGCACATGTATGCAAGCTATTGCGCGCCATGTCACGGAACCGACGGGAAGGGTAATGGCCCTGCGGCAGGTGCATTGAAGCTGCCGCCCCCTGACCTGACGACGCTGAGCAAGAACAACCATGGCAAGTTTCCTGGTTCGCACGTGGTCACGGTTTTGCAGTTCGGCTCTGAGATGCCGGCGCATGGGTCAGCCCAGATGCCTGTCTGGGGACCCATCCTGAGCAAAATGAATCGCACAAACCCGCAGGAAAAGCAGCTTCGCATGAGCAACTTGAGCCGCTACCTGGAAACGATTCAAGTGAACTAGGGCATGGGGAGGCTGAGACGACTCCTAACTGGAATTACAGGTGCCCCAGACTCTCAGCCTGGGGCACCCTATGGAAAGGCGGCGGAGACGATGACCGTATTACCCTTGCTAAACTAGAGAAGCGAGGAAGATGCAGGCGAATCTGTTTTGGCCCACTCCTTGAATCCCGTAGGAGCCCTAAGTGACCAAGCCGAGCAATTCGAAACCCGCACGCAAATCCACACCCAAGCCTCAGCAGCCTTCGAGTCCATTTCAGCGCCGCAAGCTTGTCGATCAGGCCAATCGCGATGAAGCCACTTCAAGCCAGGGGAAATCTGACTTCACAAGAAGCCGAAGTTCTGCCTCGGGAAAAGGTGGACCAGGGAAAGTGGGGGCGTCAAAAGCAAAGCCAGCGCAGAGGGCACTGGCGGGAGAGCGCGTGGGGCAGGGCGGGACTGGACAGGGCAGGACGGGACAGGTGCGGCCTGCAAAGGGTGCGTCTGCGCCTCGCGCTGCGCTTTCTCAATCGTTGCCACCCAGGCAATCGAGTCCAGTCGCCGCGCACGAGATTGGCGCACGGGTCAGCCGCCGCGCCAGCGAACGGCTTCGCAATGGTCATCTCTGGGTGTATGCAACGGACATTGAGACGCTGCAGCCAGGTCCTGGGGACACCCCTTCCCTGCTGCCGGTCGCGGACAATCGCGGCATCCTGCTTGGCACTGCACTCTACAGCCCTGCCTCTCAGATTGCTTTGCGTATGGTCTCGCGTGAGTTGATCGCCGCACCGCAATGGCTGGCTTTGCTGGCCCAGCGCTTGCGCACAGCGATTGGCCGCCGCAGGTCACTGTTGTCTGAGACAACCAACGCGTGCAGGTTGGCATTTTCTGAGGCGGACGACCTTCCCGGATTGATTGTGGACAAGTACGCTGGTCTAGCGATTGTGCAGTTGCTGACCAAGGGTCTGGACACGCCGGAAACCCGCGCGGTTTGCGTCGACGTACTGAGGGCTGAACTAGGCACGGATCTAGAAACAATCTGGGAGCGGCCAGACCCGCGTATTCGCGAACTGGAAGGTCTCTCAGCCCCGTCGACCACGCCGCTGTTTGCCAGGAATCCGGCAGCACCTGTGGCGAGCACATCGTTCCTGCTGAACGGGCTGAGCTTCAACTTTGACGCGAATTCAGGGCAGAAGACGGGGGCTTTTCTCGATCAGCGTGAGAATTATGCAGCGGCGGCGACATGGGCCCGCTCTCGGGGTGCTAAACGGGCACTCGACGTCTGCACCTATCAGGGCGGGTTTGCGCTGCATCTGGCTCAGGTTTGTGAGCAGGTTACCGGGATGGATGCCTCACGGGCATCGCTCGAAGTGGCGGAAGAAAATCTTGCGCTGAATCGTGGTCAACTGAAGGCCCAGGTTGAGTGGGTCGAGGCGGATGCGTTTGAGCTGCTGCGCGCGTGGTCTGACTCAGCCGATCCGGAGCAATGCGCATGGGACTTGATCGTTCTGGACCCACCCGCGTTTGCAAAGAGCCTGCGGGCTGTTGAAGGGGCGCTTCGCGGCTACAAGGAGCTGAACCTGCGCGCGCTCAAGATGCTGCGACCGGGCGGCATCCTGATTACCTGCTCCTGCTCTCACCACGTCAGTTGGAATGATCTTGAAGGGACTGTGGCCTCTGCCGCCGTCGATGCAGGTCGCCGCGTTACTTTGCTCGAACGACGCGGGGCTGCCCAGGATCATCCAGTTCTGATGAATCTGCCGGAGACTGAGTACCTGAAATGCCTGGTTTGCTGCGTGGATTGACCCTCTTCGGCTGCGGGAAAAGCTCAGGGAGTCCGATCTTTTCGCGATCCGCTGCCGAAATGTCCTAAGCTAGCAAAGATGGACTACGGGCATACGATTCGAGGCGTGCGCCATAACTTTGCCAATCTTGGCGAATTGATGGCGCGTGCGACGCCCTTTCGCAGCGGCGACGCTCTCGCGGGCGTTGCGGCGGCGTCGGCAGAGGAAAGGGTGGCCGCCCAGTATGCTCTGGCCGATGTGCCGCTCAGGCAGTTCCTGGATGATTTGCTGATTCCTTATGAAACGGATGAAGTGACGCGCCTGATCGTGGACACACACGATGCTGGGGCTTTCGCCCCAATTGCTTCGCTGACTGTGGGGGAGTTTCGCGACTGGCTGCTTTCAGCAGATGCGACTGCTGACCGTTTGCAGGGGATTGCGCCAGGCCTGATGCCGGAGATGGTGGCTGCCGTAAGCAAGCTGATGCGGATTCAGGATCTCATCCAGGTGGCTGCCAGGGTGCGCGTCATCACTCGCTTTCGGACGACGGTCGGCTTGCCGGGACGCCTCTCGACACGACTGCAACCGAATCACCCCACCGATGATGCTGCGGGGATTGCGGCCTCTTTGCTCGATGGCCTGCTGCTGGAGTCTGGCGATGCTGTGATCGGAATCAACCCGGTCAGCGACAACCCGGCAACGGTTTCTCGCCTGCTGCGGTTGCTTGAGATGGTTCGGGAACGGTATGAGATTCCTACACAGAGCTGCATGCTGGCTCACATTACGACGCAGATAGCGGCCATTGAGCTGGGAGCGCCTCTGGACCTGCTCTTCCAGTCGATTGCGGGCACGGAGGCGGCGAATACGAGCTTTGGCGTGAATCTGGCCTTGCTCAAGGAGGGACAAGACGCGGCGCAGGCGCTTGACCGGGGAGGAATTTGCGCAGATGGAATCAGGGGCAGGAACCTGATGTATTTCGAGACTGGGCAGGGTTCAGCCCTCTCAGCAAACGCGCATTACGGGACCAACGGCACCAGGATTGACCAACAGACTCTTGAGGCCAGGGCTTACGCGGTCGCCCGCCACTTTGAGCCAATGCTGGTCAATACAGTCGTTGGGTTCATTGGGCCGGAGTATCTCTTCGACGGGAAGCAGATTACTCGCGCTGCGCTCGAGGATCATTTTTGCGGCAAGCTGCTCGGTCTGCCGATGGGCTGCGATGTCTGCTATACCAACCACGCTGAGGCTGACCAGGATGACATGGACGCGATGCTTACGCTGCTCGGCACGGCCGGCGTGAACTACATCATGGGAGTGCCGGGCGCTGACGACATCATGCTGAACTACCAGAGCACCAGCTTCCACGACGCCCTCTATCTGCGCCAATTGCTCAAACTGCGGCCAGCGCCAGAGTTTGAGTCATGGTTGAGCGGGGAGGGATTTGACCGGCTCCGTCGCGACTCAGATACGGCGGGGGGCACGCTCGATGCGTTGCTTGAAAGGCGGCTCCTCGCGTGACCTTTACCCCTGCCAATTCGAAGGATGGCATCGAGAAGGCCGATGGTGATTCTGAACGACCGGCCCAGTTGTCTGCGCGCCTGCGTTCACGCACGCCGGCGCGGGTGGGTCTGCGCCGTGCCGGGGTTACCATCGCGACGACCGAACTGCTCGACTTTCAACTGGCTCATGCGCAGGCTCGAGACGCTGTTCACGCTTCTCTGCATTCTGCCAGTTTGATTGCGGAATTACTTCAACTTGGCCCGATGTGGGGTGCCCCGGACGCTGCTGCTCCCATACTTTTGCACTCTGCGGCCCGAGATCGAAGGACCTACCTCGAACGGCCCGACCTGGGGCGCAGTCTCACGGACGAGAGCCGCCAGCGGCTCGCACAGAGTCGATGCGACACGCGGTATGACGTTGCGCTGGTCATCGCGGATGGGCTTTCGGCCCTGGCGGTAGAACGCCATGCGGTTGCTGTACTCAAGCAGCTACTGCCTGCTCTCACGCGGCTTCCCGGGGGGATACAGGTAGCTCCGCTGTGCCTGGTGGAGCAGGGACGGGTTGCCATTGGCGACGAGATTGCCCAGAAGCTTAACGCTTCGCTTGTGGTGGTGCTGATTGGCGAGCGGCCCGGGCTCAGCTCGCCTGACTCGCTGGGGGCCTACATCACCTGGCAACCTCGGGCGGGCCAAACCACAGATGCCGAGCGCAACTGTATCTCGAACATCCGTCTCGAAGGCCTGAGCTATGAGTTGGCTGCAGCGCGCTTGCTTTTCTATATTCGAGAGGCAACCCGACGAAGACTGACGGGCGTGGCGCTCAAGGACCCCGATTCGGTTCAGCGATCACTGCCAGACGAAATTCCCTCAGGGGATTAACGAGCGAGTGCTTTTTCTAAGGAATGCGCAGAATTTTCTGGAAAACGGTAATCCCTGAAAAGCTCTAGTGCTGTGGCTCTGATTGAGTTGGCTGGTCTGCCGGCGCTGGTCGCGCATTCCCCTCTGCAATCCGCCGATGCAGGTCATCATCTCTCTGCTTATTGAGGGAGCTTGACTTGGCAAACTCGGCCTTGGCTTCTTCCTTTTTGCCTACGGATTGGTAGAGCTTTGCGAGTCTGAAGTGGGCAGTGACATTGTTGGGATCAAGAGCAATTGCCTTGTCCAGCTCACGGATGGCCGCTTCATTGTTTCCTGTTTCGATATAGACGATACCTAAATCCAACGGAATCAACGGTTCCTTGGACGGATAACGAGCGGCATTCTCGAGCATCTGGCGAGCCATTTCGTACTGGCTTTGCTGCAGATACGTGTCTCCGAGATAGACCATGGTCTGGTTGTTACTGGGGTCATTGGCCAGCTCGGCCTTGAATTCAACAATCGCCTCGTCGTATCGCTTTTGGGTCCAGTAGAGATAGCCCAGGCCAAAATGCACGTTTGGTTCCCTGGGATTGGCCTGTACGGCGGCGCGAAACTGCTGCACTGCTCCGGCATTGTCGCCCTTTTCATCGAGCGCCTCGCCGGCAATCATGTCGGCCTCGGCCGAGTCAGGATTGATGAGCAGGATTTCCTTGTAGACATCGAGGGTGGCCTCGATCTGCTTGGTCCACAAATAGCAATGGGCGAGAGTCAGCCGCAAGGGAAGATTCTGCTGGTCTTTTGATGCTGCCTCTTTCAGATATGGAATGGCGGCTGCATACTCATGCGCGCCATAGTGGGCCATCGCCGCCAGGATCGTCAGCCGCTGCTTGTCAGCCGGATTTGGCCGGTCTTTCAGGCCAGATTCAAAGGCCTTCCCCGCTTCTTGAAATTTCTCTGACTTGAACAGTGCGAGGCCCAGATTGAGTTTGAGTTCAGCAATTGCTGGATTGAGCGCCTCTGCCTTTCTGTAAAAGCGTATTGCTTCCGAGTAGTTCTTTTGACGTGCCTCAAGCAAGCCAAGATGGGCATAAGCCTGGGCGTTTCCTGGCTGGGTCTTGACCACGAGCTTCCACTGCGCCTCGGCCTCTGTGATCTTTCCCTGCTGCTCAAAGACCAGGGCAGCTCGTACATTGACCGGCACTCTGACCGAAGCGGCTGCCGGCGCCTTTGGCTGCTGCGATAAAGCTGACTGAGCACCAAGAAGCACGAGCACGCAGACCAATGATACGGATTTCACAACCGCCCCCAAATCAACTGACACTTCAAGAATAGCTTTCTGCGCTGGTTCAAACAAACTCGCATCTGTCGGGTAGACCGGGTAGCGAGCAAAGAAAAGGGCGCGGCAGGTTTTAGCCTGCCGCGCCCCGGTTGAGGTGGAATTAGAATACGAACTTGCCACCCAGCTCAAGTACACGGGGATCCCAGGTCGAAGTGGCTTCGCCGAAGCGGTTGCCACCCATCGTGGTTCCGATGCCGTTGAACTCGGTGTGGTTGAACGTGTTGAAGGACTCTGCACGGAACTCGAAGTGGGCCCGCTCGCCGAAGGCGAAGGACTTGTACAGTGAGGTCGTGAAGTTGACGCGGCCAGGACCAACAATGGCATCCTTACGGGCGCTACCGAAGCCCTGGTTCGCTCCGCCGTTGTAGGCGGGCGTCGGGGCCTGGAAGATGCTCGTGTCAAACCAGTTGTTGACCTTCTTGGAGTACTTCATCTTGCCGGTGATGTCGGGACGAACGGTGTAGCCGCCGCCCAAGCCAACGGTATCGTAGCTGATTGACTGCCCGATAATCGCTGGTGTACCCGCCTCGAAGATCGCCGTTCCTGCAAGCTCCCATCCGCCCAATACCGAGTGGACCAAGCCAGTGCTCTTGGAGAAGATCGGCATCTTGTAGATGTAGTTGGCGTTGAGGATGTGGCGACGATCAAGAGCGCCGGAGCCGCGATCATACTTCAGGTTCCAGGGGTTGCTGACGCCGTTCAGATCGAACGAAGTCAGATCAACTTCATGCGACCAGGTGTAGTCGAGCTCGCCTGAAATGCCCCAGCGATTCTGAATGCGAAGGCCAGTCTGGAAGCCGTTGTATTCGCCGTTGGTGGTGTTTTCCTGCTGGCTGATGCCACCAAAGCCCTGGAAAGTGCGGTAGAGGTTACCGTTTGCCAGGTTGGAGTAGGGGCAGCCATTTTCTGTGGCGCAAGCAGCCTTATCAGCCGGGCTGTTGTTGTTGCCGTCGCCAGCGTTGCCGCGTGTCTGAAGGTCGGTCGACAGCGGATAGGTGTTGATGTTCCGCTGAATGTTCTGGTGCCATGCCAGGTTTCCAACATACTGGATAACCCAGATGACCGACGGAGAGAGTTCGTGCTGGATACCGAGGCTGAACTGAGCCACGGCTGGAGCCCTGTAGGTCTTGGCCAGACTGGTGATGCCCGACGCGAAGAACGGAGTTGCGGCGGTGAGGCCGGTAACCGTGCTGGTGTGGGGATCGCTGACGTAGACATTGCCTGCCGAAGGATTGAAAGCGTACGGCGGGTTGGTGGCTGCGTTGTAGATGTCGTTACCTTGCAGACGCTCGAAGAAGGTTCCGAAGCCGCCACGGAGAACAGTCTTGCCGTTTCCGAAGAGGTCATCCGAGAAGCCGATACGAGGCTGATAGGTAGCGTAATCGTTGGTGACGAGGCCGACTGGGTAGCCGTTCTGTCCGGCAGATCCAATTCCGTTCAGGTAGAACGGCTCTGCAGAACCCTTGGGGGTGTAGAAGCCGGGGCCGGTCGAATCCAAGGATCCGTCTGCATTCCAGATAGGAGCCTGGGAAGGCAGGTAGAGGGCTGGATCGAAGTTGGCAACAGCGTTGGCCCGCTCAAAGGCGTGCGGCAAGGCATCGTAGCGGATACCATACTGCAAGCTCAGGCGGGGGGTTACGTGCCAGTTATCCATTGCGTAGATTGAAGTGGTCTGGTTGACATAGTGGCGAATCGGTGCCGACTGGAACTCCGAGTAGCCGCCTGCGATGCCGAGCATGAAGTCAACGAATGCATCGCCGGACTGGTTGCCGATGCCGTAAGCGCCCTGCGCATCGCCGAAGAGTGCCTGGTTCTTGGTATAGCGGTTATACCCGAGACCAAACTTCATGGCGTGCTTGCCCTTGGTGTAGCTGAGATCGACCTTGGGGTCGTAATCCTCAGCAGCGTTGTGCCAGGGAGCCGAACCGGTATCCTCTGAAACGTAGTAAGGTCCGCCCCAATTGAAGCCGGGGAGGCGTCCGTTACCCTTGTTGCTGAAGTATTTGTTGACATTCCATCCAGCGGGGTTCATCGCGTTGCTGCTGTTGGTGATGTCGATGATGTTGCCGTCATAGAGCATCGATGCTTCGACCAGCAGGTTCGGCGTGATTTCACCAGAGAGACGCAGCGCGGCGCTGTTGGCCGGGTTGCTCAGGGTGCTGGTGATGGAGTTGTAGGAGGCCCAGAGCCAGCCCAGGAAGGGAAGCGGATTGCCCTGAGACACGTTGTCGTGAATGTAGTGGGCCATCAACTGCCACTTGTCATTGAACTTGTGATCAACACGGCCGAGGTCCTCGCGGACGTTGATGGCCGAGGTTGCTGCCGAAAGAACCTGACCATTGCTGGTCGTGGCCTTGGGGATCACGTTGGTGTTGAGGTACAGGATCGCGTTTGCATCAAGCAATCCGGCAGGAATCTGGTTATCGACGAAGTTCCCACCCGGTGTGAGACCGTATTGTGCAACCTTCGTGGCCCAGTTCGGATCCCTGAGGTTCGGAACCTTGATGGTGTTGCCGCTCGCGAATGCGGGAGCAACGTAGTTGATGGGCGAACCAGCCGTGGGACGATCCGCGTTGGGAATCGTGTTCACGATGTTCGGTGAAGAACCCTGAATGATTTTGCGCCATTCCTCATTCCAGAAGAAGAAAGTCTTCTGCTTGGAGGTGTTGTAGACGTGAGGAATGAAGAGCGGTCCACCGAGGTTGCCGCCGTAGATGTTCTGACGCAGTTTGCTTACCGGGCTCTTGGAGCCGAGGAAGCCGTTGTTGAAGAAGTAGTTTGCGTCGAATGCATCGTTGCGGGCGAATTCGAAGAGCTCGCCGTGGAACTTCTGCGTACCTGACTTGAGGGCCAGCGAGATGGTGGCACCGGAAGAGATACCGTAGTCCGGAGGATAGTTGGATGCCAGCACTTCAAACTGTGCCACTGCGTCCTGTGAGGGCATGACGTCCATGCCGCCTGCACCGCCGCGGTCATCTGCTTCGCCGCCGTCAATGAGCCAGATATTGTGGCTCTGGCGAAGTCCGTTGACGCTGATGGTGAAGTTGGCAGCGACCGAAGTCGGGGTGTTGTTGTCCGGCAGGGCAGAGCTGACGCCCAATCCGAGAGCAGCGAGCGCCGCAAAGTTGCGGTTTTCGGTTGCGATTTCGTTGACCTGCTCGCCACTGATCAGTGAGCTGACCGTGTTCGAGTCTGTCTGCACCTGAAGCGCATCAGCGGTGACTGATACCTCGACAGTTTCAGCACCAATGGTGAGCTTGACGTCGGTAGACAAAGTCTGCGAGACGTTCAGTGACAAACCGTTGGTGGTGGTTGACTGGAAGCCTTTTGCAGTTGTCTTCAGGCTGTAGCTACCAACATTCAGGCCCGGAAACGTGAAGCCGCCGGTTGCGTTGCTGGTGCCGTTGTAGACGAAGCCGGTTTCTGTTTGCGTCAGGACAAGCTTTGCGCCTGGGACTGCCGCTCCGGTCTGGTCTGTGACTGTACCGATGATCTCGGAATTCTGCTGCGCTATTGCTGCAACGCATGCGAACACCAGGAACAAAGGCACGATGAGAAATTTGAATCTCGTGAGTCTCATGTGACCTTCCTTTTCAAATTGGTTCTGTTTCGTTTCGGTAATGCTTGTTTTGTGCTTCGACCGCGTTTCTGGAATGAAGCCGTTATGAAAGGTGAAGCATTTGCTTTACGGTCGAATTCTGAGCCTTTCACTAGCGCTCCTGGTGTTCTTTACCTGCATTTTCCTGGCTGCAGTGAACGATCATCTACAGCCGGGAAGTCCATCCAACAACAGGTGCGCTGCTTTCCTCGTTTTGAAGTGCCTTCAAGTTGCATTTCCTGCCAGCTTGAAGCATTTTTGACTCGGTGAAGCGATTTACTTGAGCGCGCGAAAAACAAGGCGGAGCACCGCCTCAGCATTGAAGACCTGTCGGACACTCGTTGTCAAGAGCAAAAAACTGAGTCGGACCCAGCTTGTTACCTCCGACTGGCGTCATTGTTGAATCGGCGGGCTTTGCGTCTCCCGCATCCCTTGGGTTAGAGCAAGCCGATGCGTGTGAGCTTGCTCGAAGAATTGGTGCTCGAAGCATTCGTACGGCTGTTGCTGGAAAGGGCCATTCAGCCGATCAAGCGTTTGATTGCAGACATTCAAAAGTTCCTGCTTCCAATCAAACGTTTAAGCAGGCGCATTAAAGTTGGTCCTGCACTGCGCCTTTATGCATTAAATGCCGCCGCTTGTGTATTTGTCAATACAACTCATCGGAACGGGGACCCCGGCAAGCGAGAGGCAAAATGTAACTGTTTACTTTTTTGATTTCTTTGGTTTCCCATCAGTTTTGATGGATGTGAGCGGAGTCTCTGGAACGCTGCATCCTGTTGAGAGAAGCTGCCGGTTGGGGCTATGGATGCCCATATTCTGAGACTTTTCTGGGCCACTCGCGAAAAAAGAAAACCATTTCAGAGGTAAGTGCATATCCGCTAAAGAAACAATATTCCCACAGAATACTCTGCTCCTTTCCCAAAAAGGCTTGCAGTTTCTGGCAGGACTGCTGCGACGGCAGGTTGGTCGAGGGTCGGTCTGTAGAACCCATGCTGCGCCGACGGAGTGACGCGGGATGGCGTCAAATGGCTGCGGTTGCTTTTGCTACATCAGCAAAAAGATTGGCAGATTGAGCGAAATTACCGCAGAGGACAGAGGGGTCAAGCGATGCGATCCAGAAGCGCCACTGCGGACATGATCTGGCCAGCCTGGCAAGAGCCGCACTGTGGAACAAGCGAATTCACGACTTACCCCTGGCGCGGAGCGGCTTCAGTGGGGCGTGACGGCTGGCTCAAACTCAGCCAGTCAATGGCCGGTTGAATCTCATCTTTTTAGCACCTCGCGGGCTTCGACAGGAACGCTGGTCGATGGCTGCGCGAAAAAGTCTCCTCACCGGGCCCGGATTGGGATATAACGGTCCTGTTTTGTATTTGGCCCTGCGTTAGGAGACTTATGAGCAACATCAATGGCAAAGTCTATGCCATGAACGCGATTACGCCCATGAAACCGTGGAAGACCTGGGTTTTGAGGCTCATCTTCTTTGTGCTCGGACATGTGAAGTCGCTACAGCAAGACCTGATCAATCTCTCGTTCATCGAATTTGCGCGCTGGGTCGTGGTGCCGCGTGCCGGGTTTCCCCAATTTGGCAACGGGCAGGAACCCGAAAAACTCACCTATGACTACCTGCTTTTCTTCAGCAACTTCAACGGCACGTGGAACCAGTATATTGACGCGTTTTCCGCTGTTCTGAGCAAGGGTCTCAACCTGATCTGGCAATGGAGCGAGAAGTTTCCCGGCTCGGTGCCGGTGACCCTTTTCAAGGAATATATTGGCCGGGTGCAGTTCGATACGGACTACTACTTCACCGCATATCCTCACGCGACGGCAAATGATCTGAAGGCCGCTCACGCGGTACAGGCCTCGTATGATGATTTGCGGAGCCGAGTCAACAGCCTGAGCGATGCGGAGTTTGCCGACGCCTACATGAGTTTTGTGCTGCAGGTTCAGCCGAATCTGGGAGAAACCGGCGAAGCCCCGGTCGTGTTCTAAGGAAGAGCTTGATGCCAAACAACAGTGGAAAAGTGTATGGGCTTACGATTCTTTCGCCCATCCTCAATGACGACGAGGCAAGTCCCTCGCACGATCTGCAGATTCGCAGCTACCTGGCGGGTCTTTCGACTGGACGTGAGAGTCCCTTTGCGCAAGCTCCGGGAACCCACCTGGCCCGCCTGGTGGTGATGGACGACGTGATCTTTGTAGGCGCGCCGGCGGTTGAAGAGCATCTCAATTCGAAGTACCTCATCTTTGAATCGAACTGCGACCCGGGCCCGGATGGCACGATTGACAGCTATCTCCAGGGGCTGGCCGAGTACGCAGGTGCTCATCTGGACGCGATCTGGAGCCATTGCGTTGGATATCCGGGCGCCTCAGACCGGGCGGCATTTGTCAGGTATATGAAAGCCTGCCAGCTTGAGACAACGTTTTTCTTTGCCGCGGTCAATGACAAGTCGGTTCCGGAGACTTTGCGAGCGTTGCAGACGCAAAAAGCGGTTGCCGACTTCGTCGAGACCCACCAGGGTATGCAGCCGGGGCAGCTACGCGCGGAATTTCTGCAGCTCGTCGCGACTCTTGACGCCGCGCCAATGCCAGCCGTGGCGTCTGCAACCGTTAGCCGTGAGATGAAGATAGGTGGCCGCAATGAGTAAGTTGAACGAAACCGACATCCAGGGCTTTGTACTGCGGGGCTACAACCTGCCCTATGGCCGCTATATCCTGCTGCGTTTTGAAAATCCAGACCGGGCGCGCGCACTCGTCAGCAAGCTGCTGCCGATCATTACAACCGGGCAGCGATGGGACAACGGCAAGCCACAGAGCACGGTGAACATTGGCTTCACACATCGGGGATTGGCGGCTCTGGCGCTGCCGGACGCGACACTGCTTAGTTTTCCCGTCGAGTTTCAGCAGGGGATGAAGAAGCGCGCCGACATCCTTGGCGACACTGGCTTGAATGCGCCAGCGCGTTGGGATGACGTGTGGCATGGAAATGATGTCCACGCCTGGCTGGGGATCAACGGCCTGACAGCAACGGCGCTCGATGATTGCTGCTCCCAGCTACGATCGCTCTTTGCCGAGACACGGGGGGCAGTCGAGCTGGCTGCGCAGGATGCTGTCTCAAACATGGTCGACGGCCAGCAAACCGGCAAAGAGCACTTTGGCTATACCGATGGATTTGGGAATCCGGATTATCTGGGCATCGAGCGAAATTCACAACCGGGCCATGGCAAGCAATTGCCCGATGGCAGTTGGGCTCCTCTGGCGACCGGCGAGTTGCTGCTCGGCTACGCAGACGAGGCTGGGGAGCTGCCGGCTGCGCCGATTCCGCATATTCTGGCAAGCAACGGGACCTTTATGGTTTACCGCAAGCTGCACCAGAATCTGGCCACGTTCCGCAGCTTTCTCGATGAGCAATCGGCCGTCTACGGTGGGGGGCGAGAGAAGTTGGCGGCCAAGCTCATTGGTCGCTGGCGGGATGGCACTCCGCTGGAGCTTGCGCCCGATGCCCCTGACCCATCGATCGTGAAAGACCCGCAGCGCAGCACCAACTTTACCTACGGTGCAGATGGCGCAGGAACTCGGTGTCCGATTGGAGCGCACATGCGACGGGCGCATCCACGCGATGCGTTTGGATTCAATGGGAAGCTGATTGACCGCCGCCGCATCACGCGTCGCGGCCAGACCTACGGGCGCTTTGTGCCAGAGGGAGAGCTCGCCTCAGACGCCGAGGAACGCGGAGTCGTGTTTATGGTGCTCAACGCCAACATCTCGCGGCAATTTGAGTTTGTGCAGCAGCAGTGGATCGAATATGGCAATGATGCCAAGCAGGGCAACGACAAAGACCCGCTGATGGGCAATCACGGGGGCCACGGCAAATTTGTGGTGCAGGGAGACCGCAGTGCCACGAATCCGCCCCTGGTCTGTGCGCACCTCCCCAGCTTTGTCGAGCTTCGAGGGGGCGATTATTTCTTCATCCCCAGCATGACAGCGCTTGGGATGATCGCGATGAAACTGGTAGACCCCCGCTAGTGATCTGCCAGCCATGCAAAATATTCGTCAGACTAGAACATTTTCAGAAATACTGTGGAGTGTCCAGCTTTCGCGAGGATGGATTTTTCTTGATGAAAAACCCAGTCAGCGGTACGGCCTCTTTTTATACCATTCCTGAAAATGCTTTAGTTTGGTTTTGACCTCGATCGCAATCCAGCCAAAGGGAATAAGGAAGGTCTGGATGAGATGAGGAACCGATGGCGAAGGAAAATTCCGTAAAGCAAAACGAAGCGAAGTCTGAAGACGCGATGGCAGCGAAAACTCCCCAAGTCCCCTCCTCCGGGTTGAACCGCCTGGCTCCTGGCCGGCGCCTCAGAGAGTGGGCCTGAGCGGCCATGCATGGTCCGCCGGGAAGGCACAACATCCGGCTCAATCCTGCCGTTTGAATGCGCAGCAAGTCGTGGCCGGACCGGTGCGCATTTACTCGTAGACGGTTCGATGCATTCATGGGTTAGACTTGGAGCACTCAAGGTGCCTGTGTCTGCAAATCGTCTGGCTCGAATCTGCGCCTACTCCGCCCACGCACCTGAGTGGGAGGATCTGGTGCGTCTGGTGACGCCTGGGGTGTCGCTTGCCGCAAGGCGCGTCGCTCGACTATGGGGCGAGTCAGACCCTGGCACGGTGAACGAAATCGTACAGGAAGTCTTCCTGAAACTGTGTGAGAACGACCGCCGCGTCCTTCGCGAATTTGAAGCCCGAGGCGCTGATTCCTTTGTGAAGCTCTTGCAGGTGATCACCATCTCGGTCTGCACCGATTATTTTCGGCGCTTGCGTGCAAATAAGCGAGGCGGCATGCGGCAGTTGGAGCCCCTGGCACTGCATCTGCCGACAGAGGATCTGGCCGACGACGGCGCCGTTGAAGCGATCGAGCGGCCCGCCCTGATTGCTCAGCTGGACGCGATTCTGTTGCGATTTCCCCGCGAAGTTACCGCGAGAGACAGGACGATGTTCTGGCTCTACTTCCGCCAGGGAATGACGGCTGAGCACATTGCGAGCATTGCCTCCATGGGCCTGAGCGCCAAGGGAGTCGAGAGCGCCTTGCTTCGCATAACACGCCTTTTGCGGGCGGCTATCCGCGGCGGCAAACTGCCGGAAACCGATGAAACCAGGAAAAATGCAACTCCGGGACAAAAAGTAAAGGGATTTCCCTCTGTTGTTGCGATAGACAATATGAAGAACAGATGAAAAACTTGACGGATTCAGGAAAACTGCGACCTTCCGACGCTGACCTGCTCCAGTTTTTGGAGAAGAATCCGATTGCAACGGGCAAAGCTGGCAGTGGCTTCGCCGCCCCAGATGAAGAGAGCGGCCGGAACGAGCTGGGCGAGTTGCATTCGGAGCCGTTTGGGTCCACCGAATGCCCGGAGAGCAACCTTGTCCTGCTGGTTGCCAGCGCCTCGGTCGACGAAGATGAATCGCTGCGCCTGCTCTCTCACGCTGCTGAATGTGAGGCCTGCGCGGGGTTGCTGATGCAGGCACTTCACGTGATGAGCGCGCCTGCAAGCGCGGAGGAAACCGCGGCCGTTGCTGAAATGGCTGCGGCACGTGGCGAATGGCAACGGAATCTGGCACGGGAATTGGCCTCGACGGCGAGACAGCAGAAGCCCGGTCTATTCCATCCCAGGTTCTACCGCAATTGGGGAATGGTTGCGGCCACCGTCGCAGTCGCCCTGGCAATTGGCACTGTACTGGTGTGGCAACAGAAGAGGAACACTCCCGACCGGCAGCTGGCAATCGCGTATACGCAGTCGCGCACTTTTGAGTTGCGCATTCCTGAGGCCGACTACGCCGGAATCTCAGCCAACAACCATACCCGCGGAGCCTCAGCCAGTTTTGAACCTGCGCCGCTGCTGGAAGCGCGGGCGCTCCTGGCACGGGAGCTGCAGCGTGCTCCCCTTGACCGGCACTGGCAGCAGCTGCTGGCCCGAGCCGATCTGCTCGAAGAGCGCTATGACCCAGCCATCGAGATACTCGACCGGCTGCTCGCCGAAGGCCCCGTCACTGTGGACCTGCTGGCAGACGCGGCGAGCGCTTATTTTCAGCGAGGACTGGTCTCGGGCAGCGAATTTGACCGGTCAACGGCCCTCGATTACCTGCGTCGCGCAGACTCAATCAACCCAACCGAGCCCCTGGTGCTTTTCAATGAAGCAATTGTGATGGAAGACCGCGGGCAGATGATCAACGCGGTGGAGGTTTGGAATCGCTACCTTACCGTGGAGCGGGACCCCCAATGGGCCGCTGAAGGCAGGCGTAAACTGGCCGCCCTGGAGCAGACCCTCAATCGACTCAAACTCCATGAGGGCCGCATCGAGCAAATGTTGTCCTCTCCCGATGCAATGGAAAGGCTCGCAAACAAGAGTGCTGACCTTGCTGCGCTGGACGAAGAGCTGACCTCTGCTCAATTGGATAAACTGCTGCTGAAAGCTTTCCCGATCATGACAAGTGGCATCCAGGAGTCAGCGGCACGGGGCTCCCCCTGCGACGCGAGCTGCGATTCAGCCCGTAATTTACTTAAAGCACTTGCCCATTCCTTAGAGATAAAGCATCACGATTCCTGGCTAGCCGACCTGCTCTCCCTCGATCTCAATTCCATTCCTTCTCGATCGATTCAGACCTATACACAGGCTTTGCAGCGATTAGCTCAGGCAATCCGCGAGGACCAGACGGGGGTTCCGGAGATCGGCCTTGCAATGGCCACTCGCTCTCAGTCTCTGTTTCGTAAGCTGAACCATCAAGCGATAATCAACCCGTCTTTAACCGCCGCTGCAAGGGCCGGAGAGGCGCGAGCGACAGTGGAAACCATGTTTGCCCGGCAGCGGAATGAAGATTTCAATGATTGCCGACTGCTCGCGCAGCAATTCAGAGCTTCCCCTGTGGGGCGATGGACTGAAGGCAACTATCCCTGGATCAACATCGTTGCGATGCTTACAAACAAGGTGTGCGACGATACGCCGGCGACCAGATCAGCTCGATTGCGCCTTGGACTCGAAGCGTTACGCCTGGCGCAAAAACAGAGCTACCGTCTGCTTGTCTTTCGAACTCAACTGCGGCTTGCCGATGACGCGATGCTGGTTGGAAATGAAGAAGACGCAGAGCGATTGGCGATCACCACGGTGCACCAGCTTTTTGCAGCAGAAGCGCCACTGGTCCGCATCGTCAATACACAAATTGAACTGCAGTACATGGAGGGTGAAACAACACGGGCCTACTCCACAGAGGCCTACCTGCGAG